>NZ_JBGLZF010000019.1:0-133161 GCF_047304405.1 Pseudomonas sp. Pseusp11
TACATGTTCGATCCCTCGAATGGAGACTGATAGCACAATAGTGGCGCGATATTAGATGGCCACTATTTTGACGTCAACAAATGGATCCATTCTGGTGGGGAGGTCGACGAACGGTAGGGTTGGCGATAAGCATTAGTAAATCTCCTATGCCAACCCCGCAAACATGCCTGTGGCTCTCGGAAGCTGAACTTTTCGCCACCCTCGCCGCCACCCTCACCTGCACCCTCCCCATCTGGGCGTGCCCTCCCGAGGAAGCCACCGCCAAGCGTGAACAACTGGCCAAGGAAGTCGCCAAGATCACTGAGCAGAACCCGGCCAAGGCCAAGGAGATCAATGACGAGTTGCAGAAGATGGACCTGGAGACGGCCAGCAAGGATTTGCCGGACAAGTGCCAGGTGATCGATCAGCGTTTGAAGGAGTTGGAATCGGCGAAGAACAAAGCCGGGGGTTAGATGGCAAGATCTTTTGACGTAAAAAAACCCGGACACTGTCCGGGTTTTTATTGAATCGCTACGGTGCTTTATTCAGCCGCCGGCGCTTCCGGCTTACGGCGTTTCAAAGGCGCCATGCCGTCCTTGCTGACCAGCGACAGGGCGTCGGTCTTCGGGCGGTTGGCGATCTTGCGCTTGGTCGGAGCCTTGGCGCCGGTTTTCTTCTTGTCACCCTTGGCGTCGACCTTTTTCTTCTTCACGCCAACGGCTTTGCCCGAGGCCTTGACCTTTTTCGGTCCGCCGTAGGTGCCTTTGACTTCCTTGATGGTACGGCGCTCGAAGCTCTGCTTGAGGTAGCGCTCGATGCTCGACATCAGGTTCCAGTCGCCGTGGCAGATCAGCGAGATGGCCAGGCCATCGTTGCCGGCGCGGCCGGTACGGCCGATGCGGTGAACATATTCGTCGCCGCTGCGCGGCATGTCGAAGTTGATCACCAGGTCCAGGCCTTCCACGTCCAGACCGCGGGCGGCGACGTCGGTGGCGACGAGGATTTTCACCCCGCCCTGCTTCAGGCGGTCGATGGCCAGTTTGCGGTCTTTCTGGTCTTTCTCGCCGTGCAGGACGAACGCTTTGTATTCCTGTGCCACCAGCCGGCCGTAGATACGGTCGGCCATGGCCCGGGTGTTGGTGAAGACGATGGCCTTCTGGTAGGTCTCGTTGGCCAGCAGCCAGTTGACGATCTGTTCTTTGTGCTGGTTGTGGTCAGCGGTAATGATTTGCTGACGAGTGGTGTCGTTCAGCTGGCTGACCGCGTTGAGCTGCAAGTGCTCAGGGTTGTTCAGGACCTTGGCGATCATCTCGCGCAGGCCCGAACCGCCGGTGGTGGCGGAGAACAGCATGGTCTGCTGACGGCTGGTGCACTCGTCCACCAGACGCTGCACGTCTTCGGCAAAACCCATGTCGAGCATGCGGTCGGCTTCGTCGAGCACCAGCACTTCGACTTCCTTGAGGTCGAGGTTGCCGGCGTTCAGTTGCTCGATCATCCGGCCTGGTGTACCGATCAGGATGTCCGGCACCTTGCGCAGCATGGCGGCCTGGACCTTGAAGTCTTCACCGCCGGTGATCAGGCCGGACTTGATGAAAGTGAACTGCGCGAAGCGCTCGACTTCCTTGATGGTTTGCTGGGCCAACTCGCGGGTCGGCAGCAGGATCAGGGTCTTGATGCTGACGCGGACTTTGGCCGGGCCGATCAAGCGGTTGAGGATCGGCAAAACGAAGGCTGCGGTTTTGCCGCTGCCGGTTTGCGCTGTCACCCGCAGGTCACGCCCTTGGAGCGCCAGCGGAATAGCCGCTGCTTGCACAGGCGTTGGCTCGACAAATTTAAGCTCGGCCACGGCTTTGAGCAGGCGTTCGTGCAGGGCGAATTGGGAAAACACGGGTGCTACCTCGAAGAAATACAAAAAAACAGCTGCATAGGGTAACGGTTTCGAGCGCGAAGGCCGAGTTTCTTTATACAAACGGCTGCAAACAGTGGCTTTTTTGTTGCCTGATTTGTCTCAAAACGTCATCCGCAACCTCTTAAATGCTCTAATCGCCCCGTCGCGCCCTACAGAAGAAGCGTTTTCACCCATGGATATCAAACAGCTCTGGCTCAACGCCCAAGACCTCTGGGGTGCCCTCGATCAGCACCCGCTCCTGCATTCCACACTCGCGCTGATGTTGCTGCTGGTGGTGGCGCTGGTGCTCGGACGAGTGGCGCGTTACCTCATTCTTCATGCGACCAAAATGCTCGGTCGCCAGCCGGCGTTGCACTGGGTCAACGACTTTCGCCACAACAAAGTGTTTCATCGCCTGGCGCAAATGACGCCATCGCTGGTGATCCAGTTCGGCCTGCACCTGGTGCCGGAGTTGGGCAAGACCAGCATGAACTTCCTCGGCAACGTGGCGCTGGCGTTCACCATCCTGTTCCTGGTGCTGTCCATCAGCGCGTTGCTCAATGCCCTGCTGGACATCTATGCCCGCACCGAACACGCCCGCACCCGCTCGATCAAAGGCTATGTGCAACTGGCGAAAATGGTGTTGTTCGTGTTTGGCGCGATCATCATCGTCGCCACGTTGATCGACCGTTCGCCGCTGTTGCTGCTGTCGGGTCTGGGCGCCATGTCGGCGGTGATTCTGTTGGTCTACAAGGACACCCTGTTGTCATTCGTCGCCAGCGTGCAACTGACCAGCAACGACATGCTGCGGGTCGGCGACTGGATCGAGATGCCGCAAGTCGGTGCCGACGGTGACGTGGTGGACATCACTTTGCACACGGTCAAGGTGCAGAATTTCGACAAGACAATTGTGTCGATCCCGACCTGGCGCCTGATGTCCGAGTCGTTCAAGAACTGGCGCGGCATGCAGCAGTCCGGCGGACGGCGGATCAAGCGCAGCCTGTTCATCGACGCCAGCGGCGTGCGGTTCATTCGCGATGATGAAGAGCAGAAACTGTCCCAGGTACATTTGCTGACCGACTACATGAGCCGCAAGACAGCCGAGCTCAAGGCCTGGAACGAAGCCCAGGGCAACGTCGCGGCGATGGCGGCCAACCGTCGGCGGATGACCAACATCGGCACCTTCCGCGCCTATGCGCTGGCGTATCTGAAAAGTCACCCGGAGGTTCAGCAGAACATGACCTGCATGGTTCGCCAGATGCAGACCACTGCACAGGGTATTCCGCTGGAAATCTACTGCTTCACCCGCACCACGGTGTGGGCCGATTACGAGCGGATTCAGGGGGATATTTTCGATTATCTGCTGGCGGTACTGCCGGAGTTCGGATTGAGTCTTTATCAGCAGCCGAGTGGCGGGGATTTAAGGGCCGGATTGCTTCCGGCCATGTTAGGCGCGAGCCACATTCCGGAGCCGGAAAAACACATCATGTAAACACCGCCCCTGTGCGAGCGGTGCGGCGATCCGACTTGCCCGCGAAGGCGGAGTATCAGTCAACATAGTTATCGACTGATACTCCGCCTTCGCGGGCAAGCCATGCTTCTACAAGGGTAACGGTGTTATTTGACCTGACGCTGCGGCGCCTTGTGCACCATGGTGTAGGCGTAATCCACGCCCATGCCATACGCGCCGCTGTGCTCCAGCACCAGTTCCATCACCGCCTCGTAAGTGTCTTTGTGTGCCCAGTCACGCTGGTATTCCAGCAGCACTTGTTGCCAGGTGACCGGCACCGCGCCGGCCTGAATCATCCGCTGCACCGACATGTCGTGAGCTTCTTTGGTGGTGCCGCCAGACGCGTCGGTCACGATGTACACCTCGTAGCCTTCAGCCAGGGCTTCCAGCGCCGGGAAGGTCAGGCAGACTTCAGTCCAGAGCGCGGCAATGATCAGCTTCTTGCGGCCGGTGGCTTTCACCGCGTCAACCAGCGCCTTGTCTTCCCAGGAGTTCATCGAGGTGCGCTCGATCGGCTTCTGCTCTGGGTGAACAGCCAGCAACTCCGGCCAGATGAAGCCGCTGAAGCTTTCGGTTTCAACTGAGGTGTAGATCGTCGGCACGTTGAAAATCTTCGCGGCCTTCGCCAGACCCACGGTGTTGTTCTTCAGGGTCTGACGGTCGATCGACTGCACGCCGAACGCCATTTGCGGCTGGTGGTCGATCAGGATCAGGGCGGAGTTGGTTGGGTTGAGCAATTCACGGTTAGACATGGCGCGTTCCTTTTGATGTCGATTTGTTTAATGAGTATTGGGTGAGTCACTTGCCTCAAGCTGTTTGCTTGCTGGCTTGGAAGTAACTTTACGGGCTAGATAAAAAAGGGACAATTCCCTAAAATCGAGAATAATTGATTCTAAAAAAGGGACAATCGTGGATCGGATCGAATGCATGCGCGCCTTTGTCGTGACGGTTGGCGAGAACGGCTTCGCAGCTGCCGCTCGCGCGATGGACGTGCCGCGATCAAAGGTGAGTAAACAGATTCAGGCGTTGGAGGAAGCAATCGGCGTGCAATTGCTGCAGCGCACCACGCGCAGCCTGCACTTGACCGAGGCTGGCGCCGAGTATTTCGAGGCGGCGCGGGAGGTGTTGTCCGCGCTGGACGAGGCCGAGCAGCGCGCTCGAGACGGCATCGGCGAGCTACGCGGGGTGTTGCGGGTGAATGCGCCGATGTCGTTCGGCCTGCATCGCCTTGGACGGTTGATTCCGCTGTTCCATGAGCAGCATCCGAACATCGAGCTTCAACTGGTGCTCAGCGATCAACAGGTCGATCCAGTGCGTGGCGGCTTCGATGTGACGATTCGCATCGCCAGCATGCCAGACTCGACCATGATCGCCCGGCAACTGGCACCGGCACCGCGGATCATGGTGGCCTCCCCCGCCTATCTGGCGCGTGCAGGCATACCGCGGACCCCGCAAGACTTGCGCGCGCATCAATGCCTGAATTACGGGTATCTGCAAAGCGGCGTGAGCCTGCAGTTGTGCAATGGCAAGGAGACGCAACGGGTCAACGTTTCCGGCCCGTTGCACGCCAACAACGGCGACTTGCTCGCTCAGGCCGCCGAAGCCGGGATGGGCATCGCCCTGCTGCCTGATTTCATTGTGGAAGACGCGTTGGCGGCAGGCCGGCTGGTGCCGGTGCTGTGCGAGTGGCAGGCACCAGCGATTACCATCAACGCGGTTTACCCTTCCTCGCGTCGCGTACCGCAAAAGACCCGGGCGTTTATTGAGTTTCTGGTGGCGCAGTTGGCGCCGAATTAACCCGGTTTAGTGTGCAATGACGGGTTGGCGTACACCCAACCGGCTGATCCACACCGCCGCCAGAATGACCGATCCACCCAACAACAACCGCCCCAACTCTTCATGCTGATTCCAGATCAGCAAATTGATCAGCAACCCCACCGGCACATGCAGGTTGTTCATCACCGCCAGCATCCCGCCATTCACCAGGCACGCGCCCTTGTTCCACCAGTACAAACCCAGCGCGGTCGAGACCAGGCCGAGGAACAGCAGCACGCCCCATTGCAGCGGCGCTTCGGGCAGGAAGTTCTGTTTGCCGAACAGCAGAAATGCCGGCAACGCCACCGCCAATGCGCCCAGATAGAAGTAGCCGAATCGCCGATAATGCGGCAGATCGCTCGGATGGCGGGCCACCAGATGTTTATAGAGCACCTGCCCGGCGGCGTAGGTGAAGTTGGCCAGTTGCAGCAACAAAAAGCCCATGAAGAAGTCCGGATTGATCCGGTCGTAGCGAATCACTGCCGCACCCGCCACGGCCACCAATGCCGCAATCAAGGCCCACGGATTGAAGCGCCGGTTCAGCGCGTCTTCGATCAGGGTCACGTGCAGCGGCGTGAGGATGGTGAACAGCAGCACTTCCGGCACCGTCAGCACGCGGAAGCTCAAATACAAACAGACATAGGTCACACCGAACTGCAGCGCGCCGATCAACAACATCCCGCGCATGAATGCCGGCTCGACCGAACGCCAGCGTGTCAGCGGAATGAACACCAGCCCCGCCAGCAGCACTCGCACAAGCACTGCGAAGTAGCTGTCGACATGACCGGCCAGGTATTCGCCGATCAAACTGAAGGAAAACGCCTGGATCAGCGTGACAAAAAGTAGATAGCCCATGCTCGCCTCGTTTTGAATGGCGGCGACGATAGCGTTTTTTGCCCGTTATCGCGAACGGTCAGCCAACACACAAGCCCGCGCCCACAGGTCCATCAGTGCCCATTAAATCCCAGGCAAAAAAAAGCCCGATCTCGCTAAAGCGTTCAATCGGGCTAGAGCACTCAGGAGCAATAAGTGCAAAGGGAGGTTCGATGCGCGTGCAGGCTTGAAGGGTTGCGCCAGGTCACTAGACCATCCAGTGATTATCTGGCGATTAACGGCTTAGGCGACCTGGGCCAGTTTGGCGTTGGCCTGGTTCAGGCCTTTCTCCTGGAAGTCACCGCCCAGGTTCATGCCTTCGGCGTGAATGAACGTGACGTCGTGGATGCCGATAAAGCCCATGACCTGACGCAGGTAAGGTTCCTGATGATCCGCGGTGCTGCCGGCGTAGATCCCGCCGCGAGCGGTCAGCACGTAGGCGCGCTTGCCGCTGAGCAAACCTTGCGGACCGGTCTCGGTGTATTTGAAAGTCACGCCGGCACGCAGCACATGGTCGAGCCAGGCTTTCAAGGTGCTCGGAATCGCGAAGTTGTACATGGGCGCTGCCATCACCAGCACGTCGGCGGCCAGCAGTTCGTCGGTCAATTGGTTGGAGCGTTCCAGCGAGGCCTGTTCGATCTCGTTGCGTTGTTCGACAGGTTTCATCCAGCCGCCCAGCAGGTTGATGTCCAGGTGCGGCACCGGGTTGACGGCCAGGTCACGGACGGTGATCTGGTCGGCTGGGTGTGCGGCTTTCCACTGGCTGATGAAGGTCTGGGTCAGCTGGCGGGAAACCGAGTCTTGCTGACGGGCGCTGCTTTCGATGATCAGAACGCGGGACATGGGATGTAGCCTCCATCTGAGAATGCTGTAGGTCGATGGAGTGAAGGTTAAACAGAGTCATATCGATGAAAAAGCGCAAATAACTGCTATAAAGCATCGATAAATTCGTTTATAAGCGAAGCATGCCCAGGCGACATGCTCCGCTTGAGGTCATTTCGGGGTGCAAGTCAGGTCGATACGCAGCTTGATGATGGTGCGGGTGAACTTGGCCGTGGCGTTTTTGTGTTTGCCGGCGGGTACGTCGATCTTGCGGGTGCGTGGCGCTTCCGGACCGTTATTGAAAACCACTTTGCAAGTGACGTCGGTGTCGCCGTAGTTGTTGACCTGAATGGAGCCGATGTCGGCGTCCGTGTCGTAGGCGTTGTAGTCGACCTTCAAACCGTTGAGCTGTTTATTGACATCGATCGGATAGGCAAACGCAGTCAGAGGCAACATCGCCAACAACGCACACCCTGCCATCACACAACAGATTTTTTTCATTCCGCAGTCTCCAATAAGAACTGCCAGCTTAGGACAAGAGGAGCTCAACATGAAAGCGCCCCGCGTGACCCTTGATCAATGGCGAACATTGCAGGCCGTGGTCGATCACGGCGGTTTCGCCCAGGCCGCCGAAGTGCTGCACCGTTCGCAATCGTCGGTCAGCTACACCGTCGCGCGCATGCAGGACCAGCTCGGCGTGCCGCTGTTGCGCATCGATGGCCGTAAAGCGGTGCTCACCGAGGCCGGCGGCGTGCTGCTGCGCCGCTCCCGGCAACTGGTGAAACAGGCCAGCCAACTGGAAGACCTGGCCCACCACATGGAACAAGGCTGGGAAGCGGAGGTGCGGTTGGTGGTCGACGCCGCGTACCCGAGCGCCCGCCTCGTCCGCGCCTTGACCGCGTTCATGCCGCAAAGTCGTGGCTGCCGGGTGCGGCTGCGCGAAGAAGTGTTATCGGGTGTCGAAGAGGTCCTGCTTGAAGGCGTGGCCGATCTGGCCATCACCGGTCTCAGTATTCCCGGTTACCTTGGCGCGGAATTGAGCGACGTCGAATTCGTCGCGGTCGCCCACCCCGAACACCCGCTGCATCGTCTGAACCGCGAACTGAACTTCCAGGACCTGGAGACTCAGATGCAAGTGGTGATCCGCGACTCAGGCCGTCAGCAACCGCGAGATGTCGGCTGGCTCGGTGCCGAACAGCGCTGGACCGTCGGCAGCCTGGCCACTGCTGCGACCTTCGTCAGCAGCGGTCTGGGCTTCGCCTGGCTACCCCGGCACATGATCGAGCGCGAACTTAAAGAAGGCACGCTCAAAGTGCTACCGTTGGATCAGGGCGGAAGCCGCAACCCGAGTTTCTATCTGTATTCGAACAAGGACAAACCCTTGGGCCCGGCCACGCAGATTCTCATCGAACTGCTGCGCACCTTTGACACCGCGCCGCTGGATGCGCCCTTCGCCGCGCCCGAACAAGCCTGACACGGAGTGTACCCATGGCCTATTTCGAACATGAAGGTTGCAACCTGCACTATGAGGAATATGGTCACGGCACGCCGTTGCTGCTGGTTCACGGGTTGGGCTCCAGCACCCTGGACTGGGAAATGCAGATCCCGGCGCTCGCCGCCCACCATCGGGTGATCGTGCCGGATGTGCGCGGCCACGGGCGCTCCGACAAGCCCCGCGAGCGTTACAGCATCGCCGGGTTCAGCGCCGACCTGATCGCGCTGATCGAACACTTGAACCTTGGCCCTGCTCATCTTGTGGGGCTTTCGATGGGCGGCATGATCGCTTTTCAACTGGCAGTGGACCAGCCGCAACTGCTCAAGAGTCTGTGCATCGTCAACAGCGCGCCCGAGGTCAAACGGCGCAGCCGCAACGACTATTGGCAGTGGTTCAAACGCTGGAGCCTGATGCGCGTGCTGAGCATGGGCACCATCGGCAAGGCCCTGGGCGCCAAACTGTTTCCCAAGCCGGAACAAGCTTCGTTACGACAAAAAATAGCGGCGCGCTGGGCAAGAAACGACAAACATGCTTATCTCGCCAGCTTCGATGCCATCGTTGGCTGGGGGGTTCAGGAACGACTTTCCAGGGTTTCGTGTCCAACCCTCGTCGTCAGCGCCGACCGTGACTACACCCCGGTCGCGCTGAAAGAAACCTATGTAAAACTGCTGCCCGATGCGCGGCTGGTGGTGATCGCCGATTCGCGCCACGCCACCCCGCTGGATCAACCCGAACGTTTCAACCAAACCCTGCTCGAGTTTCTCACCGCAGTCGACATCACCACTCAGGATCACTGACCCATGCTGAAAAAAATCGCCCTCGTCGCCGGCTCCGTTCTGTTTGCCGCCAACCTGATGGCCGCCACGCCGGCCAAGGCACCGCACGTGCTGCTGGAGACCACCAACGGCCAGATCGAAATCGAACTGGACCCGGTCAAGGCGCCGATCAGTACCAAGAATTTCCTTGAGTACGTCGACAGTGGCTTCTACAACAACACGATTTTTCACCGTGTGATTCCAGGTTTCATGGCTCAGGGCGGTGGTTTCACTGCACAGATGCAACAGAAGGAAACCAAGGCATCGATCAAAAACGAAGCCAGCAACGGCCTGCATAACGTGCGTGGCACACTGTCGATGGCGCGTACTTCGAACCCGGATTCGGCCACCAGCCAGTTCTTCATCAACGTGGCCGACAACGCCTTCCTCGATCCGGGTCGCGACGCCGGTTACGCCGTCTTCGCCAAAGTGGTCAAGGGCATGGACGTGGTGGACATCATCGTCAACTCTCAGACCACCACCAAACAAGGCATGCAGAACGTGCCTGTCGACCCGGTGCTGATCAAGTCGGCCAAGCGCATCGACTGAGTACACCGGCAGTCTTGAGCGGTGGCCGGTCGATATCCGGCGCCGCTCATATCGTTTAAAGGAGAGCCCGTACGCGGGCGGAGAACCGATGCTTTATCGCCGTTTCGAAAGACTGATCGACATTTTCCGCGATGCCCCGACGGCGGCTCCACCGAGCCGGGTTCTCTCCTTCTATACCTACTACCTGAAGCAGGTCTGGCCAATCTTCGCCGTTTTGTTGGTCGTCGGCCTGTTCGGCGCGCTGATCGAAGTGGCGCTGTTCAGCTACCTGAGTCGCATCATCGACCTGACCCAGAGCACATCCAACGTCGACTTCTTCAAGGTCCACGGCGTGGAATTGGCCTGGATGGCGGCGGTTGCGCTGATTCTGCGGCCGCTGTTCCTCGCCCTGCATGACATGCTGGTGCACCAGACTTTGAGCCCCGGCATGACCAGCCTGATCCGCTGGCAGAACCACAGTTACGTGCTCAAACAGAGCCTGAATTTCTTCCAGAACGACTTCGCCGGGCGCATCGCCCAACGCATCATGCAAACCGGCAACTCCCTGCGCGACTCTGCCGTGCAAGCGGTGGATGCGCTGTGGCACGTGCTGATCTACGCGATCAGCTCGCTGGTGCTGTTCGCCGAAGCCGACTGGCGCTTGATGATCCCGCTGCTGATCTGGATCGCTGCCTACATCGGCGCGCTCTACTACTTCGTGCCGCGGGTGAAAGAGCGTTCGGTGGTGTCCTCCGATGCACGCTCCAAACTCATGGGGCGGATCGTCGACGGCTACACCAACATCACTACCCTCAAGCTGTTCGCCCACACCAACTTCGAACAGCAGTACGCCCGCGAAGCCATCGCGGAACAGACCGAAAAAGCCCAACTGGCCGGCCGTGTGGTCACCAGCATGGACGTGGTCATCACCAGCATGAACGGCCTCTTGATCGTCGGCACCACCGGGCTGGCCCTGTGGCTGTGGACGCAGTCGCTGATCAGCGTGGGCGCGATTGCCTTGGCCACCGGGCTGGTGATCCGCATCGTCAACATGTCCGGCTGGATCATGTGGGTGGTCAACGGCATTTTCGAAAACATCGGCATGGTCCAGGACGGTTTGCAGACCATCGCCCAACCAGTCAGCGTCACCGACCGCGAACAGGCAAAACCCTTGGCGGTGGCCCGTGGCGAGGTGCGTTTCGAACACGTCGATTTCCACTACGGCAAGAAGAGCGGGATCATCGGCGGCCTCAACCTGACCATTAAGCCCGGCGAAAAAATCGGCCTGATCGGCCCCTCCGGCGCCGGCAAATCGACGTTGGTCAACCTGCTGCTGCGCCTGTATGACGTGCAGGGCGGGCGGATCCTCATCGACGGCCAGAACATCGCCGAAGTCGGGCAGGAAAGCCTGCGCGAACGCATCGGCATGATCACCCAGGACACCTCGCTGCTGCACCGTTCGATCCGCGACAATTTGCTGTACGGCAAACCCGACGCCACCGACGCCGAACTCTGGGAAGCGGTGCACAAGGCCCGTGCCGACGAGTTCATCCCGCTGCTGTCGGACTCCGAAGGCCGCACCGGTTTCGATGCTCATGTGGGTGAGCGCGGGGTGAAACTCTCCGGCGGCCAGCGTCAGCGGATTGCCATCGCCCGGGTGCTGCTCAAGGACGCGCCGATCCTGATCATGGACGAAGCCACCTCGGCGCTGGACTCGGAAGTCGAAGCAGCGATCCAGGAAAGCCTCGAAACCCTGATGCAGGGCAAAACCGTGATCGCCATCGCTCACCGTCTCTCGACCATTGCCCGGATGGACCGGTTGGTGGTGCTGGAAAACGGCAAGATCGCCGAAACCGGCAGCCACGCCGAACTGCTGGCCCATGGCGGTTTGTATGCGCGGTTGTGGCAGCACCAGACCGGCGGGTTTGTCGGGATCGATTGAGCCCGCGAAGATCAAAAGATCAAAAGATCAAAAGATCAAAAGATCAAAAGATCAAAAGATCAAAAGATCAAAAGATCAAAAGATCTTGGCGCCATCAACCACACAGCAGAACACCAGAAACCGCCAGAACCCGCCAACCACGGGCTCTGGCGGTTTTTTATGGTCACTGGAGTTCCGTAAAAATCCTGCTGTACTCAGCCAAGGTACTGGAGGTTCCGAAGTCCATCTGCTGGATGCACAACGACAGTGTTATCTCGATAGGGAAACTCGCTATGTCTTTGTTCAAACGTTCGGCTACAGAATTGGTAGGTACGTTCTGGCTGGTATTGGGGGGTTGCGGCAGTGCGGTTCTGGCGGCAGCGTTTCCAAACGTGGGGATCGGTTTACTGGGGGTGTCCCTGGCATTCGGTTTGACGGTACTGACGATGGCCTTCGCCATCGGCCACATCTCGGGTTGTCATCTAAACCCTGCGGTTTCGGTCGGACTGGTCGTCGGCGGACGCTTCCCTGCCAAAGAACTGCCCGCCTACATCATCGCCCAGGTGATTGGCGGGATCATCGCAGCGGCCTTGCTGTACTTCATTGCCAGTGGCAAACCCGGCTTCGAACTGGCCAGCGGCCTGGCGTCCAATGGCTACGGCGAACACTCGCCAGGTGGCTACTCGATGGCGGCGGGGTTTGTCAGTGAACTGGTGATGACCGCCATGTTCATCCTGATCATTCTCGGCGCCACCGATAAACGCGCCCCGGCCGGGCTGGCACCCATCGCCATCGGCCTGGCGCTGACCCTGATCCATCTGATCTCGATTCCGGTCACCAACACCTCGGTCAACCCGGCCCGCAGTACGGGTCCGGCGCTGATTGTCGGCGGATGGGCGATTCAACAACTGTGGCTGTTCTGGCTGGCGCCGATTCTGGGGGCGGTCATCGGTGGTGTGATGTATCGCTGGCTGGGCAAAGAAGACAGTTAATCTGCGCGACTGAGCCTGCAATCAACGGCGAAGCTCAGCCTTGTCGATAAGGCAAGGCGGTCTTCGCCTCTTCTGCATACCCCAGCACCCCGACGCGTTCGCGCTCGAGGAAGTCTTTCACCGCCGACTTCAAGCCCGGATGGCGTAGGTAATGCCAGGAATGGGTGATCACCGGTTCAAAGCCACGAATCAGTTTGTGTTCGCCCTGAGCGCCGGCGTCGAAACGCTGAAAGCCGTTGGCAATGGCGTAATCCATACCCTGATAGAAACAGGTCTCGAAGTGCAGGCGATCGAACTCCGCCAGGCAACCCCAGTAACGACCATAAAAGCTGTCGCCGCCGACCAGGCTGAAGGCCATGGCCACCGGCCGTGAACCTTGTTTGGCCAGCACCACGCGAATCGACTCCGGCATGCGCTCGGCCAACAGACTGAAAAATTCCCGCGTCAGGTAAGGCGTCTGCCGACGCACCGCGTAGGTATTGGCGTAGCAGGCGTACACGAAGTCCCACTGCGCCTGGGTCAGCTGCCGGCCTTCCAGCCATTCGAAGTCGATGCCCTGCCCTGCCACTTGCTCACGCTCCTTGCGCATTTGCTTGCGCTTACGCGAACTGAGGGCGTCGAGAAAGTCCTGAAAATCCCGGTAATCACGATTCTGCCAGTGGTACTGACAGCCAATGCGCTGCAACCAGCCTGGCTGTTCGGCCAATGCAGCGTCGGTGAACGGATCGGTGAAATTGATGTGGGCGCTGGAAAGTTTTTCTATCTCCAGATAACCCGGCAGGCTCTGCAAGAGTTCGAAACCGTCCTCGATCGTCGCCGCCAGCAATCGCGGCCCGCTGACCGGACTGAACGGCACCGCCGTCAACAGTTTGGGGTAGTAGTCGATGCCCGCACGCTCACAGGCATCGGCCCAGGCATGGTCGAACACGTATTCGCCGTAGGAATGCCATTTGCGGTAACTGGGCAGCGCGGCGATCAGGCGCTCGCCTTCGACATGCAGCAGATGCTCGGGCTGCCAGCCGGAATGCGGGCCCAGACTGCCGCTGTCTTCCAGTGAACCGAGGAACGCATGGCGCAGAAACGGCTGATTCTCCGGCACCAGGGCATCCCAGGTACAGGGTGCGATTTGCGACAGTGTATGCAGACATTGCAGCGGCATTTTCCTCTCCACATCTTGGCGTGACAGCTCCACGAGTATCGCCGATCGCAGGGCGATCCACACGCGTCAATCCGATACAAGGCTCTGAATCGGGCATTTCAGAAACGTTTGTATCGTCATCGACCTGCCATCACTTCGCCACTGACCTGTCATAAACCATCGCGATACTGGCGCCTGTTTTTAGAGCGTCGGGTTCTACCCGGCCACTGTTTTCCGACCTTCAACTGTCGGTTGTGTCCAGGATGGTTCAGCCATCCCTCTCATCTTCGGAGATTGCTATGCGTCTTGCTTCCACGAAAACTGCGGCGGCCTTGTGTGGCGGCCTGTTGCTGGCCATGAGTGTTCCGGCCAGTGCCGCAGTCGACGCCAAACTGCTCGACATGCTCAAGGCTAACGGTTCTATTTCCCAGGCGCAGTACGTTGAACTGCAAGCCGAACTTGCCAAGGATCAGAAGGCTCAGCAAATCGCGCAGCAGGCGCAGCAAGAGACCAACGAACAAATAGCGGTCGCCGCGAAGAAAGCCAACGAGTTGAGCGCCTTCGACCAGAAACTGGCCTGGGCCGCCAAGACCCAGTTCAAGGGCGACGTTCGCGTACGCCAGGAAACGGTCAAGATCGACGGCGAACCCAACAACGGTGGCCGTGACAAGGATCGTCAACGCATCCGCGCCCGTCTGGGTGCCTACAGCGAAATCAACCCGCAAGTGGACACCGGCATCCGCATTGCCACCGGCGGCGGTGACGATGCTCGCTCGACCAACCAGGACATGGACAACTACTTCGACAAGAAGCAGATCTGGCTGGATCTGGGCTACATCGACTACCACCCGGACGCCATCAAAAACCTGCATGTGATCGGCGGCAAGATGCTGCAACCATGGGTCAGCATGGGTGATGTGATCTGGGACAGCGACATCAACCCGGAAGGTCTGGCAGTGACCTACAAATACCCACTGGGCAGCAGTGCCGAACTGTTCGGTAGCCTGGGCAACTACAACCTCAAGGACAACGTCGACGGCGAAGGCGTGCAATTTCGTCACGACCTGCGTCTGACCGCCGGCCAGTTGGGCAGCCGTTTCGCCATCACCGACAACCTGAAACTGACCGTCGGCGGCAGCGTCTATGCCTACCAGAACGACGAAGACAGCCGTTGCACCGGCACGTCCACGCCGTGCGCCCTGGCCGTCAACGGCAACTCCGCCAACAACGAGTTCCGTCTGTACGAAGGTTTCAGCCAGATCGATATCGGCGGCCTGCCGATGCCACTGTCGTTCTACGGCCAGTATGTGAAGAACAACGATGCCGTGACCGATCAGGACACTGCCTGGCTGGTCGGTGCCAAGTCGAAAGTCTTCGGTTTCAACCTCGACTACAACTACCGCGACGTGCAGCGTAACGCCGTGGTCGGTGCCTTCACCGACTCGGACTTCGCCAACGGCACCACCGGTTCTCGCGGTCACAAGTTCAAAGTCGGTTACGACATCGACAAGAACTTCGCCCTCGGTGCCACTTACTTCCTGACCAAAGCCGACTTCTCCAGCCGTACCCAGCGTGATGCCAACACCAACACGCTGCAACTGGACGCAGAAGCGAAGTTCTAAGCTGCGAAGCAATACACTTCAAACGATGCGGTTTACATACGGTCGTGTCGTTTGAAGAGGTTCAACAGTCTGGCGCGGGGCAACGATCCCCATCATCCGTTCGTTTCACCCGCGCCGGCCTGTGCTTTCCTTCAGGAACGATCTTTACGCCGCTGCGCCGCCAGCCGCTCGGCCAGTGCCTCCACATCCTCGACCGGTTTCTGCGGCATCACCCGCAAGGTCGCCTGCATCAACCGCATCTGCCGAATGAATCGCCGACAATTGGGGCAAAACATCAAGTGATGCCGCATCATCAGACGCTCGCGAAAACTCAACTGGCCATCGAGATAATCACTGGAGCGCGCCACTTGTTCCTTACAGGTCAGCATTCGCCGGTTTCCTCAAAATGTTCTACGGTCGCAAAGACCTTCAACCGTGCCCGATGCAGCAGCACACGAACATTGGAGAGTGAGATTTCCAGAAGATTACAGATCTCTTCCAACTCCAGCCCCTGTCGCTCGCGCAACAGCAAGACACTGCTTTGCAGTTCCGACAGGCTGAGCAATGTGTGTTCCAGGCATTCGCGCAGTTCGTTTTCAGTCAACAGCGCCTCTGGCGTGTCCTGATGCCAGGCGAACGGCGCCACCAGCCAATGACCATCACTCGATGAAAAACGATCGTCATCGATCGTACCGTGAGGCGACGGCAGGTCATCGAGCAACACTTCCCGGCGGTTTTGCTTGTAGCGACTCTTGGCCGAGTTGGCGGTGATGGTCAGCAGCCAGGTCTTGAGACTCGAACGCCCCTCGAACCCGCCCAGATTACGCACTACTGACAGCCATGCGTCCTGCACCACTTCGTCGGCATGCCGGTTACCGACGATCGCATAAGCCACCGCACGCATGGCGCTCTGGTAAGTACTGACCAGTTCCTTGAAAGCCTTCTGCTCGCCCGTCAGCAGGCGTTCGAGCAATAGGGTGTCGTCAGCAGCAGCCATTGATGCCTCTTGTCCGAATCAGTGGGGACACAAAAAAAGATCGCAGCCTTCGGCAGCTCCTACAGTTCGATCGTATCCAACCACGATACCGGGTTGAAATCCAATGCTGTAGGAGCTGCCGCAGGCTGCGATCTTTTCAGGCTATATCAGCGCTTGCGCAGAATCACGCTGCCAATCGAGTAACCAGCGCCGAACGAGCTCAGTACGGCCAGCGAACCACTGACCAGATCGTCCTGATTCTTGTGGAACGAAATCACCGAACCGGCAGAGCTGGTGTTGGCGTAAGTATCGAGAATCACCGGGGCTTCTGCTTCGGTAGCTTCGCGGCCCAGCAGCTTCTTGACGATCAGGTGGTTCATGCTGAGATTGGCCTGGTGCAGCCAGAAACGCTTCACGTCACTGACGTTGAGCTGGTTTTCTTCCAGGTGCGTGGCGATCAGCTCGGCGACCATCGGGCAGACATCGCGGAACACCTTGCGGCCTTCCTGGACGAACAGCTTGTCGGGGGCACCGATGCCCTCTTCCGCGGCGCGGTTGAGGAAGCCGAAGTTGTTGCGGATGTTGTTGGAGAACTTGGTCAGCAGTTTGGTGCTGACCACGTCGAACTGGTACTTGGACGTCGCCAGGTCGGCGCGCTCGATGATCACCGCAGTGGCGGCGTCGCCGAAGATGAAGTGGCTGTCGCGGTCACGGAAATTCAGGTGACCGGTGCAGACTTCCGGGTTAACCATCAGGATCGCCCGGGCCTGGCCCAGTTGCACACTGTTGGCGGCGGCCTGGATGCCGAAGGTTGCCGAGGAGCACGCCACGTTCATGTCGTAACCGAAACCCTGGATACCCAGTGCTTCCTGAACTTCGATGGCGATGGCCGGGTAGGCGCGCTGCAGGTTGGAGCAGGCGACGATTACACCGTCGATGTCAGCGGCGGTCTTGCCGGCACGCTGCAAGGCTTGCTCGGCCGCGCCAATGGCCATCTGGCACAGCACCGACCACTCGTCGTTGGAGCGCTCGGGCAAGCGTGGCGCCATGCGTTGCGGGTCGAGGATGCCCTCTTTGTCCATGACAAAGCGGCTTTTGATGCCGGAGGCTTTTTCGATAAACGCTGCGCTGGATTCGGTCAATGCCTGGATTTCGCCGCGCTCAATGGCCTCGGCGTTGTCGGCGTTGAACTGCGCGACGTAAGCGTTGAAAGACTGCACCAGCTCTTCGTTGGAGATGCTGTTGGCCGGGGTGTATAGGCCGGTGCCGCTGATGACGACGTTATGCATGGTCGTTTCTCTAATCCGTTCAGGCAGAAAGCGCTGGCACCGACGTACCAACACACAAAGGGTCTATTCCAGGTTCCAGACGCAAACCTGGCATCGCTTTATTCCGATCCGCCCAGGCCCGGAAGGCTCAAAACCGCGGGGCCGGCGTTTATAGGCGCGAAGTTTGCCATAAACGCTGGCTTTTGGCCCCTTTTGCCAAGCGATGTAATGCAATACCTACAGTAGACCGCAGAGGCTCAAGGAGATCGGGTTTATGCCTCGACCTGGCTCCATTGCTTGCTCAAGCGCTTGTCGGAGATCGGCACCTTGGTTCCCAATTGCTGCGCGAACAGCGAAACCCGGTACTCCTCCAGCCACCAGCGATACAGCTCCAGCTGCGGATCGCGTTTGCCTTCCTGAGCGTGTTTGTTGGCACGGGTCTGGTATTGGGTCCAGAGCCCGGACAATTCTCCGCTCCAGACCCGGTCCTTCTGCACCTGTGCGCCGAGTTTCTCGAAACGCTGCTCGACGGCCTTGAGATAACGCGGCAGTTCCTTGAGCCACAGCATCGGCGTTTCCCGCACGAATCCCGGGTACACCAGATGGCTGAGCTGCTGCTTGATGTCGTTCAAGGCCACGGCTTGTGCCAGGTCGATCTTGCCCTTGAAGCGTTTTTGCAGGCCGTGCCAGTGCTTGAGAATCTCCAAAGTCAGCCTGGCCAGACGTTCGGCGTGCTCGGTCCAGGCGCCACGTTTGCGCTCGGCCAGGGATGCCAATCCAGCGCCATCGCGTGGCAACGGCTCTTCACCGTCGAGGATGCAACTGTCCAGACTGGCCAGCAGAATGTCTTCCACCAGGCTGTCGATGCGCCCCAGTTCGCGGTACATCAGGCCCAACTCGGTCAGCCCCGGCAACTTGCCGCGCAAGAACTTCGCCGGCTCCGCCAGTTGTTGCATCAGCAAGCGCTGCAAGGCCCGGCGATGCTGGAACTCGGCTTCGGCCGGGGTCGAGAAACGTCCTTCCTTGACTGTACCGCCCTCTTCCACCAGCGCCGGATACACCGTCATCGACAGCCCGGCAATCTTCTGTTGGGTTTTCTCGGCGACGGCGGCAAAGACCTTCGCCTCCACCGGTTGCTGACTTTTCGCGGTTTGCGGCACGGCCAAGGCGGCCTGACTGGCCTCGGCAAAGCGTGCGGTCAACTCCGCCAGATCACGCCCTTCGCCAAGGAACTTGCCCTGGCCGTCGACGATTTCCAGGTTCATTCGCAAATGGCTTTCGACCTGCTGCGACGCTTCGGCCCAGGCCTCATCGCTGACCCGCGCGCCGGTCATGCGCAATAACTCGCGGCCCAGCGCCAGAGGCAATGAGCCCTCGCCAAAAGTCATGCGCTGCATCGCGGCTTTGACGAAATCCGGCACCGGCACGAAATTCTTGCGCAGGGCCTTGGGCAGGTTGCGCACCAGCGCAATGCACTTGGCCTCGATCACGCCCGGCACCAGCCATTCCAGGCGTTCCGGCGGCAGCATCGGCAACAGCGGTGCGGGTACGCGCAAGGTCACGCCGTCACGCGGATGGTTGGGCTCGAAGTGATAACTCAGCGCCAGTTCCAGGTCGCCGATGTGCAGGGTGTCGGGGTAATGCGCGGCGGTGACTTCACTGGCTTCGCGGGCCAGCACGTCTTCTTCGCGCATGATCAGCAGCTGCGGGTCTTTCTGGCTGTTGATCCGATACCAACTGTCGAAGGTCGCGGTCTGATGGATCTCCGCCGGCAGGCGCGCATCGTAGAAGGCGAACAGGGTTTCTTCGTCGGCCAGAATGTCCCGGCGGCGCGCCTTGGCTTCCAGTTCGTCTAGCTGTTCCAGCAGTTGCTTGTTGGCTGTCAGGCACTTGGCTTTGGATTGAATCTCGCCGCGCACCAAGGCTTCGCGGATAAACAATTCGCGGGACACCACCGGGTCGACCGGGCCGTAATGCACCGGCCGGCGTCCGACCACGATCAGCCCGAACAGGGTGATTTGCTCGAAGGCCACCACCTGTCCACGCCTCTTCTCCCAATGGGGTTCGAAGTGATTTTTCTTGATCAGGTGCCCGGCTAGCGGCTCGATCCAGTCGGCGTCGATCTTGGCGACCATCCGCGCGTAAAGCTTGGTGGTTTCCACCAGCTCGGCGGTCATCAGCCATTGCGGGCGCTTCTTGCCCAGGCCTGAGGATGGGTGAATCCAGAAGCGTCGCTGACGGGCGCCGAGGTAATCGCCGTCTTCGGTTTTCTGGCCGATCTGGCTGAGCAAACCCGAAAGCACGGCTTTGTGCAGTTTCGGGTAATCCGCCGGCTCTTTGTTGAGGCTCAGCTGCATATCGCGGCAGATCAGGCTCAACTGGCGATGGGAGTCGCGCCACTCGCGCAGGCGCAGGTAATTGAGGAAATTCTTGCGGCACCAGTTGCGCAGCGGACTGGCCGTCAGGGCTTGGCGTTGTTCTTCAAAACCTCGCCACAGATTGACCAGCCCGGCGAAGTCCGAGTCCACGTCTTTCCACTGGGCGTGGGCCTGATCGGCGGCTTGCTGACGCTCCGGCGGGCGCTCGCGCGGGTCCTGGATCGACATGGCGCTGGCGACAATCAGCACTTCCTGCAAGCTGCCGAGTTTCGCCGCTTCCAGCAGCATGCGGCCCATGCGTGGGTCCACTGGCAGTCGCGCCAGTTGCCGACCGAGCGGGGTCAGCTGGCTGTTGCGATCCACCGCCGAGAGTTCTTGCAACAGGTTGAAACCGTCGCTGATGGCCTTGCCATCCGGCGGTTCGATAAACGGGAAATCAGTGATCTCGCCGAGACGCAGATGGAGCATCTGCAAAATCACCGCCGCGAGGTTGGTCCGCAGGATCTCCGGGTCGGTGAATTCCGGCCGACCGATGAAATCTTCTTCGCTGTACAAGCGCACGCAGATACCCGGCTCGACCCGCCCGCAGCGACCTTTACGCTGGTTGGCACTGGCCTGGGAAATCGCTTCGATCGGCAAACGCTGGACCTTGGCGCGGTAGCTGTAGCGACTGATGCGCGCGGTGCCGCTGTCGATCACGTAACGAATGCCCGGCACCGTCAGCGAGGTTTCCGCAACGTTGGTCGCCAGAACCACTCGACGCCCCGGATGCGACTGGAAAATCCGCTGCTGCTCGGCCGGCGACAGCCGTGCGTACAACGGCAGAATCTCGGTGTGCTTGAGCTGAGCCTTGCGCAGCATGTCCGCCGCGTCACGAATCTCGCGCTCGCCGGGCAGGAACACCAGCACGTCGCCGGGGCTCTTGCGCTCACTGCGTTCGAACGCGGCGATTTCGTCGAGGGTCGCGAGGATCGCCTGATCCACGGTCAGGTCATCCTCGACACGGTTGCCCTCCTCGTCCTGCTCCAGGGTCAGCGGGCGATACCAGGTTTCCACCGGGAAGGTGCGGCCGGAGACTTCGACAATCGGCGCATCGTCGAAGTGCTTGGAGAAGCGCTCCAGGTCGATGGTGGCCGAGGTGATGATGACCTTCAGGTCCGGACGACGGGGCAGCAGGGTTTTCAGGTAACCGAGCAGGAAGTCGATGTTCAGGCTGCGTTCGTGGGCTTCGTCGACGATGATCGTGTCGTAGCGTTCGAGGTAGCGGTCGTTCTGGGTTTCCGCCAGCAGGATGCCGTCGGTCATCAGTTTGATCAGGGTGTTGGCATCGCTCTGATCCTCGAACCGCACCTGATAGCCGACCAGCGCACCCAAAGGTGTCGCCAACTCTTCAGCGACCCGGCTCGCCACGCTGCGGGCGGCGATTCGACGCGGCTGGGTGTGGCCGATCAGGCCGTGCTGGCCGCGACCGATTTCCAGGCAAATCTTCGGCAACTGGGTGGTTTTACCCGAACCGGTTTCGCCGGCAATGATCAGCACCTGATGTTTGAGCAACGCCGCTTTGATTTCGTCGCGCTTGGCGGCGATCGGCAGGCTGTCGTCGTAACGAATCACCGGCAGGCTGGCGCGCCGCGCCAACACCTGATCACAGGACGCCTGCGTGCGCGTCACCCACTGGGCCAGCTTGGCCTCGTCAGGTTTCTTGCGCAGCTCAAGCAACTGCCGCCGCAGCCGGTGGCGGTCGGCGAGCATGGCGTGATCGAGGTTTTTCAGCAGTTTGTCGATGGAAGGCGATTCGTCAGTCATCAGGTACGCAAAAGTCGTCTAGTGGCGCAGGAGGCGGATTGTCGCAGATTTGCGCAGCTGAGTGACGCGCTTTTGTGGCGAGGGAGCTTGCTCCCGTTCGGCTGCGAAGCAGTCGTAAACCTGTCATCGCGGCTGTCTGAATCTGCGCGATGAATGGTTTTTGGGTCGCTTCGCAACCCAGCGGGAGCAAGCTCCCTCGCCACAGTGTGTTCGCTCAGACGAGCTACTCGTTATCCAGGCCCTTGCGCCGATACGGAAACACATCAATCACCTTCCCCGCCCGAATCGCTTCCTGCAGCCCCTTCCAGTAATCGGCGTTGTACAGCTCGCCGTGCAACTGATCGAACAACTTTCGCTGCCCGGAATCGGCAAACAGGAACGGTGGAAACTCCTCGGGGAACACATCCAGTGGCCCGATCGAGTACCACGGTTCGGAGGCCATTTCGTCTTCCGGTGTGCGCGGTTGCGGGATGTGGCGGAAGTTGGCTTCGGTCAGGAAGCAAATTTCGTCGTAGTCATAAAACACCACGCGACCATGACGGGTGACGCCAAAGTTTTTCAGCAGCATGTCGCCGGGGAAAATGTTCGCCGCCGCCAGTTGCTTGATCGCCAGGCCATAATCTTCCAGCGCCTCGCGCACCTGCGCTTCGTTGGCGTGTTCCAGATAAAGGTTCAACGGCGTCATCCGGCGTTCGGTCCAGCAGTGACGAATCAGCACCGTATCGCCTTCCACCGACACCGTGGACGGCGCCACTTCAAGCAGTTCTTCCAGGCATGCCGGCTCAAACTTGCTCAGGGGGAAACGGAAGTCGGCGAACTCCTGGGTGTCGGCCATGCGCCCGACCCGGTCGACGCTTTTCACCAGGCGATACTTTTCGATCACCGTGGCACGGTCAACGTTTTTCGACGGCGAGAAGCGGTCCTTGATGATTTTGAATACGGTGTTGAAGCCCGGCAGGGTAAACACGCTCATGACCATCCCGCGCACGCCGGGGGCCATGATGAACTGGTCGTCGGTGTTGGCCAGGTGATTGATCAGCGCCCGGTAGAACTCGGACTTGCCATGCTTGTAGAAGCCGATCGAGGTGTACAGCTCGGCGATGTGTTTGCCTGGCAGGATGCGTTTGAGAAAGCCGATGAACTCCGCCGGTACCGGCACATCGACCATGAAGTACGAACGGGTGAAGGAGAAGATGATCGACACCTCCGCCTCGTCGGTGATCAAGGCATCGATCTGGATGCCCCGGCCTTCGCGATGCAGCAGCGGAATCACCAGTGGCCATTGATCGTCCTGAGTATAAATGCGCCCCACCAGATAGGCGCCCTTGTTGCGGTAGAGCACCGAGGAAAACAGCTCGACACTCAGTTCCGGGTCCTTGCAGACCCAGTCCGGCAGGTTCTCGCGCAGTTGCGCTTCGAGGCGGCGCAGGTCGCCGGGCAAATCGGCGTAGTCCTCGCTGAAGCGGAAGTCGGTAAAGATGCTCGCGAGCATGCCCGACAACTGGCCATGGGGCTTGTAAGTGCGGGTTTGTGCCGCCCGGGCGCGGCGCAAACTCGGCCGCGTAGTGTGGATGAACATGCAGCCATCGCTGATCAGGTCGTGGCTGAACAGCCCGCAGAAAATCGAGTTGTACCAGGTCTCGGACAGTTCATCGTCGAAGCGCAGGTCGATCAGGCTGATATAGGCGCTTTTGACCAACGGCCAGCTGCTGACGTCCATCAGCACATCGGCGGCGAACGACTGATGCAGGCGCCCGACCGTTTCGCCGACTTTCTCTTCGTAGAGGTTGATCCGCGCCGCCGACGCGACTTGTGTCGCCTGCCACTGGGCTTGCTCGAAGCGGCCTCGGGCACCGTCGGTGATCTGACGGAAATGCTCGCGGTAATCGTCAAAGCCATCGAGGATCATTCGGGCGATGTCGGCGGCTGGCCATTGCTGCGGCATGATGGAACCTCTGCGGATATTCCGGAAGGCTGAGCTTATCCAGTGAACCGGGTGCAGGAAAAGCCTAATTTTCGAGCCAGACCCGCGCTGTCGCGACCGGCGAATTCAATGCTCGTTTTTCGGTTGCCATCGATAAGGCACTCGGCAACACTCTCGTCCCCATCAAGAGGAGTGCACCGTGAGCCCTGTCGATATTTTTCGTTTGCTGTCGTTGGCGGCTATCTGGGGTGCGAGCTTCTTGTTCATGCGCATTATCGCCCCAGTGATTGGCACAATCCCCACTGCCTTTTTCCGTGTATCGATCGCCGCTGTCGGGCTGCTGGTGATCGTCGGGCTGCTGCGTATCAGCTGGGATTTCAAAGGCAAACTCAAGACGGTGATGCTGCTCGGAGTAATCAACTCCGGGGTTCCGGCGACGCTCTATTCCATGGCCGCGCAAGTGCTGCCGGCCGGCTATTCGGCGATTTTCAACGCCACCACGCCGTTGATGGGCGTGTTGATCGGCGGGTTGTTCTTCAGTGAAAAACTCACCGGAGCGAAGGTCTGCGGGGTGTTTCTCGGCCTGTTCGGCGTCGGCATCCTCACCCGCGCAGGTCCGGTGGCGTTCGATATGCAACTGCTGATGGGCGCACTGGCGTGCCTGATGGCCACCACCTGCTATGGCTTTGCCGGCTTCCTCGCCCGCCGCTGGCTCGACCAGGCCGGCGGCCTCGACAGTCGCCTGTCGGCCCTGGGCAGCATGCTCGGCGCCACCTTGTTTTTGCTGCCGCTGTTCGGCTACAGCGTGATCAACCAGCCACCGGCGAGCTGGGGCGGCTGGAGTGTCTGGTTGTCGTTGCTGGGATTGGGCTTGGGCTGCACCGCGTTTGCCTACATCGTTTACTTCCGTTTGCTCAGCTCGATCGGCCCGGTGAAGTCGATGACCGTGACCTTCATGATTCCACCGTTCGGGGTGTTGTGGGGCGCGCTGTTGCTGGATGAGCCACTGTCGATGGCGCACCTCTATGGCGGAGTGTTGATTGCGGCGGCGTTGTGGCTGGTGTTGAAGCCGGCGGTAGTGAAGCCGGTTGAGGTGGTTGCCCGATAAAACCGCCTTCGCAGGCAAGTCGGATCACCTACAAGGCCCGGAGCTCATGCCCCGGGCCTTGTTTGTTTCAAGCAGTCTTACGGAACACAAACACCAGACCGACAATGATCAGCCCCATGCCCAGCAGGCTCAACGCCGCCAGCCGGTTGCCGAATATCAGGTAATCCATCACCGCAGTCACCGCCGGTACCAGATAAAACAGACTGGTGACATTCACCAAATTGCCCCGGGCAATCAGCCGATACAGCAGCAGCGTCGCCAGCACCGATACCACCAACCCCATCCACAACACCGGCACAATGAACCCTGTGCTGCGTTCGACGTGAAACGGCTGGAACGGCACAAACACCCCGCACAGCAACAGCCCGGCCAGGTACTGCACCGGCAGTGTGCCGAGAGGATTGTCGGTGATGCGTTTCTGCATGATCGAACCGAACGTCATGCTCGCCAGTGCTAACAGTCCGCAGAGCATCCCGGCCAACGACATGCCTGCCAACCCAATGCCCTGATAGACCACCATGATCAACCCGGCCAAGCCCAGCGCCAGGCCGAACATTCGGCTTATTGATCGGTGCCGCTCCATGATCACTACGGTGAGAATCGGTTGAACGCCCATGATGGTTGCCATCACCCCCGGCGTGACGTTCGAGTCGAGGGCCAGCAAGTAGAAAATCTGATAAGCCCCCAGCAACACCACGCCCGTTGCCATCGCATACAACATCGGCTTGCCGCCCTTGGGCTGCTTCAGCTTGAGCAACGGCACCAGCAGCACCAACCCGCATAAGGCGATGGCGAAGCGAACCAGCAGAAAGGCAAAGGGTGAGGCGTGGGCCAGCCCCCATTTGGAGAAAATCGCCCCGCTGCTCCACAGCAGAACGAACAGGCACGTGGACGCCGCCGCAAGCGCGGACTTTTTCGAAAGGACAAACATGAATACCACCTGTAGTCAGGCAAAAAGCCAACTCAGCCGAAGCTGAAATTCAGTCGTTTTCAGACGGGCACAGGGGGACAGCGGAAAAAGCTGATCAGCCCGAGAAGCCAACGCCTGGCGGTGATACGACGACGCACACCGGCGTGCTACTGACAGGTGGAGGGTAATGACTGATCTGCGCAGGCTGCTGATTCCCGCACGGCACGACGCCAGCGTTGACCGCTGAATCGACTACCGCGTTGATAAGGGAAGCTGGCATGGGCTGATCTTTTTTGATGGGTGGAACGGTGGCTCAGAAAACCACCGAGCGCCGACTATAACCAGCGCGTGACATGGATTGCAATGACTTGACCAAATGGCCAGTAACGACAGCCAGGGAAGTGCTGCTTACTCTGGGAGAAATGGAATCGCCCGCTATGGGGGTCATGGAATGCAAGAGATCAAATGCCAAGGGAACGGACTCATCTTCGGTATCAGTTGTATCGGTCAAGGGCTAGAAAGCTTGCCACCGCTACCATCGCTCGGCTGCACCATGAGTTGGGTCAGGCAGGACCAATCGACGTGGATTTATCCAGGGTTCGCTTCGAAGCGATTAGCGCGCAGGCACTGGATGCATACGATCACTGGAACGATCCACATTTTTCATGGAGTGAAGTCGTTGGATGGAAGACCAGAGAGCCGATGGGTTTCGACCTGGCGATCTGGTTTGACCTTGAGTTATGTGGGCTTTGCTTTGCGAATCCAAACCAGAGCCGGTTGAGGGTAAAAATCGTGCGACTGGAAGGTAAACCAGATAAAGATCATCCCCTGAAGAGCCGGATTGCAACGCTGACATTGACCGCAGTTACCCACTATGCGCGAATCATTGGCAGCAAACAGATCGAAATTCAGGAGCCCTTAGAAGGTGCTATCGCGATATACCAAAAACTTGGTTTCGAATTCAACGTAGAGGGTCGGCTTGTGATGCTCGTAGAGTGCGACTAGTATCGGACCAATTGTTCATTTAACGATCAACGCTGGAGGTTCAATGAAAGCTCTCGTTGAAAGCAATGCTTCAGACAGACAATCAATCAAGACAAGTCGGAAACGTCCTTCCATGGAGCTACCCGAAAGTCATTTGCGTCGTATCAAAGATGCGCTGGCTAACCCCATAGTTGAAGAGCCTGTCGGTGTTCTCGCCGGGGCATCTCTCAGCTTGTCCTCATAAAAAACCGCTCCCCAGGAGCGGTTTTTTCATTCCATGGTCAGCCTCAACCAAACAACCAGTACCCCAACAACGTCAACACCACCACCGCCAGCACCGGTCGCAGCACGCGATAGGCCTTGGGGTTGCGGCGCTTCCACTGCTTGACCACACCGCTGAATTTGTCGCTGAAGCTCTTGCTCCAGGCATAGGCCTGGTTGATCCCGCCAACGCGTTCATCGTCAAGGTTCTGTGGCGCTGTAGCGCGCCCCAGCCAGCCGCTGATCCAGCGGTTGATGCGGGTCATCAGGCGGTTGCTCAAGGGGCGTTCGATGTCGCAGAACAGGATGACGCGGGTTTGCTCGGTTTCGTTCTTGACCCAATGCACGTAGGTTTCATCGAACATCACGTCTTCGCCATCACGCCAGGCGTAGACCTGACCGTCGACGAAGATGCGGCAATCGTCGGAGTTCGGCGTCGACAACCCCAGGTGATAACGCAGGGAACCGGCGAACGGGTCACGATGCGGATTGAGGTGACTGCCACCGGGAAGCAGCGCGAACATGGCACCTTTGACATTCGGGATGCCGCTGACCAAGGCCACGGTTTTCGGGCACAAGGCTTCGGCCGACGGCAACGGTTTGTCGTACCACTTGAGGTAGAAACGCTTCCAGCCCTTCTTGAAGAACGAACCGAAACCGGCATCGTTGTTCTTCTCGGCGGCGCGAATGTAGCCCTCGTCGAACAGGTGCATGGCTTCGTCGCGGATAACTTCCCAGTTGTCCCTGAGCACGTCGAGTTCCGGAAACTTGCTGCGGTCCAGATAGGGCTTGGACGGCACACCGGAGAACAGGTACATCAAGGCGTTATAGGGCGCGAACAGGGCCGAGTGATTGACGAACTGACGCAAGACCGGCAAACGCGCCTTGCCACGCAAATGCACATAGAGCGTGCTGCCGAGGAACAGCAGCAACACCGACGCCTTCGCGACAAAGGAAAAGCTCATCTACGACTCCTTGAGAATAGGAAACTCCGCACAACGTCATTTACCCGACGTGGCAGTCGGCCATGATAAACACTACCGGCCTCGGGAAAAACCCGCATAACTCAACATTCAGTGTTAAGGATTGTGCAATAAAGCACTTCTTAACATAAGGTTCCTGAACGGGGGCTGACCTGAATCAACCCCCGTTCGGCTGCAAAGCAGTCATAAAACGTTATTGCTGATTTTCCTGCTCGGTAAACAAATCGCTGAACAGCATGCTCGACAGGTAGCGTTCGCCGGAGTCGGGCAGGATCACCACGATGGTCTTGCCCTGCATTTCCGGGGTTTCGGCCAGGCGTACGGCCACCGCCATGGCGGCGCCGCAAGAGATGCCGCTCAAAATCCCTTCTTCTTGCATCAGGCGCAGGGCCATCGCCTTGGATTCGTCGTCGCTGACCAATTCCACCCGATCGACCATCGACAGGTCCAGGTTCTTCGGCACAAAACCAGCGCCGATGCCCTGGATCTTGTGGGGGCTCGGTTTGATCTCTTCCCCGGCGATCGCCTGGGTGATAACCGGCGACACCACCGGCTCCACCGCCACCGAGAGAATCGGTTTGCCCTGGGTATTCTTGATATACCGCGAAACCCCGGTAATGGTTCCACCCGTCCCGACGCCCGCTACCAGCACGTCGACTGCACCGTCGGTATCGTTCCAGATTTCCGGCCCGGTGGTTTTTTCGTGAATGGCCGGGTTGGCCGGGTTTTCGAACTGCCCCGGCATGAAGTAGGTGGATGGGTCACTGGCGAGGATTTCGGCGGCCTTCTCGATCGCGCCTTTCATGCCTTTGGCCGGCTCCGTCAATACCAGTTCGGCGCCAAGGGCCTTGAGCACCTTGCGTCGCTCGATACTCATGGACGCGGGCATGGTCAACATCAGCCGATAACCACGGGCGGCGGCAACGAATGCCAGGCCGATACCGGTATTGCCCGAGGTCGGTTCGATGATAGTCATGCCGGGCTTGAGTTTACCGCTGCTTTCAGCGTCCCAGATCATGTTCGCGCCGATTCGGCACTTGACCGAATAACCGGGGTTGCGTCCTTCGATCTTGGCCAGAATGGTGACACCGCGCGGGGCGATACGGTTGATCTGCACCAGCGGCGTATTGCCGATGGAGTGGGCGTTGTCAGCATAGATACGGCTCATGGCTGGGTCCTTATACCGCGTTGAATTAGCCCACCAAGGTATGCCTGTTGCTCGTGGTCGTCCAGTCAGTCGAACGTCCGGCTGCCACAGCAGTCAACCGCTTTACACCGCCAGAGATTTGCCGCCATGAAGCGTCGATACAGTTGGCCCCTGGTGACCCTCGCGGGCCTCCTCATGCTGCTGGTTGCCGTGCACATCGCCCTGCCCTACATCGTGCGTGATTACCTGAACGACCGATTGGCGAATATGGGTGATTATCGCGGGCAGATTACCGACGTGGACCTGGCCCTGTGGCGCGGTGCCTACAAAATCAATGGGCTGAAAGTCGTCAAGGTCGAGGGCAAGGTCCCGGTGCCTTTCGTTAACGCGCCATTGATCGACCTCTCCGTCAGTTGGCATTCGCTCTGGTACGACCATGCCGTGGTGGGCGAGGCCGAGTTCGACAAACCCGAAGTGAACTTCGTCGATGGTGGCGCCAACAAGAAAAACTCCCAGACCGGTGAAGGCACCGATTGGCGAGCACAATTGGAGAAATTGCTGCCGATCACCCTGAACGAAGTGCGGATCAACGATGGCCGGATCACCTTTCGTAACTTCAATTCAAAACCGCCTGTCAATATGAATGCCACCCAGGTCAATGCCACCATTTACAACCTGACCAACGTGGTCGACAAAAAAGGCAAACGCGACGCACGTTTCGACGGCAAGGCCCTGTTGCTCGGGGATGCGCCGCTGGAAACCACGGCAACTTTTGATCCATTGAGCGACTTCCAAAACTTCCAATTCCGCCTGCGCGTCAAGGACCTCGAACTCAAACGCATGAACGACTTCGCCGCGGCCTACGGCAAGTTCGACTTCAATGCCGGCCATGGTGACCTGGTCATCGAAGCCGAGGCCAAAAAGGGTCAACTCACCGGCTACATCAAACCGCTGTTGCACGACGTCGATGTATTCAATTGGCAACAGGACGTGGAAAACAAAGACAAAGGGATTTTCCGTTCCATCTGGGAAGCGCTCGTCGGCGGCACCGAGAACGTGCTGAAGAACCAGCAGAAAAACCAGTTCGCCACTCGCGTCGAGCTCAAGGGCAACGTGCATCAGCGAGATATCAGCGCGTTCGAGGCTTTTTTGCAGATTTTACGTAATGGTTTCATTGAAGCATTCAATGCCCAGTACGAACGATCCAAGCCGGATTCTGGCTAAGATTTTCGTGTAACGGTGTAACGACCGGTTTCTTCCGCCGCCCGCGCCGGGTTCGATTGCTGCTGCAAAAAGTCCCAACCCAGACAAGCCAACGCCAGCGACCGAGGCACTGCTTCACGACCGCTGCTGTAGCGACTAATACTGCGGGCACTGACTCCCAGCGCCTCGGCCGCCTGATTCAGCGGCAACCCGGTGCGAGCACGCCAATCGATAAAAATACGAGTGTTTTCATCCGTTGCATTCTGCGCGAGCGCATCCAGGTACAGCGTGTCCGCGCCGATCTGGATATCCAGCTCGGGCCACTCCACGCTCCAGCCATCGTCACCCAGGGTTGCGCCTTCAAAAGCACCGCTCTCCAGCAATGGCTGCAACCCCGGGTATGAGCGCAGGTCGCGACTTAAATCGAGGCTCAGTTGCTGGCCATCGATAAAAGTCAGCGCCAGACGGTGATCCGGCAACGCCAGCACGGCCGACAGCCGTGGTCGTTTCATGGGTAACATCGTTTCCAATCCTCCAACAATTGCACCTGATGAGTTCTGACCCACTCCAGCGCTTCCTTGATAATCAGCGGCGGCGCCTTGCCCCTCATCACTTCGACAGTTTCGAGGCTAAGCATCACGTCCAACCCGCCACCGGTCAGGTGGACATGGGGTGGCGGATGATCCTTCTCGCGCAATTGAATGCGGTACGTATCGCGAAATCGATATTTAGTAGACATGCCCCGCAAGCTATCGCCAAAATGGCGATATCTCAATACTGGCCAGCAGCCGAGACTGAGTCAAGATGTGACGCCCCATTCAGAGACTGAATAAGCCGTCTGCGTTCACAGTCGACCGACCTGCGCGTTATAGTCGAGCCTGACAATTTATTGCGCCCCGCCCTGCCTCGTTCAGGTCGGCGTTACCGTTCGAGGATTAGCAGATGAAGTTCGAAGGCACCCAGGCCTACGTCGCCACCGATGACCTGAAGCTGGCGGTCAACGCCGCCATCACCCTGGAGCGGCCACTGCTGGTCAAGGGCGAGCCAGGCACCGGCAAGACCATGCTCGCCGAGCAACTGGCCGAGTCCTTCGGCGCCAAGTTGATCACCTGGCACATCAAGTCCACCACCAAAGCGCATCAAGGCCTGTACGAGTACGACGCGGTCAGCCGCCTGCGGGACTCGCAACTGGGCGTGGACAAGGTTCACGACGTCCGCAACTACCTGAAAAAGGGCAAGCTCTGGGAGGCTTTCGAGTCCGAAGAGCGGGTGATTCTGCTGATCGACGAAATCGACAAGGCCGACATCGAGTTCCCCAACGACTTGCTGCAAGAACTCGACAAGATGGAGTTCTACGTTTACGAGATCGACGAGACCATCAAGGCCAAGAAGCGTCCGATCATCATCATTACCTCCAACAACGAGAAAGAGCTGCCGGACGCTTTCCTGCGCCGCTGCTTCTTCCATTACATCGCGTTCCCCGATCGCGTGACGCTGCAAAAGATCGTCGACGTGCACTACCCGGACATCAAGAAAGACCTGGTCAGCGAAGCGCTGGATGTGTTCTTCGACGTGCGCAAAGTGCCGGGCCTGAAGAAAAAGCCCTCGACCTCCGAACTGGTGGACTGGCTGAAACTGTTGATGGCCGACAACATCGGCGAAGCGGTGCTGCGCGAACGCGATCCGACCAAGGCCATTCCGCCGCTGGCAGGCGCCCTGGTGAAGAACGAACAGGACGTGCAATTGCTTGAGCGTCTGGCGTTCATGAGCCGTCGCGGCACTCGCTAAGTACCAATAAGGGCGATCGCCATGCTGCTCAATCTGTTCAACGAAATGCGCGCAGCCAAGGTGCCGGTCTCGGTGCGTGAGCTGCTGGACCTGATCAACGCGCTGAAGCAGCGCGTGACCTTCGCCGACATGGACGAGTTTTATTACCTGTCCCGGGCGATTCTAGTGAAGGACGAAAAGCATTTCGACAAGTTCGACCGGGCGTTCGGTGCCTACTTCAACGGTCTGGAAAAGCTCGACGATCACCTTCAGGCGTTGATCCCCGAAGACTGGCTGCGCAAGGAATTCGAACGTTCCCTGACTGACGAAGAGCGGGCCGCGATCCAGTCCCTCGGCGGCCTGGACAAGCTGATCGAAGAGTTCAAGAAACGCCTGGAAGAACAGAAAGAACGCCATGCCGGCGGCAACAAATGGATCGGCACCGGCGGCACCAGCCCGTTCGGTTCCGGCGGTTTCAACCCGGAAGGCATTCGGGTCGGCGATGCCGGTAAGCGCCAGGGCAAAGCGGTGAAAGTCTGGGATCAGCGCGAGTACAAGAACCTCGACGATTCGGTGGAGCTGGGCACGCGCAACATCAAGGTCGCCCTGCGTCGCTTGCGTAAATTCGCCCGTCAGGGCGCGGCGGAAGAACTGGACATCGACGGCACCATCGACCACACCGCGCGCGATGCCGGGTTGTTGAACATCCAGATGCGTCCGGAGCGGCGCAACACCGTCAAGTTGCTGCTGCTGTTCGACATCGGCGGCTCGATGGATGCCCACGTGAAGATATGCGAAGAGTTGTTCTCGGCCTGCAAGACCGAGTTCAAGCATCTGGAGTACTTCTACTTCCACAACTTCATTTATGAATCGGTGTGGAAGAACAACATGCGCCGCACCTCCGAGCGCACCGCCACCCAGGACTTGCTGCACAAGTACGGCGCCGACTACAAAGTGATCTTCATCGGCGACGCCGCCATGGCGCCCTATGAAATCACCCAGGCCGGCGGCAGCGTCGAGCACTGGAACGAAGAAGCCGGTTACGTGTGGATGCAGCGCTTCAAGGAAAAATACAAGAAGCTCATCTGGATCAACCCGTACCCGAAAGACACCTGGGGCTACACCTCGTCGACCAACATCGTGCGGGACTTGATCGATGATCAGATGTATCCGCTGACGTTGCGGGGGTTGGAGGAAGGGATGCGGTTTCTTTCCAAATAACCGCCTAAAAAGATCGCAGCCTGCGGCAGCTCCTACAGGAGATTTGCGTACACCCGTGAAACATCGGGCGGACACAACTCTGTAGGAGCTGCCGCAGGCTGCGATCTTTTGATCCTCAAATAAACCGGCGCAAATACTCGACTTGTTCGCGATGCGCGACATCCTGCACCACCGGTTTCAACCGCACCTTCGCCCCCGGCAAACACTGCGCCAATCGCGCCAATGCCAACGGTGTCAATGCTCCCAACCGTGGATAACCGCCAATGGTCTGCCGGTCATTGAGCAGCACAATCGGCTGCCCATCCGGCGGCACCTGGACCGCCCCCAGCGGGATGCCTTCGGAAATCATCGGCTTGCCCTGATACTGCAAAGCCGTTCCCAACAGACGAATGCCCATGCGATCGGCGCGACTGTCGAGGGTCCAGACGCTGTTGAATGTGTCAAACAGACTCTGCCCGCTGAATTCACCGATTTGCGCACCAAGCACCAGGTCCAGCGGCGTATCGAGGTTGAAATCCGGAACGTGCTCGCGAGGCAGTTCCCGTACCAGCAGCGGCGCCTCGGTGGAGTACTTCAACGACGATCCCTTGGCCAACGCCCGGCCCATGCCGTCGAGGCCGCCGAGTTCCTCACGCACCACAGTCGCAGTGCTGCCCAGCACCTTCGGCGCATCAAACCCGCCTGGTGCCGCGAGGTACGCCCGAGCGCCAAGCAACGGTTGCGTGAATTGCAATCGTTGACCTTTGCCCAGTTTGAAACTGCGCCACGGCGCCAGGGGCTGGCCATCAATCTGCGCCCCAAGATCGGCACCCGCCAATGCCAGCAAGCAATCGTCCTCGGCCACCACACTGAACCCGCCGAGGGTGATTTCGATCACCGATGCATCCAGCCCATTGCCCAGCAACCAGTTGGCCCACGACATCGACCGCCAATCCAGCCCGCCGCCCTGGGTCACGCCCAGATGCCGCACACCAAATCGCCCGGCGTCCTGCAACAGGCAAAGCGGTGTACTTGCTTCAATCGTCAGTCGGCTCATGCCAAGGTCTCCAACGGCGTGTCGTCACCGCCCAGGTTGATGAACTCGGCATGACTGACCGCCTCGAAGCGCACCGTGTCGCCCGGTTGCATCAAGCTGTAGCCGTCGCGTTCACGGTCGAACAATTTGGCCGGGGTGCGACCGATCAGGTTCCAGCCGCCGGGGGACACTACCGGATAAGCCGCCGTCTGGCGTTCGGCGATGCCGACACTGCCGGCGGCGACTTTTTTGCGCGGGGTACTCAGACGCGGTGCGGCCAACACTTCTTCCACCAACCCCATGAACGCGAACCCCGGCGCAAAGCCCAACGCGAACACCTGATACTCGTGTTCGCTGTGACGGCGGATCACTTCATTCACCGCCAAGCCGCTACGCTGGGACAACAGGTTCAACTCCGGCCCAACGCTCAAGTCATACCAGACCGGCAGCACATGGCATTTCCCCTTGGCCCGAGCGTTGGGCGTCAGATCGATCAGGGCTTGAGCGATCAACTCCCGGGCCTGGGCCGGGGTCAATGCCATCAGATCGTAATGCACCATCAGCGTCGTGTAGGACGGCACCAGATCGATCAAATGGCTGGCGAATGCTTCTCGCAAACGCTCACTGGCAGCCAGCATCCACGGCATGTTGGCCTCGGCAATTTCATCGAACAGGCGCACCATCAGGCAATCGAGCGCCACCACTTCCACCCGTGGTTTCATGATGCGCTCTGCTGATTCAAGGCCTCGCGAATGCGTTGCACAGCGGCCACCGAACTGGCGTTGTCGCCGTGTACGCACAAGGTATTGGCCTGCAAGTGCAAGGCGCTGCCATCGCTGGCCGTGAGGTTGTCACCGCGGGCAATGATCAGCGCCTGCTCAATGATTTTCTCGGGATCGTGATGCACGGCCCCCGGTAGTTGCCGCGAGACCAGCATTCCGGCGCTGTCGTAAGCGCGATCGGCGAAGGCTTCAAACCACAGGGTCACGCCGTATTCGTCGCCCAACTGCTGGGCGGCGCTGTTGTCGCGAGTGGCCATCAGCATCAGCGGCAGTGTCCGGTCATAGGCCGCCACGGCCTGGATCACCGCACGCAATTGCGCCGGGTTGGCCATCATGTCGTTGTACATCGCGCCGTGGGGTTTGACGTAACTCACCCGCCCGCCCTGAGCCCGGCAAATGCCGTCGAGGGCACCGATCTGGTAGTGCAACAGGTCCTGCAGTTCCTGGGCGGTATACACCATGGAGCGGCGGCCGAAACCGACCAGATCCTGATAGGCCGGATGCGCGCCGATCTGCACGCCGTTGCTCAGGGCCAGGCTGACGGTCTTGCGCATGATGCTCGGGTCGCCGGCATGAAAGCCGCAGGCGATGTTGGCGCAGTCGATGAAGGGCATGACCTCGGCGTCCAGACCCATGGTCCAGTTGCCGAAACTCTCGCCGATGTCGCAGTTCAATAGCAGGCGGTTCACGGTGAACACTCCTGTAGGCTTTTATCTTTTTAGCTGAAGGGCATCTGCCCCTCAGATTATCAGTTACCGGACATTCGGTTATTCGGCGTCGAGTTGTTTACCACGGGTTTCCGGCAAGCTGAGCGCCGCCAGGATCACCACCCCGTAGGACACCGCCGCGAAAGCCCCGATTCCCACGCTCAACGGCACCTTCTGACTGAGCAAGCCGATCAGCAGCGGAAACAACGCCGCCAGTGCCCGACCGATGTTGTAGCAAAAACCCTGGCCCGAGCCGCGAATCCGCGTTGGAAACAACTCGGTCAGAAACGACCCCATGCCACTGAAAATCCCCGAAGCGAAGAAGCCCAAGGGGAAGCCCAGCCAGAGCATCACGCCGTTGCTGACCGGCAATTGGGTGTACAGCAAAACAATGGTGAACGAGCCGACGGCAAACAGAATGAAGTTCTTTTTACGACCAAGGATGTCAGTCAGATACGCGCTGATTACATAACCGACGTAAGACCCGATGATCACCATCGCCAGATAACCGCCCGTGCCGAGTACGCTCAAGCCCCGCTCGTTCTTCAGAAACGTCGGCAGCCAGGAGGTGATCGCGTAGTAACCGCCGAGTGCGCCGGTGGTCAGTATCGATGCGCGAATCGTGGTGAAGAGGATGCCAGGGGCGAAAATCTCGTAAAACTTCGCCGGGTTGCTTGGCTCTTGCCTGGCTTTGGCTTCGCGGTAAATCTCCGGATCCTTGACCAGGCGACGGACGAAGATCACGAAAATCGCCGGCACGATGCCAAGGATGAACAGCGCACGCCAGGCGTCTTCCGGCGGCAACACCGAGAACAGCAGCGCATACAGAATGGCTGTCAGCCCCCAACCCAATGCCCAACCCGACTGCACCATGCCGACGGCTTTGCCACGGTCCTTGGCGCGAATCACCTCACCGATCAGCACTGCGCCGGCCGTCCACTCACCGCCAAAACCAAAGCCCATCAAGGTGCGCGCAATCAGCAGTTGCTCGTAGTTCTGCGCGAAGCCGCAGAGGAAAGTGAAGAACGCAAACCACAGCACCGTCAGTTGCAGAGTGCGCACACGACCGATGCGGTCGGAGAGAATCCCCGCCACCCAACCACCGATGGCCGAGGCGATCAGGGTGCTGGTGTGGATCAGCCCGGCCTGGCCGGTGGTGATGCCCCACATGGCAATCAGGGTCGGTACCACGAAGCTGAGCATCTGGGTGTCCATGCCATCCAGGCCATAGCCGATCTTGCAGCTCCAGAACGTGCGACGCTCCTGTTTGTTGATGTTGCGGTACCAGTCAAAAGGTCCCGGGCGAGCCGTGGACTTGGGGATATCGAGGGTGTCGGGCGCACTCATGGCAAAATCTCCGTGCATATTTTATTGGTATTGTTCTGAGCCCCGACGACGCCTATCGTGGGAACCGGATGGCCTGATTTTTGGGCGGTTGGCCCCGCTGCGTCCAACTAATAAAACCCCGCCCTAGACATAAGAAAAACTTTATCCACGAGCTGCCCCCATGAACCTGAAGTTTCTCGAGACGTTTGTCTGGGTCGCCCGACTCAAGAGTTTTCGCCTGACGGCAGACAAGCTCTTCACCACCCAGGCGTCGATTTCCAGCCGCATCGCCGTGCTCGAGAGCGAGCTCGGGGTGAAGCTGTTTCTGCGCGACTCCCGCGGTGTGAGCCTGACCCCCGAAGGCTTGAAAGTGCTCGAATATGCCGAGCAGATGATGGACACGATGCATGCGCTCAAGCAGGCGATCGAGACGCGTTCGAGCAAGGCCGGACGGGTGCGGATCGGCGTCATGGACACGGTGATCCACACTTGGCTCAGCCCGTTGGTGGCACAGATGATGGATCACTACCCGCTGGTGGAAATCGAGCTGGTGGCCGATACCGCGCTCAACCTCTGCGATCAGCTGCAAAAAGGCTTTCTCGATCTGATCCTGCAAACCGACCTGTTGCGCCAGGAAAGCGTGCGCAGCCTGGAGCTGGCCAGTCATCCGATGGGCTGGATCGTGGCCAGCAATTCCATCTACAACCGTGAGTATTCAGGTGTCGCCGACCTGGCGCGGGAGCGGATCATTACCTATTCGAAAAACTCCCGCCCGCACCAGGACATCGTGAGCCTGATGCAGGCCAACGGGGTCATGGCGCCACGACTGAACTGCGTGAACTCAGTGTCGGCGATTACCCGTTTACTGCGGGACGGCTTCGGTATAGGCGCCCTGCCACCGGTGCTGGTGGCCGAGGAACTGGCCCGAGGAGAGTTGACCTTGCTGGCCATCGATCAACGGCCGCCGAATTTGCAGGTGGTGGTGTCATGGCGGGTTGGCGTGGAGTGGGTCGAGGAGATTGTTGCACTGTGCCAGCAGGTGCTGGAGCGGTATGCGCGGCAGATGGGTGAGGATTACATTGTTTTGAGTCGTTGATGATCAATATCAAAATCAAAAGATCGCAGCCTTCGGCAGCTCCTACGCGCCTGTGGGCGCTGCCGAAGGCTGCAATCTTTTGATCTTTTTCTTACAGCCCGCGCAAATCCCGCTCTTCGATCGGTCGGCTCTGGCGCAGGCGTTTGCCGCCCAGCACCACCCAGTCGATCAGTCGGAACAGGCATTCAATGCCGAACGACAGCAGCAACGCGCCGCTCATGCCCCAGATCATCGCTTCCGGCGTCAGCAGAATCTGGTAGCTGTAGCCATTCCAGGTTTCCTTGCGAATGTCCGGGTCGGCCGCCAGCACCACTTGCAGGAAGCGGATGTACCACGGGCCCTGCATGGCCTGGAATTGCTTGTCGAGGGCCAGTTGACGGGTGAGCAAAGCGCTCAGGCTGTCGGCATCACTGCGAAAGATCGGGTCTTCGCTGGCACGGTAATGGGCCACCAGCGCCTGCATATCGCCCTTGAAAAACTGATTGGCAGTGCCCTGAAAACCGCTCAAACCGCTTTGCGCCTCGATCAGATGCGCCTCGACCCGCTTGGCATAGTCACTGATGAACCCAGGCACCTGGACACCGATCAACAGGCCTGCCGCGAACAACACCAGCCGTAGATAACTGAGCAACATGGGGGGGAGATCCTTATTCGGTCTTGCCCTGGCTGACGCATTCACCGCGTCGCCACAGGCTCCATTGGCCCGGTTCGTAGCGGGTCCAGGTTTCGTTTTCGGTCAAGGGTTCGGTGGCGATCACCGTGACCACGTCGTTGGGCGTGGTTTCGGCCTGGAAGTCGACGATCACGTCGACGTCCTTCAGGCGTGCCGGACCGAACGGGGCACGGCGAGTAATTTGCGCCAGTTTGGTCGAGCAGTAGCAGAACAGCCAGTCGCCGTCGCTGAGCAAGCAGTTGAACACGCCTTTGCTGCGGTACTCGGCGCAAGCGGCCACCAGGTCCGGCAGCAGTTCTTCAATCTCTACCGGCTCAGGGAACGCAGCACGCACCCGGTTGAGCAAATCGCAGAATGCCGCTTCGCTGTCGGTATCGCCGACGGGGCGGTAGAAACTGGCGGTCGGGTTGAAGTCGGCCAACTGGCCATTGTGGGCGAAACACCAGTTGCGGCCCCACAACTCGCGCACAAACGGATGGGTGTTGGACAGGCAGACCTTGCCGACATTGGCCTGGCGGATGTGGCCGATCACCACTTCGCTCTTGATCGGATAGCGCTGCACCAGGTTCGCCACTTCCGACTCGCTGCTCGCCGCCGGGTCTTGAAACAACCGCAGGCCACGGCCTTCATAGAAAGCGATGCCCCAACCGTCACGGTGCGGTCCGGTGCGGCCGCCGCGCTGCATCAGCCCGGTGAAGCTGAACACGATATCGGTCGGGACATTGGCGCTCATGCCCAATAACTCACACATGCTCGGACTCTCGATGAAAGGCAGGGGCACTGTTACAGACGCGGTTCAACCCGCAAACGCTGCGGGTTGCTCGGTACCGGTGGCCGGCCGTAACGATCATCACCGGCACCGCCAAACGGTTGATCGCCTTCAGGCTCGTCGGCCCGCGCCGCAGCCTTGGCGGCCTCCGCCCGCTCCTTGCGAGCCTTGGATGCGCGCTCGATCGGGAAACGGATCGCCACGAGCACCAGGTAAAGGCCGAAGGCAATCATGCCGTACATGAACAGATCGGAAATCGCCCGCCAGGCGTTGTTGCCGACCTTGAACAGCAGATCCAGCGCAGTAATGGCAATGGCAGGGGCGACCTTTTCCTTCACCGGGTCGATGATGGTCGGGCTGAACAGCAACACCGCCATCAGCAGCCGCAGCGGCTCACGCAGCCAGCGCCACATCCAGCGGGTGATGCGCATCCACACCAACAGGCAGCCTAAAGCGGCAAAGGCGTAGAGGCCCCAAGCGATCAGATAGTCGTTCTCGGTCATGGTGTCCATGGCAAGGCAGGCAAAGAGGCGCTTATAGTAACGACTTTTCGCACTTCAGGCTTGTCCCAATGTGGGAGCGGCAGATGTGGCGAGGGGGCTTGTCTGTGGCGAGGGAGCTTGCTCCCGTTGAACTGCGCAGCAGTTCCTTTTTGGGGGCCGCTTCGCAGCCCAACGGGAGCAAGCTCCCTCGCCACACAAGCCCGCTTCCAAAGGTTGCGAAGCCCCTATTCCGTACTTTGTTCGAGAGCCATTCATGCCCTTATCCGCCAACGTTTCCGACGCGCCCATTGCCCACAAGGCCGACGGCGATGACCCGTATGCCTGGCTGCAGGAGCGCGACACCGACGCAGTGCTCGATTACTTGAAAGCTGAAAACCGCTATCAGGAGGCGCAAACCGCCGATCAGGCCGGGCTGCGCGAAACCCTGTTCGAGGAGATCAAGGGGCGGATTCTCGAAACCGATCTGTCGCTGCCCTCGCCCTGGGGCCCGTACCTGTATTACACCCGCACCACCGCCGGCGACGAATATGCCCGTCATTACCGCTGCCCGCGTCCGACCGATGGCAGCCTGCGCATCGACGAAAGCCAGGAACTCCTGCTGCTCGATCCGAACGTGCTGGCCAAGGGCGGTTTCTTTTCCCTGGGCGCGTTCAGCGTCAGCCCGGACCACCAGCGCCTGGCCTACAGCATCGATTCCTCGGGCGAGGAGGTTTACACGCTGTTCGTGAAGGAATTGTCCAACGGCCGCGTCAGCGAACTGGAATTCCAGGACTGCGACGGCAGCATGACCTGGGCCAATGACAGCCTGACGCTGTTCTTCGGTGAACTCGACGACACCCATCGCCCGCACAAACTGTTCCGCTATCGACTGGACGGCACCGCCGCCGAAGAAGTGTTCCATGAGCCGGACGGCCGATTCTTCCTGCATTGCTACCGCTCAAGTTCCGAACGGCAATTGCTGCTGTCACTGGGCAGCAAGACCACCAGTGAAGTTTGGGCGCTCGACGCCTCGCTGCCGCACCAGGCCTTTACCTGCCTGGCGCCGCGGGTCGAAGACCATGAATACGACGTCGATCACGGCAAACTCGATGGCGAGTGGACGTGGTTGATCCGCACCAACCGTGACGGCATCAACTTCGCCCTGTACCAGGCCGCCGACACCGGCGTCGCGCCGACCGAAGCCGACTGGCAGAACCTGATTCCCCATAGCGACACGGTGATGATCGATGGCATGAGCCTGAACGCCGAGGCCATGACCCTGAGCCTGCGTGAAGGAGGCCTGCCGATCATCGAAGTCTACCCACGGGACTTGGTGCCGTATCGCGTGCAATTACCGGATGCGGCTTACAGCCTGCATGTGCAGAACAGCCTGGAATTTATCAGCGACAGAATCCGTCTGCGCTACGAGGCCTTGAACCGTCCGGCGCAAATCCGCCAACTCATCCTGGCCACCGGCGAGCAGAAAGTGCTCAAGGAAACCCCGGTACTCGGCCCGTTCGACGCCGACGCGTACGTCAGCCAGCGGCTTTGGGCCACGGCCCCGGACGGTACGCAAGTGCCGATCAGCCTGGTGGTCAAACGCGAATTCCTCGGCAAGCCGACGCCGCTTTATCTGTACGGCTACGGCGCTTACGGCGAAAGCCTCGACCCGTGGTTCTCCCACGCCCGCCTGAGCCTGCTGGATCGCGGCATGGCGTTTGCCATCGCGCATGTGCGCGGTGGCGGTGAATTGGGCGAAGCCTGGTATCGCGCCGGCAAGCAGGAACACAAGCACAACACCTTCAGCGACTTCATCGCCTGCGCCGAACACCTGATCGCCAACGGCTTCACCACCTCATCGCAGCTGGCAATCAGTGGCGGCAGCGCCGGTGGCCTGCTGATCGGCGCGGTGCTCAATCAGCGGCCGGAGCTGTTCGGCGTGGCGATTGCCGAAGTGCCGTTCGTCGACGTGCTCAACACCATGCTCGACCCGGAGTTGCCGCTGACCGTCACCGAATACGACGAATGGGGCAACCCGCAAGAACCAGACGTCTATGATCGGATCAAGGCCTACGCCCCGTATGAAAATGTCACCGCACAGGCCTATCCGGCAACGCTGGTGATCGCCGGCTACAACGACAGTCGCGTGCAGTACTGGGAAGCGGCCAAGTGGGTGGCGAAATTGCGCGCGACCAAAACCGACACCAATCCCCTGCTGCTCAAGACAGAATTGGGCGCCGGGCATGGCGGGATGAGCGGTCGCTACCAGGGATTACGTGACGTAGCCCTCGAATATGCATTTGTTTTGAAGGTTTTGGGCATTGCCTGAGGAACTTGGCCCGGCGTCCCGGTCTTAACACCAGACGCCGGGCGCGCCTGGAACAGCAACAGACACAAGAAAAAGACCGTGACGATATGTCAGAACCGACCTTACTGAACAAAGAAATTCGCGACTGGCTGATGGACTGTGGCCTGTTCGATCAACTGCTGCCGGCGGACTTCGTGGCGGCTTCGGGTTACTTCAGCATCAGCACCATCGCCGAAGGCGAAGAGATCTTCCATGAGGGCGATGCCGGCAGTTTCATGTGCATCATCCACACCGGCCAGGTCGCGGTGCAAAAGACCAACAGCGAAGGGCAACGGGTGACCATGGCGACCTTGCGCAGCGGTCGGGCGTTCGGCGAAATGGCCGTGCTCGACGGCGAACGGCGCTCAGCCAGTTGTGTGGCCGCGAGCAACTGCCAGTTGCTCAACCTGGGCAAGGACTCCCTGGAAAAGATGCTCAACGAGGCACCGAAAATCGCCGCCAAGATCATCCGCGCCCTCGCCGTCTCCCTCTCCAAACGCTTGCGCATGGCCGACGGGCAACTGCTCTCGCAGCAGATCTAGACACTATCCGCCCGGCGTTTTGATTTTCGTCGTGCTCGGCTCAAGGCCCGGCAAGGTCTGGTCCTTGGGCGGGTTGGGCATTTCGATCGGCGGCAACAATGGTGGCCCACCGTTGCCGGTCTTGGGCACAGTGGTCGGGGTAATCTGCGGGTACGGCGTCGGCGTGGCAGTGCCGGGCGAACCGGGTATCGGCGTGGGGCCGGTGGGGATGGTTTGCTGCTCCTGGGCCTGCACTGCAGTTATCGAGAGCGCGGCCAGGGCAATGGCCGTTAGAATGGTGCGCTTCATCAATGGCTCCGTTGGCCTTGTGGTCTTTTGCAGGCTACTCCCAACCGCGTTCGTTTGCCTTCTTCCGTCTGTCCATTTCTCCCCAAGAGAGCCCCATGAAACGTTTCGTTCTGCTCGACACCACCCCCATTCCTGAAAACGGCGGTGCCCTGTGCCTGTTCGAATACGGCGAGGACTTCGTCATCAAGATCCAGGGCGGCGATGGCGGGCAGTTGATGAACACCCGCATGCACGGCTCCGAAGATGCCCTGGCGGAAATCCCCTGCCGCAAGGTCGCCGGCCGGCCGAATTCGCGGGTATTGATCGGCGGCCTGGGCATGGGCTTCACCCTCGCCTCGGCGCTCAAGCATTTGGGCAAGACCGCTGAAGTGGTGGTCGCCGAACTGGTGCCCGGCGTGGTGGAGTGGAACCGTGGGCCGTTGGGCGAAAAAGCCGGCAACCCGCTGCTCGACTCGCGTACGGTGATCCGCATGGAAGACGTGGCCAAGGTGCTGCAAGCCGAGCCGCAGGGTTTCGACGCAATCATGCTCGACGTCGACAACGGCCCCGAAGGCCTGACCCAGAAGGCCAACAGCTGGCTCTACTCCGCCGGTGGCCTGAGCGCCTGCGCCAAGGCCCTGCGACCCAAGGGCGTGCTGGCGGTGTGGTCGGCCAGCGCTGACCGGCAGTTTTCCGACAAGCTGAAAAAGGCCGGCTTCAAGGCCGAAGAAGTGCAGGTCTTCGCCCACGGCAACAAAGGCACCCGCCACACCATCTGGATTGCCGAGAAGCTCAAGGGCTAGGCTAAACTTCAACACATAACCGTCATTAGTCTTTTACAAAGGTGAACCCATGAGTTCGTCCACCCCAACCAACACGTCGAAGCTGGACCGCATCCTTGCCGATAACCAGCGCGACAAGGAAATGGGTTACCGCGACAAGGCCTTGAAGATGTACCCGCACGTGTGCGGCCGCTGCGCCCGTGAGTTCTCCGGTAAACGCCTGAGCGAGCTGACCGTGCACCACCGCGACCACAACCACGACAACAACCCGCAGGACGGTTCGAACTGGGAGCTGTTGTGCCTGTATTGCCATGACAACGAGCATTCGCGTTACACCGATCAGCAGTATTTCGACGAAGGCTCGCTGAGTACGCCGAAGATCGCCAAGGCAACGCATAACCCGTTTGCGGCGTTGGCCGGACTGATGAAGAAAGAAGACTGAAGATCTGCTGATCGTTCCCACGCTCTGCGTGGGAATGCATCCCGTGACGCTCTGCGTCACATTCGAAAGCGGAACGCGGAGCGTCCCTGGCGGCATTCCCACGCAGAGCGTGGGTACGATCATCTCCAAACTGAACACCCCTCCCCCAATCCCCGTATAATCGCGCTTTTTTCCCGAAGGCACCCCGCTCGTGGCAGACAAACGGTACAGCTGCATTGGTTTGTATAACCCCAAATCACCGGAGAACGTCGGTTCGGTGATGCGCGCCGCCGGTTGCTATGGCGTGGCGTCGGTGTTTTACACCGGCAAGCGCTATGAACGCGCCGCTGATTTCGTCACCGACACCAAGAAAGTCCACTACGACATTCCCCTGATCGGCATTGACGACCTGAAGAAAATCCTGCCGCTGGGTTGTGTACCGGTTGCCGTGGAACTGGTCGACGGCGCCCGCTCGCTGCCGGAATACACGCACCCGGATCGCGCCCTCTACATCTTTGGCCCCGAAGACGGTTCGCTGGATAAAGAGATCCGCGACTGGTGCGAAGACGTGGTCTATATCCCGACCACCGGCTGCATGAACCTGGCGGCCACGGTCAACGTGGTGCTGTACGACCGCATGGCCAAGGGCAACAACACCCGCTCAGGCCCGAAATTCCGCTGAATCACCGCACATCCGATGGAACGAGCCGACCGCCTCGGCAGTCAGCTTAATTATCCATTCTTGAAGCCTGGAGACAGATCATGAGCGACCTCAAACGCGTAGAGCGCATCGAATCCACCCCGTTCCAGACTCAGCCCGCGCAGAACGTCCAGGGTTGGGAGCGCATCGGTTCCCTGGCCGGCGGCGTGGTAATGGTCGGCAAAGGCCTGCGGCGCGGTGGTGTGTTCGGGTTGCTTCAAGTGGCCATTGGCGGCGTAGCGATGGCGCGGGGTATTACCGGGCACAGTTCGGCGAAAAGCTTTCTGGAAAAGAGCCGTCAGGACATGGTTAACGCTCGGGCCAGGATTGAGCGTGCCGGGGAAGAGTTGAGTCGGTTGAAGGCCAATGCCGAGGCGGCGACCAAAACTGCGACCGTGACGGGCAATGATTCTTTGAAGTCGCCGAAAGCCGGGGTTTAACCTTTTAAGGTCAAAAGATCGTCCGAACACGGCCCTAGCCTTCGGCAGCTCCTACGCGCCTGTGGGCGCTGCCGAAGGCTGCGATCTTTTGATTTTCTATTGCAACAACCCGGTATCGAGCACCTTGGAAGACTCGCCAATAACGCTCTCACTGAGCTGAACGAATTCCTTGGTATCGACACTCTCCAAACGCATCGCCCCACGCAATACATCATCCAGCGAACGCTTGTTGCGGGTCTTCAGGCGAATCTCGCGATCCAGTTCCTGCAGCAACACCACCGCTTTGGCCACCTGCGCCGGATTGATCTGCTCCCCGCGCAAGGTGGTGACCTTCTGGCTGTCCTTGGTCAATTTGCTCTGCAGGCTCTCATACCGCTCATCACTCATGCCGCCCGCTCGGCGCACCAGTTCGATGGCGTAATACTCGGCAAACCCTTCGCTGATCCAGTCGCTGCGCTGGCTATCGTTGATCCGCCCGAACACCTGAGCCAATTCACGCATCAAGGCACTGGTGCCGCTTTCGCTGACCAGCGGCAGGCGGCTATTGAGATAGATCGATTCCCGCGCGGCGAGGCTGCCACGCCACATCGGGTCATTGGCGCCGACGATCAGCAGTTTGCTGGGGTGACGCGGAAAAACCTCCTGCACTTGCGGCCAGACGAACGTCAGCAGCGTCAGCACATCCATGCGGCGCATCCCCTGGCCTTGGGGCGAGGCCACGGTGACTTCGGTTTCCCCCAGTCGCGTGCGACGGCTGCCGAGGTTACCGGCGAGCATCCAACCGGTAGGACGGTCGAACAGGCGCGAGACGTTATCGATGCGGAACTTGTTTTTGCCGATCCGCGGCCAGCCGGTTTCGACGCTTTTCCAACCCGTGGGCAATTCGAATTCCAGGCGTGACACCAGCTCGATACCGTCCTGCTGATCGAGTTTGGCCGCGGGCACCAGGTCATCACCACGCATCAGCGCCCACGTTGGTGTCATGCGCGTGTCGAAACTGCCGTTCTTGCGCCCATGGCTGATGCGCACGCGGTAGGTCAGGCTGGCCTTGTCGGCGGCCGGGCGCCAGACACCACGGGCCTGCGTGCCCGGTTTGAGCTGCCATTGGCCGTCGGCCTTGAAATCGCTGTAGTGACTGCCATCGCCCAAATCGAAATCCAGACTGCGCACCGCCGAGCCTTGGGCCAGGGTCAGGCGTACTTCGGCCTGATCGCTTTGCGGCAACAGGCGCACGTGATAATCCAGATCGACTTTCTTCGCCGCCCACACGGGCGAACTCAGGGCCAGCAGCCCTACAGCCAACACCCGCAGCACTCCCACCGCCATACACACTCCTATTGTGGCGAGCGAGCTTGCTCGCGCTGGGCTGCGTAGCGGCCCCAATTTCTTGTAATTACCGCCGATTTTGTGTGCGCTGTGCACTAACCCGCGCGAAAAATCAGATGATCTTCCCAATCGTCTTCGGCCACGCTGCCTTCGGCGAGCATGCGCCCGGACTGGGAGATACGTTCGTGATGTACCGCATCACGATCACCGCACACCAGGTGATGCCAGAGCGGCAGGTCCTTGCCTTCGCTGACCAGTCGATAACCGCAGGTCGGCGGCAACCATTTGAACTCATCGGCCTTGCCCGGCGTGAGCTGGATGCAATCGGGGACAAAGTCGCGACGGTTGGGGTAATCGGTACACTGACAGGTTTTGAGGTCCAGCAGTTTGCAGGCGATACGCGTGTAGTAGACGGCGTTGTCGTCTTCGTCCTCGAGCTTTTGCAGGCAGCACAGGCCACAGCCGTCGCACAGCGATTCCCATTCCTCTTGATCGAGTTGATCGAGGGTTTTGCGTATCCAGAACGGTTCGACTTTGGCGGCCATGGCTCAAGCATCAACATCAGGTGGTGAAAAGGCCGCCAGTCTAGTGCCAAGGCACCGGCGGGCCAAGCATTGGCGACTGCCGGTACGACGGCACTTGTCAGTTTCTGCGCCACCCAGTAGCTTTGCCAGTCGCAAGGAACCCTGCCCAAGTGCCATTAACGCTCAACCGCGTTGCATTCAGGTGAACTGCCGGCTCAAAAAAACCTGGCGCTCAACTCAACTGTATCTGCCGGTTTTTACGACAACCCTCACTTTCAAACGTAAAGGAATCTCTTGATGAGTGCTAATCCACGCGTTGCCGACTACGCCATTCACCCTCAGTTCACCGATCGCTGGTCGCCCCGCGCCTTCACCGGCGAAACCATCCCCGAAGAGACCCTGCTGAGCTTCTTCGAAGCCGCCCGCTGGGCGCCATCGGCGTACAACTCGCAGCCTTGGCGGTTTCTCTATGCGCGTCGCGACACGCCGAACTGGGAGCGTTACCTGGGCCTGCTGAACGAGTTCAACCGCAGCTGGGCACAGCACGCCTCGGCGCTGGTGATCGTGATCTCGAAAACTACCTTCGTGGCACCTGGCGCCAGCGAAGAAACCCCGGCGCTGTGGCACACCTTCGACACCGGTTCCGCCTGGGGCCACCTGGCGTTGCAAGCGAGCATCAGCGGCTGGCACACCCACGGCATGGCCGGTTTCGATCAGGAGCTGACCCGCAAGGAGCTGAACATTCCTGAGGGTTATGCGCTGCACGCCGCCGTGGCGATCGGCAAGCTGGGCGACAAGGCGACACTGGCCGAGTACCTGCAAGCACGTGAAGAGCCAAGCCCGCGTCGTCCGCTGAGCGAGTTGGCGGCCGAGGGTGATTTCACCCTGTAAAAGCAAAAGATCGCAGCCTCCGGCAACTCCCACAGGTGTTCACAAAACCCTGTAGGAGCTGCCGAAGGCTGCGATCTTTTCAGCTGCGCCTCAATACCCGCGCGCGAAATCCACTTCCCCACGCAACGCTTCACCCGCCTGATACGCCCGCAGGTTCTCGACAAACAGCTTCACCATCGCCGGTGGCGAGGTCGGTGCCGAGCTGTGGCCGGTCAGCAGCAGGCCCCACGCGGTCCAGAACGGATGACGTTGCGGCAGTGGTTCCTGACGGCAGACGTCGATCACAGCCCCGGCCAGATGCCCTTCCTTCAAGGCTTCCACCAGATCCGCATCGACCACCGCAACGCCGCGCCCGACGTTGATGAACAACCCGGTCGCCTTGAACTGCTTGAACAGGGCAGCGTCATACAGGTCGTGCGTATTGGGGGTATTCGGCAGCAGATTGATCACGTAATCCACCTCACCGACCAGGCGCGGCAAATCGCTCAGCGCGCCGACTTCGACAAAGGGCGCCTGCTCCCGGGCGGTGCTGGCGATGCCGTATAACTCGACGCCAAACGGCAGCAGAAACTGCGCCACTGTCTGACCGATGTCACCGGTGCCGACAATCAGCACCTTGCGTCCAGCCAGGCTTTGACCCTGGCGATTGTCCCATTTGCGCTCGACCTGGCTGACCAGCCGCGCCAACACTTCGCGCTCGTGGCCGAGCATGTAAGTCAGCACATATTCAGCCATGACCTGACCGAAAATCCCTACCGCGCGAGTCAGCCGATAGTGCCGTGGCAAGCCATCGGCCAGCAGCGGCGTGATACCGGCCCAGGTCGACTGCAGCCATGCAGGCGTGTGGCCCTGACGCAACAGCGTCGCCAGCAGGTCCGGCTGACCGAGCCAGACCTGGCAGTCGGCGGCCTGACGGGCCAGTTCGGCGGAGTCGCCGCTGGTCAATACTTCCAGATCAGGCGCTGCCTGACGCAACAGTTGGGCATACACAGGGTGGTCGTGTTCAGCAATCAGAACGCGCATGTTTCAAACCTTTCAAAAACAGTGCAGACGACCGCCGACGGAGGATCACTCCATCGTCACGGCCATCGCCAAAATCATTCCAGTGTTTCATAAGGCTCTGAACAGAGCCTGTCTGCCGATTACATCGGGTCGTTGCGGCGCAGCAATTCTTCCGGCAAGTGTTCGATGTATTCATCCTCGGCCGGTGGCATTTGCAGGTGGTAGCCCTGCTTGTCGAGGTTCTCCAGTACTACAGCAATGTCTTCGCGCGACAGCTTGCGCTCGGGGGTCAACACCAGGTCGAAAGCGTGGATGGCTTTGCCGAAAGCCGCCATCAGGGGTTCAGGCACGCGCTCCAGTGCATCGCTTTTGAGCACATAGAGGTACATCCCGTTTTTCTTCGAGCTTCGATAAATCGAGCAAATACGTTTCAAGGCTGTTCTCCGGCGGTGGCCAGGCTGTCGAGCAGCGCCTGGCCCATCAATTCGCGGCGCCAGCCACGCAGCGAATCAGGCAATTGGTAAGGACCATTGGGGAAGCCGCTCTTGAGCAGCGCTTCCAGGGTTTTCTTGCGCAGCATCAGCTCCGGCGCGATGTTCAGGCGCTCGGCTTCGGCCTGGCCGATGGCACGCAGCTGTTTGACCAGCGCGGCGGCTTCCACCGGCAATGGCTCCGGCACCGCTGGCGGCCACTGATCAGGCGACACACTGCCAGAGCGCTTTATCAGATCAAGCAGAAATTCGCCGTCCTGACGCACGGTGCGTGGGTGCATGTCTTCGATTTTCGCCAGTGCGCCGAGGTTGTCCGGTTGGGTGCGTGCCAACGGCCACAGTGAATGTTCACGGATAATGCGGTTGCGCGGCAGATCACGGGCGCGGGCTTCACGCTCGCGCCAGGCGCAGAGCTCACGCAACACGGCGAGTTGGGCGCGGGACAGCTTCCAGGCCAGTTTGGCATCGCGATAGACCTCGTACGGGTCGACCTCGCGCCGCAGATTGGCGACCAGCTCGGCTCCGTCTTCCAGGACCCACGCGTATTTTTCATCAGAAAGCTTCGGACGCAGCTGTACGAAAACCTCTGCCAGATGCACAGCATCTTCGGCGGCGTAGCTGATCTGAGTCTCGGACAGTGGACGTTGCAGCCAGTCGGAACGGGTCTCGCCCTTCGGCAGGTCGATGCCGAGCACCTCCTGCACCAGCCGCGAATAACCCATGGAGAAACCCAGGTTCAGGTAAGCGGCGGCCAGTTGGGTGTCGAACAGCGGCGCCGGCAGGCTGCCGGTCAGGCGCAGCAGGACTTCGAGGTCTTCGCTGCACGCATGCACGACCTTGACCACGGCCTGGTTTTCCAGCAACGCGGCCAGGGGCTGCCAGTTGTCGATGGTCAGTGGGTCAATCAGGTAAGCGCGTACGCCATCGCCGATCTGCAGCAGGCCTGCGATCGGGTAAAAGGTGTCGACCCGCATGAATTCGGTGTCGAGGGCAACGAATGGCAGCTGCTGCCACTCGGTGCAAAACTGACCGAGGCTATCGTTGTCGCGAATCCAGTGAATATCGATGGCCACACGGCTCTCCCTTGAAGAATGGCGCGCAGTATATATCGCCCCCGGCGATTTCCGCGCATCCACTGAACAAGAGCTTTAGCGAAAATACCTGCCGAACAGCAAGAATTGTCTGACAGTTGGAGACTAGCTGTCCTTACGCAACACGTAGACACGCATCCGCGTGCAACCCGGCACCAAGTCCTGATGACTGAGCAAGCAGAAACCCGCTTGCCTGAACTCGGCCTCAAGCTCGGCCTTGCTGGCCTGTGGCTGGGCCTGTGCGTCCTCCACGTCCGAACGCTCGAGCTTGAAACGCCCATCAACCCGCACCGCCACAATCACCGTATCGCGACTGACCCGGTGGAACTCGCGCAACATGGCCAATCGATGCTCGGGACAGGCGATGCGTTGAAACAGTTGCAGGCAAAAAATGCAGTCAACCGCATTCGCCGACAAGCCGATGGTGAAGGCTGAACTCTGAAAGGTCTTGATCCGTTTCAGCAGGTCTTGCGGATGGTGGGTACGGGCGTGATCGAGCATGTCCTGAGACGGGTCGGCCGCGAGGATCACCCGGTTCGCATGCTCGGCCAGAACTGGCCAGAAACGCCCGGCACCGCAGGCCACATCAAGAATCAATCCCGGCTCGCCAGCGACCTGCAGCGCGTTACGCACCAATTGCTCTTCGCGCCAGAACGTCAAACGCCCCGCCAGGCCGCGCGGTCGCGGCTGTTTACAGACGCGGGCGTGTTCCTGATCGTAGCGCCGGGCGAACTCAAGCTCGAAGGCGGATGGGGGCTGCGCGGACATGTTTAATGGCTCTTGTTGGATGTTCCAGGCGCCGCAGATTAGCGGTCGTTACGTGAAAAAAAGGTCGAGTCGCTCATTTTTTGGCCAGCACACCGTCGCCCATTGCGCCGCGGCATTCGGCGAACATATCCAGCCCCGGGTTGTAGACCGTGCTGTTGACCTCCAGCAGACCGAGCATCGAATGGAACAGGTTGTCCTGGCTCAAGGGCTTTTCACGATTCTGCTGCAGGCAATGGGTGTCCACCGAGAACGACTTTTGATAGCTGTCGGAGAACCACGCCATCATCGCTACATGTTTCTGTTGTTCCGGTGCGAGCATGTAAGGCGTGCCATGCAGGAACAGGTTGTATTCGCCCAGCGACTCGCCGTGGTCCGACAGATACAGCATCGCGGTATCGACTTTGCCCTGGTTGCTGCGCAACAGATCGATCAGGGTCGACAGCACGTGGTCGGTATACACCAGCGTATTGTCGTAGCCATTGACGATGCTTTCGCGGCTGCAATTGTTCAGCGCATTGCTTTCACACACGGGCGTGAAGTGTTCGTACTCTTTCGGGTAGCGCTTGAAGTATTCCGGACCGTGACTGCCCATTTGGTGCAGGACCAGCACGGTGTCTTTATTCAGCGTGTCGATGAAGTGCTGCATGCCTTGCAGGAGAATTTCATCGCGGCACTCGCTGTTGGCGCACAGCACCGGGTCTTTCAGGTCACTCACGTCGTCGACAGTGACCCGATCGCAGGTGCCTTTGCAGCCCGACTGGTTATCGCGCCAGATCACCTCGAGACCGGCACGCTTGAGCACGTCCAGCAGGCCTTCCTGGTTCTTCGCCTTGCTGGCGTCGTAATCCTTGCGGCCCATGTTGGAGAACATGCAGGGCACCGACACCGCCGTTTCCGTGCCGCACGAATGCACATCGGTGAAGGCAATCAGGCCGGATTCCTTACTCAGTTTCGGCGTGGTGTCGCGGTCATAACCCAGGATGCCGAAGTTCTCGGCCCGGGCACTTTCGCCCACTACCAGTACCGTCAGGGATTTACGGTCGTGGGTCTGCCAGGCCGGTTTTTTCTGGGCATCTTCACCCAGTTTGGCGAAAGGTTGCCGTGCAGACACCACTTGCTCACGCAGATAACCGAACGAGGCACCGATGTAGTTGCTCGGTACCACCATCAGGCGCAATTCATGGTGATTGCGAAACAACGACGACAGGCCTTGATAGTTGACCAATGCAACACCGCCGATCACCGCAACCGACGCGACACTCACCAGCACTTTACTTAATAACTCACGGTGCCAGCGACGATAATTAACCGGGATTTTCCACAACAACCACGACGGCAAGACGCCGAGCAGCAGGATATAAACAAGCAGTTTCAGCGAGAGTAAGTCGCGCACTTCCGTGGCATTGGTTTCGGCGAAGTTACGCAACATACCGGCGTCGATCAGCACGCCATATTGGCTCATGAAGTACGCCACACCGGCACTGATCAGAAAGATCAGCGTCAACACGGGTTTCATCACGGGTCGGAATGCCAGCAAGGTCAGCACAATGTTGAAGGCCGCCAGGATCATCAGCCCGAACGCGACACGCATGACGATGCCTTGACCGTCTGCAGCGGTGATATCGAAGAGGTGTTGCCAGAGAACTAAATTGAACCCTGCCAATAGAAAGGCACTGGAAACCAACGTCACCCATTCGGGGCGCACGGCTTTGAACTTCAACATGTGATCGGCTGTTCCTGAAAAGAAGTGCCCGCGGCAAATGTGAAAATTTCATTGACCGAGACGCCACAAATCTTAATCAGTCAACCATCAATATTTCGTGAAAAAGAAGCCAACGAATAGTTGGCTTCTGGCATTAGGCCAAAACTTTCAATACTGGCGACCCGTTTCAAGCCTGATGCAGATACCAGCGCCAATCCTGCTCACCGACTTCGCCCATGAATTGCCGGTATTCGGCTCGTTTCACTGCCAGATAGACGCCAAGAAACTCACTGCCGAATGCTTCCCTGGCCCAATTCGAGCCTTCCAGCGCTCGTAACGTGGTCAACCAGTCGGTCGGCAACAATTGCGCAGCCTGGGCGTAACCGTTGCCCTCCACCGGCGCCCCGGGGTCAAGTTGCTCGCTGATGCCGCGATGAATACCGGCCAGGATCGCCGCCGCCGCCAGATACGGATTGGCGTCGGCACCACAAATACGGTGCTCGATATGCCGGGAGAATGCCGGCCCGCCGGGCACTCGCAAACTCACGGTGCGGTTGTCCACGCCCCAAGTGGCCGCCAGGGGTGCGTAGCTGTTGGTCTGGAAACGACGGTACGAGTTGGCATTCGGACAGAACAACAGCAACGCATCGAGCAATGTGGCGAGCATCCCGCCGACCGCGTGCTTGAGCAGCGGCGTGCCGTCCGAGGCCTCGCTGGCGAACAGGTTATTGCCGTCCTTGTCCGCCAGGCTGACATGCATGTGCATGCCGGTGCCGGCCAGGTCATCGAACGGCTTGGCCATGAAACAAGCCGTCATCCCGTGCTTGTGCGCCACGCCCTTGACCAGCCGCTTGTAGCGCACGGCTTCGTCCATCGCCTGCAAAGCGTCGGTGCGGTGTTCGAGAGTGATTTCCACCTGCCCCGGCGCGTATTCGGAAATCGCCGTGCGCGCCGGAATGCCCTGGAGCTTGCAGGCACTGTAGAGGTCGGCCAGAAACGGCTCGATCTGTTCCAGTTCACGCAAGCCGTAGACTTGAGTCCCGCGTGGCCGCCCGCCATCGGCATCCCGCGCCGGTTGCGGCCGACCGTTGCCGTCGCGCTGCTGATCCAGCAGATAGAACTCCAGCTCCGCCGCCATCACCGGGTAATAACCTTCGGCCTGCAAGCCTTCGACGACCTTGGCCAGCAGGTGCCGTGGGTCGGCGATGGTTGCGGGCATGCCCTCTTGCGGATGCATGCTGACCTGCACCGCCGCCGTGGGAATCAATCGCCACGGCATGCGCTGCAAACTGCCGCTGACGGGATAAGCGCGGCAATCGATATCACCGACGTCCCAGACCAGACCGGAGTTTTCCACGTCATCGCCATTGATGGTCAGTCCCAGGATGGTACTCGGCAGTGGCCGACCGCTTTCATACACCGCCAGCAACTCATCGCGATGCAACAATTTGCCGCGTGGCACACCGTTATTGTCGAGGATGAACAGCTCGAACATTTCGATATCCGGGTTCTGTTCAAGAAACGTCAGGGCTTGTTCTTTCGTAGCGAAGGATGTCGTGGCACAGCTCATGGGAATTCTCGTCTATCCGCGTCAGGCAAACGCACAGGCGCCGCCGGGTTGATCCCGGCGCACAGCGCGGGACCTGTCAGAACAATCAGCGGGAGATGCAGGAATCCGGCGGGCGCGCGTGACGGCAGTGCCACAGGGCCCAGAAGGCGAGTTCGGAAGGGAGTGCGACTGGACAACCGTCCATAGAGAAGACCGCAGCAAACAGATGAGCAGCAGCGTCACACGGGCGGTTAAGCCGTTAAATCGGGATTTGAAGAACCTTGGGTGTGGATTGGCTAAACAATTGACTATTCGCGACCGGGGGATTAGGCGGGCGGTACAGTTATTTAATTTCTAAATACTGCTCCGGACTTTCTGATTTGCCGCCTCCAGGGCTAGCGCGCCTAATCGACTCCTTGTTCCTGAAGGTCCGATTATGGAAAACGTTCGCGCAACCTCCCGCCCTGCTCTCTGGCTGATGTTCAGCATCATTCTTGTCGCCCTGAATCTGCGTCCGTCCATGGCCGCTGTCGGCCCGTTGCTGTCAGCCATTCGCGGTGACATCCCGCTGAATTTCAGCCTGGCCTCGCTGTTGACCATGCTGCCAGTCATGGCCATGGGACTGGCGATGTTCTTTGGTATCGGCGTCAGTCAGCGCTTGGGCGAGCAGCGCACCGTAGTGCTGTCGCTGCTGATCATCGGCCTGGCCACAGTGTCGCGGTTGTTCCTTGATTCGGCCGCGGAACTGATCCTGAGCGCCGTACTGGCCGGCGTCGGCATTGCGCTGATTCAGGCGCTGATACCCGCCCTGATCAAGTCCCATTTCAGCGACAACGTTTCCGTGTGCATGGGTCTCTACGTGACGTCGATCATGGCCGGCGCGGCAATTGCGGCGTCATTCGCGCCGTTGGTGATGACCCGTACCGGCAGTTGGCGAGTGGGATTGGCGATCTGGGCGGCACTGGCGCTGGCGGCGTTGCTGTTCTGGTGCGTTCAACGCATGGGAATGCCGACATTGGGGGAAAAGTCGTCCCGCAAAGAATCCTTTTTCCGCAATTCCCGAGCCTGGTTACTCGCAATCTTCTTCGGCCTGGGCACGGCGTCCTACACCTGTGTCCTGGCCTGGCTGGCACCGTACTACGTGGAAAAAGGCTGGAGCGAACAACAGGCCGGCTTGTTGCTGGGCTTTTTGACGGCCATGGAAGTGTTGTCGGGGCTGCTGACGCCCGCCATCGCCAATCGCAACCGTGACCGGCGCCTGGTGCTGGTGGTGTTGCTGACGCTGATCATGACCGGTTTCTGCGGGCTGATTCTGAGCCCGCAACACCTGAGCCTGCTGTGGCCGTGCCTGCTGGGACTGGGCATCGGCGGGCTGTTCCCGATGAGCCTGATCGTGTCGCTGGATCATCTGGACAATCCCCAACGCGCGGGCGGGTTGACCGCCTTCGTGCAAGGCATCGGTTACCTGATCGCCGGCCTCTCGCCGCTGATCGCCGGGATGATTCGCGATCAACTGGGCAGTTTCGAATGGGCCTGGTGGTCACTGATGGGCGTCATGGCGCTGATGATCCTGATGGTCCTGCGCTTCGATCCGCGGCATTACGCCAAACACATTCATTAACCCGGAACCCCCATCATGAAACGCACAGGTTTTGCTGCCGCTCACGTCGGCATGTTGCTCTGGGCGCTGTTGATTGCCGTCTCGTTTTCCGCGGCAGCCCAGGTCAGCCAGGCCATCGACCCGATTCTGCTGACCGGGTTGCGCCTGTTGTGTTGCGCCCTGGTGTTTTTGCCCCTGCTGCTGTTCAAGGGCGATACCGCCATGACCGCCCGCGGCCTGCTCGGTCATGCCGTGCTCGGCATGCTGCTGGCGCTGTACTTCGGCTCGTTGTTTGAAGCACTGCGTTACACCTCGGCGGTGAACACCGGGACGATGTTCACTCTGGTGCCGTTGCTGACACTGCTGTTCGAAGCCATCCTGACACCCGACAGCCGCCTGAAACAACGCGTGTTGCCCATGCTGGTTGCCGCGGCCGGCGCCGTGCTGCTGGTATTGAAAGGCGCAGACCCCGGCGAACTGCCGTCGCTGTATGCGGTATTGGTGTATGCGGTCGGTTGCCTGGCAATGGCGCTCTACTCGCCCCTGAGTCAACGGCTCAAGGCCAACAGCCTCAAGGGGCGCGGTCCGGTGGGCATGACCTTCTGGAACATGCTGTTCGGCGCACTGTTTCTATTGGTGTTCTGTGGGTTCAGCGGCGGCTGGCGTTCGGCATTGTTGCTGAGCGCAAGCGATCTCTGGTGGTTGATCTACCTGGCACTGTTCGCCACCCTGGCGACTTTCTGGCTGCTGCATCGAGCCATTGGCGTGATCGCCCCTTCCTCAGTCATTTCCTACATCTACCTGAGCACCCTGTTCATCACACTGTTCCACTGGTTGTGGCTACGCCAGTCGCCACGCGCCCTGGAAATCATCGGTGCGTTGCTGGTGGGCGTCGGCATGTTGGCGCTGTTAATATCCAGCCGCGATGCGATGCCTGCACAGCAATCAGCGCTGAAGGCCTCTGGCCATGTTTCGGGGGATTGAATTCACAGGTCGTGTTCATAACACTATCTGTCCCACAACTGACCATGAAACATCCTACAAGGCATTCTCTTGGTACTATCGTTCCGCTAAGATCATTCGCACACGTTTGCGCACGGTCAGCGCAAGGAGCACAGCGAGACAGAACGGATGCTGAACAGTAACTTGCTTAGAAAGCTCGATATGCAAGACCTCATGGTGTTTGTCGCCGTGTATGAGCAAAGCAGCGTCACCGGTGTGTCGGAGGCACTTTGCGTCAGCCAGTCCACCGTGAGCTACTGCCTGAAAAAACTGCGCACCAGTTTCGAAGACGAGTTATTCATCAATACCCGCACGGGTATGCGCCCCACCTACAAAGCCAGCACCATGTATGCCCATGTGCTGAAGATTCTCGAAAGCATCAACCTGTGTCACGCCGGGACACCGACGTTCGATCCGACCTTGCAACCGGTCACCTTCAATATCTGCGCGCCGGAATACTTCGAGCAACTGGTCCTGCCGCGCCTGTTGAAGAGCTTCGATTTCGCCGACTTGCCAGTGATGGTCAACATGCACAAGTTCGAAACCGACATCCCGGCCGAAGAACTGCGCGACGGCAGCCTCGACCTGGTGATCTGTTTCGGCCCGGACTTTCATCGAAGCCACACCGACTTCAACTCCAGGCGGCTGCTGGAGGACGATCTGGTCTGCGTCTTCGACAAACGCGCCACGCCGCTGGAGCCGCGCTTGAGCCTGCAAGCGTTCACTGAACGTCGGCATGTGTTCCCGACGCCCTGGACGTCCACCACCAACATGGTTGACGGCTGGCTGGCTCAACAGGCCCACAAACGCCAGATTGTCGCGCGCTCCAACAGCTACAGCGCGGCACTGAAGATGATCACCGGCACCGACTTCATCCTGACCTTGCCCCGGCGCATCCAGCAATTGCTGGCCAATGAGGCGATCTTCAATCACTGCGAAGCGCCCAATGGTTTGCCGGGCTTCACCCTGGACATGCAGTGGAGTCAAAGCGTCGACCAGGACAGCGCCAACACCTGGCTGCGTGAGCAAGTGATCAAGGCCTGCGCCGAGCAGGAAATAGCCTGAAATTCAGAGGCCGATAGCAGTCTTGGTGTAGGACTCTCGATCGATGTCGATGATTTCCACACATAGCTGGACCTCAACACCGACCGGCCATTCGCACACATCCTGCACCACCGCCAGCAGGCTGTCTGATAACTGCTTCTTGATCTGCGGCGAGCGACCGCTCAACAACGACAGTTTTACATGCATGAACGCCCGCTCGCCCGGTGCGGTACCCACCCTGAAAGTCTCGACCTTCACCGCACGGGTCTTGATGTCGAACTCTTCAAACTGCCCCGAAGCGACCAGCGCGTTATTGAGTCGCATCAATGCCACATCGGCATTCAGTTCGGGCAGGTTGGCGGTGTATTCCATGTGCAGGTGGGGCATGACGGGGTTCCTGAGGATTGGCAGAAAGGTCGTAGATATAACATAGAGCCGCCCTACTCACTGGACAGCGGAAGGATAGGACGCTCACTCATGAACGCCTCCAGACGCGAGCGCAGCCAGCGTTCGGCCGGATCGCTGTCGACATGGCTGAGCCAGACCATGGACAGGTCCAGGGTCGGCGTCTTGAACGGAAATGGCTCCTTGAACAGTTGGCCTGACGCGGCCATCGCCTCCGCCGTGTAATCCGGCAGGCTGGCGATCAAATCGGTGCCGGCGAGCAACGCTGGCAATGAGCTGTATTGCGGAACGGACAGCACTACGTGGCGCGTACGGCCGATCTCTGCCAGCCATTCATCGGCGTATCCACTGACATTGGCGGTGTGGGACACCAGCACGTGCGGCCGCGCGCAATATTCATCGAGGGTCAACGGAGTGTCCGATGCGTCTGCACGCAAAATACTGGGCTGGATATGTCGCAACAATTTGCGCTTGGCGTTGGCCGGCAAGCCACGGGTCTGGCTGATACCAACGGTGATATCGCCAGACGCCAGCAAGTCGGGAATGCGCCAGTAGTCGACATGCTGGACCACGAACACCACCTTCGGCGCTTCCTGGCGCAAAGAACGCAGCAGTGGCGGTAACAGACCGAACTCGACATCGTCCGACAGACCGATGCGAAACGTCATGGTGCTGCTGAGCGGATCGAAATCGTGGGTCAGGCTCAAGGCCACCGACAGCGAATCCAGTGCCGGCGACAGGTGCTGAATGATCTCCTCGGCCCGCGCTGTTGGCTCCATGCGATGGCCGACCCGAATGAACAGCGGATCGTTGAACATCGTCCGCAAGCGGTTCAGCGCCGCACTGATGGTCGGCTGACCGAGGAACAGCTTCTCCGCCACCCGTGTGACGTTGCGTTCGAGCATCAATGTCTCGAACACCACCATCAGGTTGATGTCGGCCTTGCGTAGTTCGTTGCGATTCATCCGTTGCACCCCGGTCCCCAAGACTGGCTGACAGTTTAGGGAGGTGTCGCGATCGGCGTCTATGCAGGTTGGCAAACGACCCGATCCATAAAAACCGAGGGCGCTCACAACTCAAGAGCGCCCGGCTAAAACGAAGCTGCCCTGGCTGAGCAGCTTCACCGCCTGGAACCTATATCTCCTTGACCGGTGTCTGCTCTTGAGTCCCTTTGATCAAACCGATGGCATGCACGCAATCAGACTTGTTGACGTAAGCCTCCCCACTGGCAATCGTTTCATGATTCCCCGCCCGCAAACGCCAGCGCCATTGGCCCTTGCCGGTCTGTGAGGTGCCACGGGTTTGCCTGTAAATCTCAAAGTACATTGATCGCTCCTTGCGATGGCTGATTACGACAGATCAGAGACCTGCGAAACCAGAGTAGATGAGGAATTTTTGCGGCAACGTCTTTCAATGTCAGGGGATATTTCGAAGGAAAAACCTTGATTGCCGAAACGATCAATGAATACAGGGGACGGTAATTAGAACGACTTGGTGGAGTTACTTTTCCTGTGGACGGACATATCTTTCTTACGCTGTTGTGCTGATTTTTTCGACACCAAAAACCCGGGGGAAAGCGGGACGAATGCCTAAATGGCCCGACGGAAAAAGTGGCGCAAACAAAAAAGCCCCGTAGATTTTCATCTACGGGGCTTTTCTATGTATGGCGGAGAGATAGGGATTCGAACCCTAGGTACCGGTGAAGGTACAACGGATTTCGAATCCGTCCCATTCGGCCACTCTGGCATCTCTCCAACGGCGCGCATCATAACAGCACAATCGCCGGAAGCGAACCCCCTTTAGCGATTTTTTTCCGTGCTATCAGATGCTTGCGTCGATTAAAGCGGTACGCCCAGACGGTTGGCGACTTCTTCGTAGGCTTCGATGACGTCACCGAGGCCCTGACGGAAGCGGTCCTTGTCCATTTTCTTCTTGGTGGCCTTGTCCCACAGACGGCAGCCGTCCGGGCTGAACTCGTCACCCAGAACGATGGAGCCATCGGAGAACACGCCAAATTCGAGTTTGAAGTCGACCAGCAGCAGGCCGGCGTCGTCGAACAGTTTGCTCAGTACTTCGTTGACCTTGAGCGACAGTTCTTTCATGCGAACCAGTTGCTCGGCGGTGCCCCAACCGAATGCCACGACGTGGGATTCGTTGATGAACGGGTCGCCCTTGGCGTCGTCCTTCAGGAACAGTTCGAAGGTGTAAGGGTTGAGCTTCATGCCCTCTTCAACGCCCAGGCGCTTGACCAGGCTGCCGGCGGCGTAGTTACGTACGACGCACTCGACCGGGATCATGTCGAGTTTTTTCACCAGGCATTCGTTGTCGCCCAGCAGTTTGTCGAATTGAGTCGGCACGCCGGCTGCTTCGAGTTTCTGCATGATGAAGGCGTTGAACTTGTTGTTCACCATGCCTTTGCGGTCGAGCTGCTCGATACGCTTGCCGTCGAACGCCGAGGTGTCGTTGCGAAACAGCAGGATCAAGCGGTCAGCGTCGTCGGTCTTGTAAACCGATTTGGCTTTGCCGCGGTAGAGTTCTTCACGTTTTTCCATGATGGGCTCCGCTTGCTAAGTAGGTGGGCTAGGCGATGTGTCGCCAGTCGAGCCCTGAATCTTGATCGGCCAGTTGCAGCCAGTCCGGGTCGCACCCGAGGGTGTCGACAAAACATTGCCGGGCCAGCTGCGGCAGGTTGTTCTTGCTGCTCAGATGGGCCAGGACCAGGTGTTGCAGGCCTTGCCAGCCCAACTCGGCCACCAGGAATGCCGCCTGATGGTTGTTCAAATGTCCCAATTCACCGCCCACCCGCTGCTTGAGAAAGTACGGGTAGTGACCGCGAGCCAGCATGTCACGGCAATGGTTGGCCTCGATCATTAACGCATCGAGGTCCCGATAGCCGTCCAGCACCTTGTTGCAGTATGAGCCCAGGTCGGTCAGCAGGCCGAAACGCCGCTGACCGTCGCTGAAGACATACTGCGTCGGCTCCTGTGCATCATGGGCCACGGCAATGACGCCGATGCTCAGAGGGCCGATTTGCAGTTGCTCGCCGCCAGCCAGAAAGCCCGCGGGTTCAATCGGTTTGCGCATCCCGCGCAGGGTCCCGCGACTGAGGTAGACAGGCAGATTGTATCGCCGAGACAGCAAACCCACGCCATGCACGTGATCGGCATGTTCGTGGGTCACAAGTATCGCGCTCAACTGCGCAGGGTTTACCCCAAGGCGCAGCAGGCGTTTTTCGGTTTCCCGCAAGGAGAAACCACAATCCACCAGCACATACGTGTCATCGCTGGCTACCAGCGTGCCGTTCCCTTGGCTACCGCTGCCGAGAACGGCAAAACGCATGTGATCAGCCCAGGTTGTCCTGAATCACGGTCAACACTTTGCGCGCCACGTCTGCTGGCGCCACGGTGTTGATGTTTTTCTCGACGGTAACTTGTACGTTCTCGCCGACCTTGCTCAGGCGAACCTGATAACGCTCGGCGCGGGCTTCAACTTCTTCCTTGTTCGGCTTGCTGCCGAACAGGCTGCCGAAGAAACCTGGCTGCTCATCCTTCTTCTCGGCCTTTTCGGCGAGGTTGATGTAGTACAGGCCCAGGCTGCGGTTGATGTCTTCAACACGCCATTCGCCCTGTTCCAGCGCACGACCGACGCTCGACCAGGCACGATCCAGGTCGGTACCGACGTTGAGCACCGGGTTGCCACTGCCATCCTCGGTCAGGCTGACACGGCTTGGCGTGTCGAAATCACGCGAGGCCAGCATGGAGACCGAACCGCCCTTCTCCGAAGTGCGGCTCATGCTCGCGAGCATGTCGTCGACCAATGCTGCGTCCAGGCCGGTGTTGACCGAACGATTGGTGAAATCGACGTTGGCGGTGCTGCCGGCAGGACGCTCGGCGCTGACCACGTAGACTTCACTGGTGTTGCGCTGCACACCTGGCTCGATACGCACCCGCACGCGGGTTTCGCTGTCGGCGCCGACACCGGCCGCGCTCAGGCGCTTGGCCATGGCTGCGGACAGTTCGTCGGAATGCTGCCAGGTGGTAGTGAACTCACCGGTTTGCGGGCGCTGTTCGTCCAGACGGAAACCGTTGTCCTGGAAGAACTGCACGGCCACTGGCCAGACTTCGGCCGGTGGGTTCTGAGCCATGATCCAACGCGAATCGCCGCTCTTCTGCAAGGAGTAGGCGCTGATATCAGCCGCCGCCGACAGCGGCTGCGGACGAGGCACGACATATTCGCCCTTGGCTGTATCGTCAGCCACATTGCGCGGGATCGGCAACAGTGGATCCAGACGCTTGGAGGTGCTGACGTTTGGTGGCAGTTGCATCGGTGCAGTCTGTTGCGCTTCCAGGTAATCGCTACCACGGTCACGGAAGTAACCTTCCGGGCCCCAGATCCATCCGCAGCCACTGGTGCTGGAGATAATCAAGGCAAGTGCGGAAAGTCCGGCCATTCGCTTCATGCGTAGTACTTCCTCAATTAAACCAGGACGCCGGACTGGCGCATGGCCTGCCGCAGCGGTTCGTGACAGGCAGCACTGAGCCAGGTGAGCGGCAGACGGATACCGTCCGGCATCAGGCCCATTTCATGCAGCGCCCATTTCACGGGGATAGGGTTGGATTCGATAAACAAGGTTTTATTGAGCGGCATCAGCTTTTCGTGGATCGCCCGGGCTTTGACGGCATCACCGGCCATCGCAGCGGCGCACAGCTCGCTCATGGCGCGCGGCGCAACGTTGGCGGTCACCGAAATGTTGCCCTTGCCACCGAGCAGCATCAGCTCGACCGCGGTCGCATCGTCACCGGAGTAGACCAGGAAGTCGCTGCTCACGCCGGCCAGGATGTCCTTGGCGCGCTGCAGGTCGCCCGTGGCTTCCTTGATGCCGATGATGTTCTTCACGGTCGACAGGCGGATTACCGTCTCGGCCTGCATGTCGCACGCTGTACGACCCGGCACATTGTAAAGAATCTGCGGGATATCGACCGCTTCGGCGATGGCGCGGAAGTGCAGGTACAGGCCTTCTTGCGTCGGCTTGTTGTAATAAGGGGTTACCAGCAGGCACGCGTCGGCGCCAGCGTTCTTCGCGTTGGTCGTTAGTTCGATCGCTTCACGCGTCGAATTGGCGCCCGTACCGGCGATCACCGGAATACGCCCTGCAACCTGGGCAACCACGCGACGAATCACTTCGATGTGCTCGTTCACGTCAAGCGTGGCCGACTCACCCGTAGTGCCGACCGCCACGATGGCGTTGGTGCCCTCTTGCAGGTGGAAGTCCACCAGTTTGCTCAGGCTGTCCCAGTCGAGACGACCCTGTGCATCCATGGGTGTGACCAGTGCCACCATACTGCCCGCAATCATGCAACCGCTCCTGCCGGAAAAAGAGAGCGGTAATGGTACTGGCGCCAAGATGCTTGTACAAGCGAAGTACTGCGCTGCCGCCATTCCCCTTGGCGCTGCTTTTCGCTACCCTTCAGACTTTGATCGGTACTGATAAGCTCGTACGCCGGGTTCCAGCCTCCATTTTCGGCATCACAAGCCCCGATCCAGCGTTGCCACCCCTCGCTCTTGCCATACTGGAGCACGTTGCAACCTTCGGCTGGGGGTTTGTGAATTCGCATCCGCAGGCTCGTCCCCGGTAAAAATGCCCATAAACAGTATCGACCGCTCATCGCTTTAGGAATGCTGCATGTCCACCCCCACAGTTCGCGAACAATTCCTTGTCATCAGTGCCCTCGGCGCCAACCCCATGGAGCTGACTAACGTCCTGTGCCGCGCCAGCCATGAAAACCGCTGCGCCGTGGTCACCTCTCGCCTGACGCGTCATGGCGAATGCAGCGCGCTGATCCTCGAGATCTCCGGCAGCTGGGACGCCCTGGCGCGCCTCGAAGGCAGCCTGCCAGTGCTGGCCAAACGGCACGCCTTCACCGTCAACGTGGTGCGCAGCGCAGCCCTGGAGAACCGTCCCCAGGCCTTGCCGTACGTCGCCTACGTCAGCTCGGCCTACCGCCCGGACATCATCAACGAGCTGTGCCAATTCTTCATGGACCACAACGTCGAGCTGGAGAATCTGACATGCGACACCTATCAGGCTCCGCAGACCGGCGGCACCATGCTCAACGCCACGTTCACCGTGACCTTGCCGGCCGGCACCCAGATCAGCTGGCTGCGTGACCAGTTCCTGGATTTCGCCGACGCCATGAACCTGGACGCACTGATTGAACCGTGGCGCCCACAAAACCCAATGTAAGGAAGCTTTCATGGCCGTAGCCATCGACCAACCGGTTGCCGACTTCGAAGCACCCGCCACCAGCGGGCAGACCGTCAGCCTCGCGGCCCTCAAAGGCAAGCAAGTGGTGATTTACTTCTACCCGAAGGACAGCACGCCGGGTTGCACCACCGAAGGCCAGGGTTTTCGCGACCAGTATGCGGCGTTCAAGGCGGCCAACACCGAGGTGTTCGGCCTATCTCGCGACAGCCTGAAGTCTCACGAAAACTTCAAGTGCAAGCAGGAGTTCCCCTTCGAGCTGATCAGCGACAAGGACGAAGCCATCTGTCAGCTGTTCGACGTGATCAAGCTTAAAAAGCTCTACGGCAAGGAATATATGGGGGTTGATCGCAGCACGTTCCTGATCGACAAGGATGGCGTGCTGCGTCAGGAATGGCGCGGCGTGAAGGTGCCGGGGCACGTGGATGCGGTTTTGTCGGCTGCTCAGGCGCTGAACAAGGCCTGATTTTTTGGGCGTCTATTCGGACGCCTTCGCGGGAAAGCCCGCTTCCACTGGGATGGTATGAACCCTGTGGGAGCGGGGCTTGCCCGCGAAGAGACCCTCAAGTCGACGATCAAAGCAGCGGCGACACCTCCGGCTCCTTGCGAGGCCAGGCATCCAGCACGGCTTTGAACAACGTCGCCAGGGGAATCGCAAAGAACACGCCCCAGAAGCCCCACAACCCGCCAAACAGCAGCACCGCGCAGATGATCGCTACCGGGTGCAGGTTGACCGCTTCCGAGAACAGCAGCGGCACCAGCACGTTACCGTCCAGCGTCTGAATAATCCCGTAGACCGCCATCAAATAGATGAACTGATCGCTCCAGCCCCATTGGAACAGTGCAATCAGCAGCACCGGCACGGTCACCACCACCGCCCCGACATAGGGCACCACTACCGACACACCCACCAACAACGCCAGCAGCGCCGCATAGTTGAGCCCCAGCGCCACGAAAGCGATGTAGGTCACGCCCCCACAAATGAAGATTTCGATGACCTTGCCACGAATGTAATTGGCAATCTGCCGGTTCATTTCCTGGGCGACCCGAGTGATCAGCGCTCGCTCCCGCGGCAGGTAACCGCGCACCCACTGGCCGATCATTTCCCGGTCCTTGAGGAAGAAGAACACCAGGATCGGAACCAGTACCAGGTAGATCATGATGTTCACCAGCAGCGGCAAGCTCGACAACGAGAACGTCAGCGCCCACTGGCCGAATTTACCGATCTCGCCCCGCGCCACTTCGATGGCCTGTAGTACTTGCTCGTCCGACACCAGATGCGGATAACGCTCGGGCAGCAGCAATAGCAGTGATTGCCACTTGGCGAGCATGCCGGGCAATTCGTTGAACAGCGTGATCAACTGATGCCAGAGCAGTGGCACCACGACGATGATGAATACCAGCAGCCCCCCCATGAACAACGCGAAGACCAGCCCCACCGCCGCGGCACCCGGCAGACGCAGGCGCTCGAGGATCACCACCAACCCCTGCATCAGATACGCCAGCACCATCCCGGCCAGCACTGGCGCAAGCATTCCACCCAGGGTGAGTACGGCGGTAAATGCCAGAAACAGCAGCACCGCCAGCACCACAGCCTCTTCATCCGAGAAGTAGCGCTGAATCCAGTCGCGTAACACTTTGAACATCAATAATCCTTAAGAACGAACACAGCAGGTTTCAGGCTTTTTTCAACCAATAGCGGTAAACGCCCGCTTCATCTTCTTCACGAAGCAGCGTATGACCGGCCAATCGGGCAAAGGTGCGAAAATCGCGCTGAGAGCCCGCATCCGTGGCAATCACCTTGAGCACCGCTCCGCTGGCCAGTCGGTTGAGTTCCATCTTGGCCTTGAGCAACGGCAGCGGACAATTCAGACCGCTGGCGTCCAGCTCGGCGTCGTGGGTTACAGCGTCAGTCATCGAATCACTCCGGGGCTGGGGGTTTAGCCGTCTAGAATATCTGGTCCCAAGCGTAGTGTCCGGCTACAGTAACGTCTTTGTCGACTAAGGCTTTGTGCATGACTTTTTTGCGCCCTACCCTGCTGACGCTCGCTTGCCTGCTCGCCTCACCGGGCTTCGCCGACGACTTGCCGTCACTCGGTGACGCCAGTTCTGCCATCGTCTCGCCGCAACAGGAATACCAACTGGGCCGTGCGTGGCTGGCGATGCTGCGCAGCCAGGTGTCGCAACTCAACGATCCGCAACTCAAGGATTACGTCGAGTCCAGCGTCTATCGGCTGGTGGAAACCAGCCAGGTCAATGACCGGCGCCTGGAGTTCATCCTGATCAACAGCCCACAGCTCAACGCTTTCGCCGCGCCGGGCGGGATCGTCGGCGTCAACGGCGGCTTGTTCCTCAACGCCCAGACCGAAGGCGAATATGCCTCGGTCCTGGCCCACGAACTGGCCCACTTGTCGCAGCGTCACTTCGCCCGTGGTGTCGAAGCCTCGCAACGCATGCAAGTGCCTATGATGGCTGCATTGCTGGCCGGGATCGTGATTGCCGCTGCCGGCGCAGGCGATGCCGGGATCGCAACCATTGCCGGCACCCAGGCGGCGGCGATGCAGGAACAACGACGGTTCTCGCGCCAGAACGAACAGGAAGCCGACCGTATCGGCATCATGAATCTGGAGAAGGCCGGTTACGATCCGCGCTCGATGCCGACCATGTTCGAACGGCTGATGCGCCAGTACCGCTACGATGCCAAGCCGCCGGAATTCCTGCTGACTCACCCGGTGACCGAATCGCGTATCGCCGACACCCGCAACCGTGCCGAACAGGCCAAACCGGGCGGTATCGAAGACAGCATGCGTTATCAGCTGATTCGTGCACGCGTGCAGCTGATCTATGAAGAAACCCCAGGCTTGGGTGCCAAGCGCTTCCGCGCCCAACTCGATGAAAACCCGAAAAACGACGTCGCGCGCTATGGCCTGGCAATCGCCCAGATCAAGGGCGGCCAGCTGAATGAAGCTCGCGAGAACCTCAAGCAGCTGCTGACCAAGTCGCCGAACGAGATCATCTACAACCTGGCGCAGGTCGATCTGGACATCACCAATAATCGTCTGCCCGATGCTCAGTCACGGGTTGACCGGATGCTGACTCAGTATCCGGGCAACTACCCACTGAATCAGGTGCGTGTCGATCTGCTGCTCAAGCAGAATCGAGCAGCCGATGCGGAAAAAGCGCTGGAGAACCTGCTCAAGACCCGCCCCGAAGATCCGGACGTCTGGTACCTGGTGGCCGAGACTCGCGGCCTGTCGGGCAACATCATCGGCCTGCATCAGGCTCGTGCAGAGTACTTCGCACTGATCGGCGATTATCGCCAGGCAATCCAGCAACTGGACTTCGCCAAGCGCAAGGCGGGCAGCAACTTCCCGCTGTCATCGCGGATAGACGCACGGCAACGCGAGCTGATGGAGCAGGAACGCATGGTCAAGGACATGATGGGCTGACTGCTTCGAGGTCAAAATTCAGGCACAAAAAAACCGCCTCTTTCGAGGCGGTTTTTTATTCAGCCAACAACCGGTTTATTCAGCCAGTTTGAAGGTAATGAAGCTGGCGCGACCCTGGCGCAGAACCCGCATCGACACCGAGCGGTTCTTCGGCAACGCCTTGGCAATCTCGGTGAACTCCTTCGTGGAGCCGATCGCCTGGTTATTCAGGTGAGTGATCACATCACCAGGCTGCAAGCCGATCAGGGCAGCAGGACCGTCCTGCACGTCCTTGATTACCACACCACCTTTAAGGTCGTAGGCTTTCTTCTGCTCATCAGTCAATTCGGCCACGGAAACACCCAGGCGATTGCTGCTGCGCTCTGCGCCAGATTTAGGCTGGGCGTCCAGCTCTTTGCCTTCTTCAGGGATAGCGCCGACGGTCAGCTCGACATTCTTGCGTTTGCCTTCGCGGATCACCTCAAGATTGGCTTTCGAGCCGGCTTTCAGCGCACCCACCAAGTGCGGCAGATCGGCGGACATGACGATCGGTTGACCGTTCATGCTCAGGATCACGTCGCCCACTTGCAGGCCACCCTTGGCTGCCGGACCATCATCCTGGATCTGAGCCACCAACGCACCGGCCGGTTTCTCAAGACCGAACGACTCGGCCAGATCCTTGCTCACTTCCTGGATCACCACACCCAACCAGCCACGACTGACTTTACCGCCGCTTTTCAATTGATTGGATACGTCCATCGCCACATCGATAGGGATCGCGAACGACACGCCCATGAAGCCGCCGGAGCGGGTGTAGATCTGCGAGTTGATGCCGACCACTTCACCGGCCAGGTTGAACAGCGGACCACCGGAGTTACCCGGGTTGATCGGCACGTCGGTCTGGATGAACGGAACATAGTTTTCGTTCGGCAGGCTGCGACCGATGGCACTGACGATGCCTTGGGTCACAGTGTGATCAAAGCCGAACGGCGAGCCGATGGCCACGACCCACTGACCGGCTTTCAGATCCTGCGATTTGCCGAGCTTCAGAACCGGCAGGTTCTTGCCTTCGATTTTCAGCAAGGCGACGTCGGAACGCGGATCGGTACCGATCAACTTGGCTTTCAACTCACTGCGATCGGCGAGGCGCACGAGAATCTCGTCGGCATCGGCGATCACATGGTTGTTTGTCAGGATGTAGCCGTCAGGCGAAATGATGAAACCTGACCCCAGGGACTGCGCTTCACGCTGGCGATCGCCACGAGGTGAGCGTGGCTGCTGCGGCATACCACGCTCAAAGAACTCGCGCAGCATCGGCGGCAAGCCTTCAAGGTCCGGCATTTGCTCGCTGGACACTTTGCGTTCCGGCAACTTCTGGGTAGTACTGATATTCACCACCGCGGGCGAGGCCTGCTCGACCAGTTGCGTGAAGTCAGGCAAGTCGGCCGCTTGCGCAGTGACCGCCTGACCGAGCACCAGCACGGTGGCAAAAATGGAGAGATAAGACTTCAAGCGTGGTATCGACATACGGCTCCCGTTACGACGAGCATGGTTAAGCGATATGGAGCAAGGAACACCGGAAAAGATACGCCGGTATTTTTGTTCCGGGAACAACAAACAAGGCCAGAGCCGAGGGGCTCTGACCTATAAAAAATTTTCGGGATATTTGCAAATGAAAATGCTCGGCAAAACATTTCGAGGCCTCAACGACGGGGCAGCATTGCGACCTTGCGCACCATCCGGCCCCGATTGATGAGCATGGCTGATCAGCTCACTGCTTGCTGGTAGCCGCGGCATCGTTGCGCATGGACAGCGCAATCCGTTCGGCGGTGCCAATCGGTATTTCACCGACCACGGTCACCATTATTTCGCCTTGCGGAGTGGTCAAGCGACGGGACACAGCGACTGTTGGCCCCAGCTGAGTACGGGTGTCGGTGACTGTTGCCCCATTCAATGGCTCAAGGAACACCGAGAATCGGGCCAGACCGTCGTCGAACATCAGACTGCTGACCTGGACTTTGGTATCCGGATCCTTGTGAGAGGTACTGCTGGTCAGTTCGAAACCTGGCGGCAACCAGTCCGAATGCCAGACCTGCGCAGTCTTGACGGCGGACGCCTTGTCACTGTCCAGGTTAATGGGCTTGCACTCGGAACCTGCCTGCAAATCGCTGTCGGAAGGCACCTCGGCAGTATCCAGCCGGGTGAACTGGAACCGTTCCAGCAGTTGCCCTTTGTCATTGAGCAACAATGACTTCAACGGCAAGCCGGTTTCCTTGTCCAGATGCAGCTCAAAACCATAGCGGTGCTGATCGCGAGGCGTCAACGAGACGATCACCGCCGAACGCCCGGCCACACGCGACTTGCCGATGACGGCAAGGTCGTACCAATTCTTTAGCTTTTGTGGATCGAGTGCACGAGCGGCGGAGTTGGGTGAGTCCCCCAGCCCTGCTATCAGGGTGCCGCTGACGCATTGAGTATGCCCATCAATGCGCACGACTTCCTGCGCCGAACCGTCGAGCTGAAGTAAACGCTCTTGGACTTTGCCATCCTGGACGCGATGCCAGATGTTATGGGTAGAAAAACTACCGTTACGCTCGTAGACGAAAGTACCGTGAAAGCTCTGCGTTTGCTCCGCCTGTCCCAGACGCTTCAGCCAGTCCTGGGCTTCATCGGCGTGGGCTGGAACAATAAACCAGCCACTGAGCAGAAGCGTAAGTAGAGGTATGGCGCGCATGATCCTCCTTAACGGTTTTCCAAGCTTGCTGCACGAGCGTAAGGCAGAGCGCTCTCAGTACCTTTCAGTGCAGCCTGTTGAGCATGTTGGCGCAAGTAACCTGGCAGACGCTGATCGTGCCAGCCTGGCTGACCTTGCAATACGCCGTTGGCCATTGGGCCAGTGGCGTCCGAACTCTCATTGTAGCCTGCCAATACAGCGGGGCCCTTGACCTGAGGAGTGGTCAGACCTGGCTGATTCGAATGCTGAGCCAGTTCGACACCTGCGATCTCGTCCTGGTTGTACAGACGTACACCTGCCAGCACGGCAATGGTCACCGAAGCAGCGACTGCCAGACGACCCAGGCTGCGCCATGGACCACGAGAGGCTTTTGCCGGTACGGCTTCGTCAGCCAGCGCAGCAGAGACTGCCGCGGCGATGTCCAGACGAGGAAGCAGCAGGTCCTTGTGCATGACCGCTCGAGCGATCTGGTAACGAGCCCAGGTATCGCGGGTTTCAACATCGTCAAAGGCATTCAATACCCGACGTAATTCCAGTTCGTCCGCTTCGTTATCCATCACTGCGGACAGCGATTCCTGCAGGGCTTCACGACTCATGGCGTTCCTCTCTTGGCTGTCGCCGCTGTCTCAGTTTTCCTGCAACAACGGCTGCAGGGCTTTATCGATGGCCTCCCGGGCGCGGAAAATCCGGGAGCGCACGGTACCCACCGGACACTGCATGACACTGGCAATGTCCTCGTAACTCAGACCATCGAATTCACGTAAAGTTAAAGCCGTACGCAAATCTTCTGGCAGTTGCTGAATGGTTCGATGGACGGTGCCTTCGATCTCATCCCGCAGCAATGCACGTTCTGGCGACTCGAGATCCTTGAGGCCATGATCGCCATCGTAGAACTCTGCATCCTCGGAACTGACATCGCTATCCGGCGGCCGACGGCCGCGTGAAACCAGATAGTTTTTCGCCGTGTTGATGGCGATACGGTAAAGCCACGTATAAAACGCGCTGTCTCCGCGAAAATTACCAAGTGCACGGTATGCCTTGATAAAGGCTTCCTGTGCGACATCCTGGGCTTCATGGGTGTCGTGCACGAAACGCACGATCAACCCGAGAATTTTGTGCTGGTATTTCAGCACTAGCAGATCGAAAGCTCGCTTGTCGCCGCGTTGAACGCGCTCGACCAGCTGCTGATCCTCTTCCTGGGTTAGCATGAACACTCCTCGATAAGCTCGAAGGAGGCTTGCATTACTGAACGACCAGACTTGCAAACATAGACTCGGGCTTTTCGCAAAAGTTCTCCCCCTTCAAGCAAGTTTCCTGCGGGCTCTGATTTGGCACGCACGAAAAACGCAGCGCGGGAAACCCAGGCTGCGCGAATAATCTTGTCATCGGATTCGTCAGCAAGGACCTAACCGCAAGTCCCGCACCGAAACCGACACTGTTCCTTGTTTCAGGCAACCTTCTATTGATCTTGAGCCTTTGGCAAAAGTTCCATATTTATAGCCGCCTGACACCGACATTGTGCAACCGTGAAGCGAAAAAGACTGTTAAATCCACGATACAGTCGCCTTGTCGCCAAAGCATGCAAAAAAACTTCCGACGAAGCGTCCAGTCTTTTCCGTCACAGTAGTTTCACAATGCCATGTGGGCTCGACTATTGTGCCGCTCCCCCCCTCTATATACTAGAGGGCTGTGCGGTTGTCTGACCTCGCCTGTCCAGATGTCCAGCGCCACCCCGACCCGGGTCGCTTTGAGCGGAATCCTGAAATGAGCCAACAGTTTCAACACGATGTTCTGGTAATTGGCAGCGGCGCTGCCGGCTTGAGTCTTGCGCTGACCTTGCCCGGTCATTTGCGTATCGCCGTATTGAGCAAAGGCGACCTCGCCAATGGCTCGACCTTCTGGGCCCAGGGCGGTGTCGCCGCCGTTCTGGATGACACCGATACTGTCGAGTCCCACGTCGACGATACCCTCAACGCCGGGGGTGGCCTGTGCCATAAAGACGCCGTGCGCTTTACCGTCGAGCACAGCAGAGAAGCGATTCAATGGCTGATCGACCAAGGCGTACCCTTTACCCGCGACGAACAGTCCGGCACCGAAGACGGCGGTTTCGAGTTTCACCTGACCCGCGAAGGCGGTCACAGCCATCGACGCATCATCCACGCCGCCGATGCGACGGGCGCGGCGATCTTCAGAACCCTGCTCGACCAAGCCATACAGCGACCCAACATCGAACTGCTGGAGCAGCGGGTCGCGATCGATCTGATCACCGAAAAGCGCCTGGGCCTTGAAGGCGACCGCTGCCTTGGCGCCTATGTCCTCAACCGCAGCACTGGTGAAGTCGACACTTACGGCGCGCGCTTCGTGATCCTTGCATCGGGCGGCGCGGCGAAGGTCTACCTCTATACCAGCAACCCTGATGGCGCCTGCGGTGATGGCATCGCCATGGCCTGGCGTTCCGGCTGCCGGGTGGCGAACCTGGAGTTCAACCAGTTCCACCCGACCTGCCTTTATCACCCGCAAGCCAAGAGCTTCCTGATCACCGAAGCCCTGCGCGGCGAAGGCGGACACCTGAAGCTGCCCAACGGCGAACGCTTCATGCAGCGCTTCGATCCACGGGCCGAACTGGCACCACGGGACATCGTCGCCCGCGCCATCGACCATGAGATGAAGCGCCTGGGTATCGACTGCGTTTACCTGGACATCAGCCACAAGCCCGAAGACTTCATCAAGACGCACTTCCCGACGGTCTATGAACGCTGCCTGGAATTCTCCATCGACATCACTAAACAACCGATTCCGGTGGTGCCGGCGGCGCACTACACCTGCGGCGGCGTGATGGTCGATCAGCGGGGCCGCACCGACGTGCCGGGCCTGTATGCGATTGGTGAAACCAGCTTCACCGGCCTGCATGGCGCCAACCGCATGGCCAGCAACTCGCTGCTGGAATGTTTCGTTTATGCCCGTTCGGCGGCGGCGGACATTCTTGAGCAGTTGCCAGAAGTGTCGGTTCCGACCGCCCTGCCCGTCTGGGATGCCAGCCAGGTCACCGACTCCGACGAAGACGTGATCATCGCGCACAACTGGGACGAACTGCGGCGATTCATGTGGGACTACGTGGGCATCGTACGCACCAACAAGCGCCTGCAACGAGCCCAGCACCGAGTGCAGTTGTTGCTGGATGAAATCGACGAGTTCTATAGCAACTATAAAGTGAGCCGAGACCTGATCGAGCTGAGGAACCTGGCTCAGGTAGCCGACCTGATGATCCGGTCGGCCATGGAGCGCAAGGAAAGCCGCGGCCTGCATTACACCCTCGACTACCCGAATCTGCTGCCGGTCGCCCTGGACACTATTCTGGTGCCGCCCACCTACGCCGACTGAACTTGAGCCGAACCCGCAGGCGTCGGTGCACATCCGCCGCCTGCGAATCCCGCGGCACGCATATCGCCCTGATACGTCGCTCGCCCCGCAGACGAAAGCGCAGCACCACAACCAACGGCAGCGCCAGGCTGTCCGGCCGTAGCTGTACGGGTTGCCAACCTTGCGCCTGGCTCCACAACTGCCAGCCATCGGCATCGCGACGCAAGCCGCGAAAGGCCTGTGGGTGTGTCAGCAGAATCTGTCGCGGCAATGCCCACATGCTGTGAGCCACGCACAACGCTACGCCGAACAGGTTGGCCCAGAGCGGTATCGAGAGAAGAAACAGCGAACCCAACGCGAACAGCTGGGCGAGAAGATAAGCCGCCAGCAACTGCCGTGAGGCATGCCAGCGGCATTCGAACGCGTTACTTGGGCTGGACACGATCCAGGATCATGCGAACCATGCGCTGCAGCTCCGGATCTTCCGATTCGGCGCGTTCCATGAACCAGCCGAACATGTCCTGATCCTCACACTCCAGCAGGCGGACATACAGCGCGCGATCTACCTCGTTCAGATTCGCGTAAACCTCTTTCACGAACGGCACCAGAAGCACGTCAAGTTCCAGCATGCCGCGACGGCTGTGCCAAAAGAGGCGGTTCAGTTCAACGTTATCGACCATGGAGCGCTCCTCAAATAGGCCGCAAGTATACAGCCCCGAGGCGAGCCGAACAGTCGGCTTTGGTCGGCACTGACGATCCTTTGTGAACTACCCATTTCAAGGGCGTCCCCTTATGATGTCCCTCAGACTCTTTACCCTGCGATGACCCATGGCCGATTCTGCTTTTTTCTGCACACTGTCTCACGAAGGCGTTCTCGCGGTACGCGGCTCGGATGCCAGCAAATTCCTGCAAGGCCAATTGACTTGCAACCTCAATTACCTGAGCGACACACAGGCCAGCCTTGGTGCGCGCTGCACGCAGAAAGGCCGGATGCAATCGAGCTTCCGCATTCTGCTGGAAGGCGACGGTGTGCTCATGGCGATGGCCAGCGAACTGCTGGAGCCGCAACTGGCGGACCTGAAAAAGTACGCAGTGTTCTCCAAATCGAAACTGACCGACGAAAGTGCCGGCTGGGTTCGTTTTGGCCTTGAGCATGGCGATGCGGCACTGGCCAGCCTGGGCCTGGCGCTACCGGTCGACACCGACAGCGTTGTGCGTAATGACGGCCTGATCGCCCTTCGCGTCTCGCCTGAGCGCGCTGAACTCTGGGTGAACGCCGATCAAGCCGACACCATCAAGGGCAAGCTGTCCGCCCTGCTGGCCGAAGGCGAACTGAATCAATGGCTGCTGGGCCAGATCCGCGCAGGGATCGGCCAGGTCATGCCGAGCACCCGCGAGCTGTTCATCCCGCAGATGCTCAATCTGCAAGCCGTCGGCGGCGTGAGCTTCAAAAAGGGTTGCTACACCGGTCAGGAAATCGTTGCGCGCATGCAATACCTGGGCAAACTCAAGCGTCGCCTGTATCGCTTGCAACTGGAAGGTAGTGAACTGCCTGAACCCGGCACACCACTGTTCTCCCCGACTCACGGCAGTTCGATTGGTGAAGTGGTGATCGCGGCTCGCACCGAGCAAAACATTGAACTCCTGGCCGTGCTGCAAGCCGAAGCTGCAGAAGATGGCAACCTGCACCTTGGCGCACTCGAAGGTCCGGGCCTGCATCTGCTCGACCTGCCTTACCAACTGGATCGTGATCGCGAAATCCAGCGTTAACAGCAGCACTTGTCGCAATACCCTAGAGAAAAGAAATGAGTGAGCTGGCGGATAAGGTCCAACAGGATTTGGTTGAGGCCATCGATAATGATGACCTGGTTCTGCCAACATTACCGGAAGTGGCCCTGCAGATTCGCAAGGCCGCCGAAGACCCGGAAATCAGTGTCAGCACCCTGAGCAAAGTGATCGGCCGCGATACCGCGCTGTCGGCGCGCCTGATCAAAGTGGTCAATAGCCCGTTGCTGCGCGCGACCCAGGAAGTGACTGACTTGCACACGGCCATCACCCGGCTGGGCGTCAATTACAGCAGCAACCTGGCCATCGGCCTGGTGATGGAACAGATTTTCAATGCCCGTTCCGAAGTGGTGGAACAGAAAATGCGCGAGGTCTGGCGCAAAAGCCTGGAAATCGCCGGCGTCAGCTATGCGTTGTGCCGCAGCTACACACAACTCAAGCCTGATCAAGCGGCGCTCGGCGGGCTGGTGCATCAGATTGGCGTGCTGCCGATCCTGACCTACGCCGAAGATCACTATGAATTGCTGTCAGACCCGGTCAGCCTCAACCATGTGATCGAACGCATCCATCCGCTGCTCGGCGATAAATTGCTCAGGGTCTGGGATTTTCCGGAAATGCTGGTGCAATTGCCGGGGCTGTATCTGGATTTCAAGCGGCAATCGGCGCGGGTCGACTATGTCGATCTGGTGCAAGTGGCCAGCCTGTATTGCCACAAGGACACCGATCATCCCCTGGCCCGTATCGACCCGTTCAGTGTGCCAGCCTTCAAGAAGCTGGGAATCGATCCGGAGAACGAGGCGATGTGCAAGGATCTGGAAGAGTCGCGGTCGATGTTTTACTGATTTCTGTGGCGAGGGGGCTTGCCCCCGTTGGACTGCGCAGCAGTCCCTTCTTGGGGCCGCTTCGCAGCCCAACGGGAGCAAGCTCCCTCGCCACAACAAGCCTCTCTCCACAGGTGTGAGTGTGTTCACTCCCCCGCAATAAAACTCACCCGCACTTTCAGTCCCGCCAACTCGCCATCGTGCAGGCTGATCTGCGCCAGGTGGGCGCGGCAGATCTCGCCGACAATCGCCAGCCCCAATCCCGATCCCGCCACCTGCTGGTTACGCCGGTAAAAACGCTCGAACACCCGCTCCCGCTCCTCAAGGGGAATTCCCGGACCATCGTCCTCGACCTCCAGCACCGCCGGCGCCGTGACCCGCAGAATCACATTGCCGCCCGGTGGCGTGTGGGCCAGTGCGTTGTCCACCAGATTGCTCAACAGCTCGTTCAGCAGCGTCGGCTCACCACGCATCCACACCGGCTCGTCAGCCTCCAACGCCAGTGCCACGCCACGTGCATGGGCCAGCGGCGCCATGGCCATGCCCAGTTCACGGGCCAACTGACTGAGGTCGAGCAACTGCGCACCGCCCTCGGCGATGGCCCGGGCGCCGTTCTCGACCCGTGCCAGCGAGAGCAATTGATTGGCCAGATGAGTCAGGCGATCCGTACCCTGGGCGGCGGTTTCCAGGGTGCTGCGCCAGGTTTCGGGCTCATTTGAGCGCAAGCCCAGTTCGAGTCGTGCCTTGAGCGCCGCCAACGGTGTGCGCAGTTCATGGGCGGCATCGGCGATGAATTGCGCCTGGCGCTCGAACTGCCCACGCAACCGCTCGGTAAAGTGATTAAGCGCGCGCACCAGCGGCCCCAGTTCGTGCTGCACTTCCACCAGCGGCAAGGGCCGCAAGTCGTCGGGCTGACGCTCTTCCACCGCGTTGCGCAAGCGCTCCAGCGGACGCAGCGCCGCACTGACCGCAAACCACACCAGCAACAACGCACCGATCGCCAGCATGCCCAACCGCAACAACGTGTCGGCCATCAGGCTGCGCGCCATGCGGACCCGCGCCTCATCGGTTTCCGCCACGCGGATCTCCGCCATGCCGTTCATGTTCGGTTCGCTGACCGCTTTGAGCAGGCTGACCACCCGCACGTTCTGCCCTTGGTAAGTGGCGTTGTAGAACCGCGCCAGCGCCGGATAATCATCGGTGCGCGGCGTTCCCGGCGGCGGTGCCGGCAGGTTTTCGTAGCCCGAAATCAGCTTCTGATTGATGTCGTTGACCAGGTAAAAAATCCGCCCGGCGCTGTCGTAGGCGAATGTGTCGAGGGCCACGTAGGGCACGTTGGCGCTGAGGCTGCCGTCGCGCTGGGACAGGCCGGCGGCGATGGTCCGCGCCGAGGCCAGCAAGGTCCGGTCATACGCGGTGTCGGCGGCTTCGCGACCGTTCCAGTACGCACTCAAACCACTGGCGATCATCAACACCACCAGCAGCAGCGCGAGGTTCCACAGCAACCGCCAACGCAGGCTGCTGAGCTTATGCATCGCGGCTTTCCAGCAAATAGCCAAGGCCACGGAAGGTCACGATGGCCACCGGTTGGCCGTCGAGTTTTTTGCGCAAGCGGTGGACGTAGATCTCGATGGCATCGGGACTGGCCTCCTCGTCCAGGCCGAAGACCTGAGCCGCCAATTGCTCCTTGCTCATCACCCGGCCGGGACGGGCGATCAGTGCTTCGAGCACTGCCTGCTCGCGGGAGGTCAGGGTCAGCAATTCTTCGCCGAGGGTGAAGCGCCGGGTGTCCAGATCATAGGCCAGCACGCCACAGCGCTGCTGGCGTTCACCGCCGAGCACACTGCGGCGCAGCAAGGCTTTGACCCGGGCTTCGAGTTCGGTCAGTTCGAAAGGTTTGGCCAGGTAATCGTCAGCCCCCAGGTTCAGGCCATGGACCCGGTCCTTGACGTCGCTGCGGGCGGTCAGCATCAGCACCGGCAGGTTCTTGCCCCGGGCCCGCAAGCGCGCCAGCACTTCGAAACCGTCCATGCGCGGCAGGCCGACATCGAGGATCGCCATGGCGTATTCCTCGCTGCTCAAGGCCAGGTCGGCCGCCACGCCGTCATGCAGCACATCCACGGTCAGCCCGGTGCTTTTGAGCGCCTGGGCGACACTTTCGGCAAGCTGCAGATGGTCTTCGACGAGCAGAACACGCATGGATCTTTACCTCATTCAGGGATGGTCGACGCCATTCTTTGGCGCGGAGTTTACAGCCGCATCCGTCGCTGTGAAGCCCGAAAACCGTGAAAGTCAGCTGAAAGGTTAGCGAAAGGTAAGCCGGTTAGAGTCCAGCCACGGACAGTTTCGACTGCCGTCGCTACCGCACATAGCGTACGAAAAACGCCTCGAAGCGTTTTCGCCAAATAAGAACAATAAACGGAGTATGTCACCATGCTGTCCATGCAGCTTCAGGCTCGCCCGCCTGTTCGTTTTTCCCGCCTCAGCCAGACCGCCCTTGTCAGTGCCGCCGCCCTCGCCGGCTTTTCGCCGTTGAGCCAGGCTGCCTTCTTCGAAGACAGTAAGGCAACCTTCGAAACCCGCAACATGTATTTCAATCGCGACTTTCGCGACGGCACCAGCGCCCAGCAATCCAAGCGGGACGAATGGGCCCAGGGGTTCATGCTCAATCTGCAATCGGGTTACACCGACGGCACCGTGGGGTTCGGTGTCGATGCGCTGGGCATGCTGGGGGTAAAACTCGATTCGAGTCCGGACCGCACCGGTACCGGCCTGCTGCCAACCCATGACGACGGGCGCGCGGCGAACGAGTATTCCAAGCTCGGCCTGACCGGCAAAGTGAAGATCTCCGCCACGGAACTGAAAATCGGCAGCCTGATTCCGGAACTGCCGATCCTCAAGCCCAACGACGGCCGCATTCTGCCGCAGACCTTTGAAGGCGGGATGCTGACCTCCAAAGAGATCAAGAACCTGACCTTCACCGGCGGGCGTCTGGAGAAAGCCAAGGACCGCGACAGCACCGACTTCGAGGACATCGCCCTCAACAACAAGAACAGCCGCTTCGCCGGCACCGTGGCAGGCAAGCATTTTGATTTTGGCGGCGTGGACTACAAGTTCACCGACAAGATCACCGGCAGCTACCACTTCGCTCAACTCGATGAAGTCTACAACCAGCACTTCCTCGGTGTTGTCGCTTCGCAACCGTTCGGCCCCGGTACTTTCGGTACCGATCTGCGATTTGCCATCAGCGACGACGAGGGCGCGGCCCGTGGCGGCAAAATCGACAACAAATCCCTGAACGGGCTGGTGAGCTACGCCTTGAACGGGCATAAACTCAGCGCCGGCTATCAGCACATGTCCGGCGACAGTGCCTTCCCCTACGTCGATGGCAGCGATCCGTACCTGGTCAACTTCGTGCAGATCAACGACTTTGCCGGCGCCGAAGAACACTCCTGGCAGGCACGTTACGATTACGACTTCGCCAAACTTGGCATTCCCGGCCTGAGCTTCATGAGCCGTTACGTGAGCGGCGACAACATCAAGCTCAAAAACGGTGACGAAGGCAAAGAGTGGGAACGCAACACCGAAATCAAATACGTCGTACAAAGCGGCGCCCTCAAGGACGTTGCCGTACGCCTGCGTAATGCCACCTACCGTTCCAACTACTCCGCTCGCGATGCCGATGAAGTGCGTCTGCTGGTGAGCTATAGCGTTGCACTTTGGTAATTCAGTACGTCCATAACAAAAACTTAAGGAGACTTGAATGAACCTGTCACTGCGTAAAGTTGCTCTGGCCACCGGCATCATGCTGTTCGCCGGCCAATTGCTGGCCGAACCCAAACGCCCGGAATGCATCGCCCCGGCCTCGCCGGGCGGCGGTTTCGACCTCACCTGCAAACTGGCGCAAAGCGCGCTGGTCAACGAAAAACTGCTGACCAAACCGATGCGCGTGACCTACATGCCCGGCGGTGTCGGCGCGGTGGCGTACAACGCGGTGGTCGCACAGCGCCCGGCCGATGCCGGCACGCTGGTGGCCTGGTCCAGCGGTTCGCTGCTGAACCTGGCGCAAGGTAAATTCGGACGTTTTGATGAAAGCGCGGTGCGCTGGCTGGCGGCCGTTGGCACCAGCTATGGCGCGATCGCGGTGAAAAGCGATTCGCCTTACAAGACCCTGGACGATCTGGTCAAAGCCCTGAAGAAAGACCCTAGCTCCGTAGTGATCGGCTCCGGCGGCACCGTCGGCAGCCAGGACTGGATGCAAACAGCCCTGATCGCCAAGGCAGCAGGGATCAACCCGCGCGACCTGCGTTACGTCGCCCTCGAAGGCGGCGGTGAAATCGCCACCGCCCTGCTCGGCGGCCACATCCAGGTCGGCAGCACCGACATCTCCGACTCCATGCCACACATCCTGAGCGGTGACATGCGTCTGCTGGCGGTGTTCTCCGAGAAGCGTCTGGACGAGCCGGAAATGAAAGACATTCCGACCGCTAAAGAGCAAGGCTACAACATCGTCTGGCCGGTGGTTCGCGGTTTCTACCTCGGGCCAAAAGTCAGCGACGAGGACTACGCCTGGTGGAAAAACGCCTTCGACAAACTGCTGGCCTCCGAGGATTTCGCCAAGTTGCGCGATCAGCGTGAACTGTTCCCGTTCGCCATGACCGGCCCGGAGCTGGACACCTACGTGAAGAAGCAGGTCGCGGACTACAAAGTGCTGGCCAAAGAGTTCGGCCTGATCCAGTGATCGCCTCTGTCTAGCGGCTGCGGCCCCGGTTCTCGGGGTCGTGGCCCAGGAGTTCCCCATGCTCATACAACGCATTTTTGCTTCGGTGCTGTTGCTGGCCTGTGTCGGCCTGGCGCTGATGGCGTGGCCGTATCAAGCGGCTTTTTCCTACGAACCGGTCGGGCCTCGCGCCTTCCCCCTGCTGATGCTCGGCCTGATGGGCCTGGCTTTGCTGTACATGGTGTTTCGGCCGGCGCCGATCGTGCACAGCGATGACGACCCGAAACTGGACCGCGAAACCCTGATCAAGATCGGCATCTGCGTGCTGCTGTTGCTGGTGTTCGCCGGGGCCTTCGAACCCCTTGGTTTCATCGTCGCCAGCATTCTGATCGGGGTCCCGATGGCACGCCTGTATGGCGGCCGCTGGCTGCCCAGCGCGGTGATCATCAGCCTGATGGCTATCGGTCTTTATCTGCTGTTCGACAAGTTGATGGACGTGCCACTGCCGTTGGGCGTGCTCGACGTTCTGGAGAACTGATATGGATACTCTTGGCTATTTGGGTCAGGGCTTCGGCGTTGCGCTGAGCCCGTACAACCTGGTGACCGCACTGTGCGGCACCTTGATCGGCACCGTCGTCGGCCTGCTGCCGGGGCTGGGTCCGATCAACGGCGTGGCGTTGCTGATTCCGATTGCGTTCGCCCTCGGCCTGCCACCGGAGTCGGCGTTGATCCTGCTGGCGGCGGTGTACCTGGGTTGCGAATACGGCGGCCGGATCAGCTCGATCCTGCTGAACATTCCGGGTGAAGCCTCCACCGTCATGACCACCCTCGACGGTTACCCGATGGCCCGCAAGGGTCTGGCCGGTGTAGCGCTGTCGCTGTCGGCGTGGAGTTCGTTCATCGGTGCCTTCATCGCGACTTGCGGCATGGTGCTGTTCGCCCCGCTGCTGGCGAAATGGGCGATTGCCTTCGGACCGGCGGAATATTTCGTACTGATGGTGTTTGCGATTGTCTGTCTCGGCGGCATGGCCGGCGACCGACCGCTCAAGACCTTCATTGCAGCGCTGATCGGTCTGTTTCTGTCGAGCGTCGGGATCGATGCCAACAGCGGCGTATACCGTTTCACCGGGGACAACATTCATCTGACGGACGGCATTCAGTTCGTCGTGCTGGTATTGGGCCTGTTCTCCATCAGCGAAATCCTGTTGCTGCTGGAAAAAACCCACCGTGGCCAGGAAGCGGTGAAAGCCACCGGGCGCATGATGTTCAACTTCAAGGAAGCCTCGGCGGTGTTCGTGGTGAACATCCGTTGCGGTTTGCTGGGCTTCATCATGGGCGTGTTGCCGGGTGCCGGCGCGACGCTGGCCAGCGCGGTGGCCTACATGACCGAGAAACGTATCGCCGGTGCCAAGGGCACTTTCGGCCAAGGCGACATGCGTGGCCTCGCGGCTCCGGAAACCGCCATCGGTGGCGCGGCCTGCGGTGCCCTGGTGCCGATGCTGACCCTCGGTGTTCCGGGCTCGGGTACCACGGCAGTGATGATCGGCGCACTGTCGCTGTACAACATCACCCCGGGTCCACTGTTGTTCCAGCAGCAGCCAGACATCGTCTGGGGCCTGATTGCGTCGTTGTTCATCGCCAACGTGATGTTGGTGATCCTCAACATCCCGATGATCCGCGTCTTCACCCGCATCCTCGCCGTGCCGAACTGGGCACTGGTGCCGGTGATCGCGATCATCACCGGGATCGGCGTCTACGCCGTACACGCCACCACCTTCGACCTGTTTCTGATGATCGGCATCGGCATCTTCGGCTACATCCTGCGCAAGCTGGACTTCCCGTTGTCGCCAATATTGCTGGGCTTCATCCTCGGTGGTCTGATGGAGCAGAACCTGCGTCGCGCGCTGTCGATTTCCAACGGAGCACTGGAAATCCTCTGGTCGAGCCCGATCACGTTCGGTTGCTGGGTGCTGACTGCAATCATGTTGCTGATGCCACTGCTGCGCATCTGGCGCAAACGTTCGGTCGCCCGGCGCGCTATCGCCGATGTCTGATCGAACACCTTTCAAAGCCTGGTGGGGAACACCGCTGGTCGGTCTGCTGGGCGGTTATCTCGCCAGCCAGATCGGCTGGCCTCTACCGTGGATGGTCGGCTCGTTACTGGCGATTATCCTCGTGCGCTGCCTGACCCCCTGGCAATTGGCGGAAATCCCTGGCGGGCGCAAGTGCGGCCAGTGGGTTGTCGGCATCGGCATCGGCCTGCACTTCACCCCGGTGGTGATGGAGCAGGTGCTGAGCCACTTTGGTCTGATCTTCTTCGGTGCGTTAGTCACCAGCCTGTCCGCGGTGGTCGGGGTCTGGTTGATGCGGCGTACCGGCGAAGATCGCGCCACAGCGTTCTTTTCCAGCATGCCCGGTGGCTCCGGGGAGATGGTCAACCTCGGCGCCCGCAACGGCGCGGTGCTCAGCCGTGTTGCCGCGGGGCAAAGCTTGCGGGTGCTGGTGGTGGTGCTGTGTGTGCCGGCGGCGTTCAAGTATCTGTTGGGCGACGGTGCGCCGGTCTTGCATGCTGCGACCGTCAACTGGTGGTGGCTGGCCATTCTGTTCCCGGCGGGCGCCCTGGCCGCCTGGATCTGGGAGCGCATGCGGCAACCCAACCCCTGGCTGTTCGGGCCGTTGCTGGTGAGTGCGGCAGTGAGCATTGGTTGGGACCTGCACATCGGCCTGCCCAACGGCGGCAGTCAGATCGGCCAGTGGCTGATCGGCAGCGGGTTGGGCTGCCACTTCAATCGACAGTTCTTCCGACGGGCGCCGTCCTTCATGGGCCGGACCCTGATCGGCACGGTCTTGACCATGTTGATCGCCACGCTGGCGGCGCTGGGTTTGAGTGCATTGACCCATCTGGATCTGCGTTCGCTGACGCTGGGCATGATGCCCGGCGGGATTGCCGAGATGAGTTTGACGGCTGAGACCCTGCAATTGTCGGTGCCGCTGGTGACGGCGATGCAGGTGATGCGGCTGTTGTTCGTGTTGTTTTTGGCGGAGCCGTTGTTCAGGTATTGGAATCGGGAGCCAGATTCCGTTTGATGATCGTTCCCACGCTCTGCGTGGGAACGATCATTCAGCGCATCAAACCGGCGGCAACCGCCACTCGATCGGCGTCTCGCCATTCTGTTCCAGAAACTTGTTCGCCCGACTGAAATGCCCGCAGCCGAGGAAGCCGCGATAAGCGGACAGCGGCGACGGGTGTACCGAGGTCAGCACCAGGTGTTTGGTGGCATCGATGAGTTTCTGCTTGCTCTGGGCATGCGCGCCCCACAGCAGGAACACCAGATGTGGCTGGTGTTCGCTGACCACTTCGATAATCCGGTCGGTAAAATACTGCCAGCCCTTGCCCGCATGGGCGTTGGCATTCGCTCGTTCCACGGTCATGGTGGTGTTGAGCATCAACACGCCCTGCTCCGCCCAACTCTGCAGGTAGCCGTGGTTGGGGATGTCGATGTTCAGGTCGCGTTTCAACTCTTTATAGATGTTCACCAGCGACGGCGGCGCCGGTACGCCCGGTTGCACCGAGAAGCACAACCCATGGGCCTGACCGGGGCCGTGGTATGGATCCTGCCCGAGGATGACCACCTTGACCTTGTCCAGCGGCGTGGAATTGAGCGCGTTGAAAATCAACGGTCCCGGCGGATAGATCTCCTTGCCCGCCGCGCGCTCCTGTTGCAGGAATGTGCGCAACTCTGCCATGTAAGGCTGGTCGAATTCGGCACGCAGGGCCTCCTTCCAGCTCGGTTCGAGTTTGATACGGTCGTCAGCAGTCATGGTTACATCCGGCAAAAACAATGGGGCGAACCCTAGGAAAGCCCATCACGCTTGTCAATTGATCTGACACAGATCCGGCATTTTCCTATAGAGCGATCATACTGAACGCTCAAATTCCCGATCGAGGTCACGATGAATCTGCACTTCGAAGAACTCACCGGCACCGACGGCGCACGCATCGGTATCGCCAGCCTGGATGCCGAAAAGTCCCTCAACGCCCTCTCCTTGCCGATGATCAACGCCTTGCGCGATCAACTGGACGTCTGGGCCAAGGAACCACAGATCGTTTGCGTGCTGCTGCGCGGCAATGGCGCCAAGGCCTTCTGCGCCGGCGGTGAAGTACGCAGTCTGGTGGAGGCGTGTCGCGCCCATCCCGGAGAAGTGCCGCCTTTGGCTGCACACTTCTTTGCGGCAGAATATCGCCTCGACTTCAATCTGCACACCTACCCGAAACCGTTAATCTGCTGGGGGCATGGTTACGTGCTGGGCGGCGGCATGGGGCTGCTGCAAGGGGCAAGCATCCGGATTGTTACACCGAGCAGCCGGTTGGCGATGCCGGAGATTGGCATCGGCTTGTACCCGGACGTCGGCGCCAGCTGGTTTCTGTCGCGGCTGCCCGGCAAGCTCGGGTTGTTTCTCGGCCTGACCGGCGCCCGGATGAACGGTCGCGATGCAATCGATCTGGACCTCGCAGACCGCTTTTTGCTCGATCAACAACAGCAAGAGCTGATCGAAGGTTTGCTGCAATTGAACTGGCAGGAACAGACCGCCATGCAGCTCAACAGCCTGCTCAAGGCCTTGCAACAAGAAGCACTCGTAAAAATGCCGGAAGCGCAGTGGCTGCCACGACGCCAGCAGATCGACGAGTTGCTGGATGTCAGCGACGTTCGTTGTGCCTGGAAGGCCATCAGTGCGCTACGCGTTCATAAAGACCCGCTGCTCAGTCGTGCGGCCTGCACCATGATTGAAGGCTCGCCCCTGACCGCTCATCTGGTGTGGGAACAGATCGCCCGAGCCCGGCACCTGTCGCTGGCTCAAGTCTTTCAGATGGAATACACCATGAGCCTCAATTGCTGCCGTCATCCGGAATTCAGCGAGGGCGTGCGTGCGCGGTTGATCGACAAGGACCAGAAACCTCACTGGCACTGGCCGGATATCAATACGGTGCCGGAAGCTGCGGTGGAAGCGCATTTTCACAAGGTCTGGGAAGGTCGGCATCCGTTGGCGGATCTGTCGGAATACTGATATCCAGGCACAAAAAAGCGGCGCTTCATGCGCCGCTTTCTATTGAGGAGTTAGCGACGGCCGCCTCGGCCATCGTTATCGCCATGATCGCCTCTTCCGCCATGGTGATCCCGTCCACTGTGGCCCCGAGAATCGTCGTTCCAGTTGCCGCGATTACGGCCGTCCCAACCGTCGCGACGACCATCCCAACCACCGCGGTCATGACGGTCCCATCCGCGATTCTGGTTGCCGCGGTAGTCGTAATAGCGCGGTGCCGGTTGATAAACCCGCGGCTGGTAGTAATAACGTGGCGATGGCTGGTAATACCGTGCAGGCGGCGAGTAGTACCTGCGCGGAGCTGTGTAGTAACCACCATCGGAGTAATACGGCGCCGGGGACGTGTAGACATCCGAGCGGTAGTAGCTGTCGCCATCGGAATAGGGCACGCACGCACCAAGAAACAATCCCGATAGAACGATCAGCAGAATATGGCGGAGCTGTTTTCGACAGAGCATGGCGGCCTCCTGGACCGCGAGTGAGCCATACCAGCGACGCTGGCAGGCGACAGTCAATTGTTCGGCGACTGTCGAAAGATCAGACAGTGAAATCGGGATCTGGTGCGTTTCTGCAACACGTAGAAACAAGTAGCCGATGAAAGGTTTTTCATCCTGCGCAAAAGAAAACGGCGCCTGCATAAGCCGGAGGCGCCGATGTATTCATGAGTTGATTAGTGGTGCCAGCGATTGTATCCACCGCCGTAATGACCAGGTCCGTGTCCACCGTAGTAATAATAGCGATAGCCACCGTAAACACGCGGCCCGTAATAGCCGCCGTAATAGTAAGGCGAGTAATAGCCGGGGTAGTAATAAGGTGCCGGATAAGAATCGGCAGGACCTACGTAGTAGTAACACCCGGACAGACCCAAACCAAAAAACACACTGAGCAGTATTTGGCGGAGCTTTTTCTGACAGAACATGGAGGCCTCCTGAAAGACCTGCAACGGCAGTCGAGTCACACCTGTTTTGACTTTAAAACAGGCTCCGAGTGCCTGATCGCATCGACCTTCAGATCAGCGGCTAGCCGTCCTTCTACGGTGCATGCCCATGCGCAGCGCACCATGACAAGGCAAAGCGCCCTGTCCCTTTGATCTCCCCCCACCCTTCCATGCCCCAGCCAGAGCGCTCAAGCCAACTTGGCACGGCTCTCGCTTAACCAAAGGCGTGCAGGAGTCATCACAGGTTCGCGGCACCACAATTTGCAATGGCTGACTAGGGTTCCGGCTCGCAATCGCGAGTGGCTGGTCCGAGAGTTGGCGACCTCCAGTTGAGGTTACACGGCGGGACAAAAGCCCGGGAGACAAGCCACCGTTCGCGGTGCCGCTGCCTTCCTGTCCGCCCTTGATCAACTGGAGAACCATCCCATGTCCCGACTTCGTTTACCCGCCCTGTTCGCCGCTGCTTTTGCAGCTCTTGTAAGTGTCTCGTCCCAGGCCGCACAGAAAGACCATTTCAGCGTCTGCTGGACTATCTACGCCGGCTGGATGCCCTGGGAATATGCCGGCAGCCAGGGCATCGTCGACAAATGGGCGAAAAAGTACGGCATCAAGATTGATGTGGTGCAGCTCAACGACTACGTCGAATCCATCAACCAATACACCGCCGGCCAGTTCGACGGCTGCACCATGACCAACATGGACGCGCTGACCATTCCGGCGGCCGGTGGCGTCGACAGCACGGCGCTGATCGTCAGCGACTTCTCCAACGGCAACGACGGCATCGTGCTTAAAGGCGAAGGCAAGAAAGTCGCTGACCTCAAAGGCATGGACGTCAATCTGGTGGAGCTGTCTGTTTCCCATTACCTGTTGGCCCGTGCTCTGGATTCGGTAGACCTCACCGAGAAAGACCTGAAAGTGGTCAACACCTCCGACGCCGACATCTCCGCCGCCTTCAACACCGAGCAGGTCAACGCTGTCACCACCTGGAACCCGATGCTCTCGGACATCAAGGCCAAGCCTGCGGTGACCGAAGTGTTCAATTCCAGCCAGATCCCCGGCGAAATCATGGACATGATGGTGGTCAACAGCGCCACCCTCAAAGACAACCCGGCTCTGGGCAAAGCCCTGACCGGTGCCTGGTTCGAAGTGGTCGCGTTGATGAACGCGAAAAACGCCACCAGCCAGGCCGCCCTCGAACATATGGCCAAAGCTTCGGGCACCGACCTGGCCGGTTTCCAGGCGCAACTCGACACCACCAAACTGTTCGCCACGCCCAAAGAAGCCCTGGCGTTCTCCACCAGCAAGCAACTGCCCGACACCATGCGCAAGGTCGCCGAGTTCTCGTTCCAGCACGGCTTGCTGGGTGAAGGCGCCAAGGATACCAGCGCCATCGGCATGGCCTTCGCCAATGGCGTGACCAGCGGCGATAAAGGCAACCTCAAGCTGCGCTTCGACCCGACTTACGTGCAGATGGCCGCCGACGCCAAGCTGTAAGACAGGAGGAGCTGGCCATGCGCCTGATCAATCGCCACCCGGATCGCCCGAGTCGCCTGCTGTTGGTGATCCTGCCGTTCGCCCTGGTGCTGTTCGCCTACTTCATGGGCTCGGCCGAACGGCTGATGGACAACCCCAACGACAAACTGCTGCCCAGTGCCGTGCAGATGACCGACGCGGTGAAACGCCTGGCCTTCACCGCCGACACCCGCACCGGTGAATACCTGCTCTGGCAAGACACCGCCTCCAGCCTGCGGCGGTTGGCCATCGGCCTCGGCATCAGTGCGCTGGCCGGGCTTTGCCTGGGCATCGCCGCCGGTACGCTGCCGCTGTTTGGTGCGCCGTTGTCGCCCGTGCTGACGGTGCTGTCGATGGTGCCGCCACTGGCAATTCTGCCGATTCTGTTCATCGTGTTCGGGTTGGGGGAGTTGTCGAAAGTGATGCTGATCGTGATCGGCATCACCCCATGCCTGGCCCGTGATCTGGAACAGCGCGCCCGGGAAATTCCGCTGGAATTGCTGATCAAGGCACAGACCCTCGGTGCTTCAACCTGGACTCTGATGCTGCGTGTGGTGCTGCCGCAATTGCTGCCGCGCCTGCTGATCTCGTTGCGACTGATGCTCGGCTCGGCGTGGTTGTTTTTGATCGCCGCCGAAGCCATCGCCTCCACGGACGGTTTGGGTTACCGGATATTCCTGGTGCGCCGCTACCTGGCGATGGACGTGATTCTGCCCTACGTGGTGTGGATCACCCTACTCGCCTGGCTGATGGACTGGGGCCTCAAGCGCCTGACCCAACGGGCCTTTCCCTGGCACCAAGGTGCCTCCAAATGAGTTATGAAGGGGCGCGGGCATGAGCTTCATCACAGTGAAAAATGTCTGGCAGCAATACGCCGATCAGGTGGTGCTTGAAGGGCTGAACCTGAGCGTCAACGAAGGTGAGTTCTGCACCTTGGTCGGCGCGTCGGGTTGCGGCAAATCGACCTTCCTGCGGCTATTGCTCGGCCAGGAACGCGCCAGTCGCGGCGAGATTCTGTTGGACGGTCAGGCATTGGCTGGCGAACCGGATTCGAGCCGTGGCGTGGTGTTCCAGCGCTACTCGGTGTTCCCGCACCTGACCGTGCTGGACAACGTCGCCCTCGGCCTCGAACTCCCGCGCTCACCATTACTGGGGCGGTTGTTCGGCGGTGCTAAAAAAGATGCACGCGAACATGCCTCAGTGTTGCTGCACAAAGTCGGTCTCGGCCATTCACTGGACAAGTACCCGGCGCAGCTCTCAGGTGGTATGCAGCAACGACTGGCGATTGCCCAGGCGCTGATCATGAAACCCCGCGTGTTGCTCCTCGACGAACCGTTCGGCGCCCTCGATCCGGGCATCCGCAAAGACATGCACAGCCTGCTGCTGGAGCTGTGGCGCGAGACGCAACTGACGGTGTTCATGGTCACCCACGACCTGTCCGAAGGTTTCAGTCTCGGCACCCGTTTGCTGGTGTTCGACAAGGTCCGTGTCGACCCGCACGCCCCCGGCGCCTATGGCGCACGCATCACCTACGACATCCCTTTGAACAGCGACCGCCGCGCCAACCGCGCCGCCGTCGACGCCCTGCCAGCTCAGTTGGCAGGCACGCTTCGTATCGCTTAGAGGAATCTGCATATGACTGATTCGACCCAACTGTTCCCGCCGTTCGCCGAAGAAATGCTCCCCGGCGGCGGCCATCGTTCATTCGTCCTGAAACGCGGCCAATTGCTGCGCCTGACCGACCTGCGCGGCGGTGCCAACGTCAGCCTGACGTTGCTCAACGCCAACGAAAAAACCGAACGCCTGAATCTGCCCGACAGCCTCAAATGCCAACACACCGCCAAGCTCACCAGCGGCCATTGCCTGTACTCGGACATGGGCCGCGTGCTGGCGGCCATCACCGCCGACACCTGTGGCTGGAGCGACAGCCTCGGCGGCGTGCTCTGCGCTGAAGAAGTCGCACAAAAATATGGCCAGGGCCGCTATCAGGAACTGCGCAACGGCTTCTTCCGCAACGGCACCGACAATTTGCTGGTGGAGCTGGGCAAGTGGGGACTGGGCCTGTCCGACCTGCTGATGACGCTCAACCTGTTCAGCCGGGTGAACGTCGATGAGGCTGGCCGCTTCCACTTCGTCGAAGGCAACTCCAAGGCCGGTGATTACATCGAGTTATACGCGCCGATGGACACCCTGGTGGTACTCACCGCGTTACAACACCCGATGGATCCGTCGCCGGAATACTCACCGAAACCGCTGAAGCTTAGCTGGATGAACGCCAACGCCAGTGTCGCCGAACATTGCCGCACCTCGCGCCCGGAAAACGAGCGCGGCTTCATCAACACCGACCGTCTGTTCGCCTGAGGATCGCTGCCATGTCACTCGCTATCTCTACTGCTGCTATTACCACAAGCAGGCAACCAGAAGCTGCGGTCTACCGCGCCACCATCCCGGCCGGCGAACCCTGGCTGATGGAGGTCAAGGCCGGCCAGACCCTGCGTATCCTCGACCTGGAAGGCAATCAGGCGGTCGACACTCTGTTTTACAGCCTTGCCAATCCCAAGGAACGCTATGACGTGCAGCGCACGTTGCGTCGGCAGAACAGCGTCTACCTGAGCACCGGCAGCGTGCTCTATTCCAACCTCGGCAAGCCAATGCTGACCATCGTCGAAGACACCTGCGGGCGTCACGACACCCTGGGCGGTGCCTGCGCGCAAGAGAGCAACACCGTGCGTTACGCCCTGGAAAAACGCTACATGCACAGCTGCCGCGACAACTACCTGCGCGCCTGCGCTCACGACGGGCGCCTGGGCAAGGGCGACATCGGGCCGAACATCAATTTCTTCATGAATGTGCCGGTGACGGCCGATGGCGGGCTGACGTTTGAAGACGGGATTTCAGCGCCCGGCAAATACGTCGACCTGCGCGCCGAGATGGACGTGATCGTGCTGATCTCCAACTGCCCGCAACTGAACAACCCGTGCAACGCCTACAACCCCACGCCTGCGGAGCTTTTGGTATGGAACTGAAACTTGCGCGTTTGCGGCGGTGGTTGTTTGCCCTGTGTCAGGCCCGCTCCGGCCAGTGCCTCAAACAACGCTGATCCCTGTGGCGAGGGAGCTTGCTCCCGCTGGGTCGCGAAGCGGCCCCAAACCCTGCTATCGCGCTATGTCTGACGGACCACAGCAGCAGGTTTTGCGACTGCTGCGCAGCCGAGCGGGACGGTGCGGCGATCCGACAAGCTCCCTCGCCACAAAAAAGCGTGAATTTTGTTCATCCGGGACGGCCCGGGTGCATCTCGAAAAACTGCGGGACGGCCCGCATCCCAGGTCGAGGCTGATGCGCTATCGCCTCCAGGGGTTATGCCATGTTCGAAAAAGTCCTCATCGCCAACCGTGGCGCCATTGCCTGCCGCATTCTGCGGACCCTGCGAAAGTTGCAGGTCAAGGGAGTCGCCGTTTACTCCGAAGCCGACGCCGCCAGCCTGCATATCCTGCACGCCGATGAAGCCCACAGCCTGGGCGAAGGCGCAGCGGCCGGCACTTACCTTGCCGTGGACAAAATCCTCGCCATCGCCAAATCCACCGGCGCTACGGCGATCCATCCCGGCTACGGATTCCTCTCGGAAAACGCCGCGTTCGCCGAGGCCTGCGAAGCAGCCGATATCGCCTTCATCGGCCCCACGCCTGAGCAACTGCGCGTGTTTGGCCTCAAACACACCGCCCGCGCCCTGGCCAAACAACACGGCGTGCCGATGCTCGAAGGCACCGAACTGCTCGACAGCCTTGACGCAGCATTGATCGCTGGCGAACAGGTCGGCTACCCGGTGATGCTCAAAAGCACCGCCGGTGGTGGCGGCATCGGTATGCGCGTGTGCCGCAGCGCCGCCGAATTGGGCGAATCCTTCGAAGCGGTCAAACGCCTCGGGCAGAACAACTTCAGCGACGCCGGTGTGTTCATCGAAAAGTACATCCAGCGCGCGCGACATCTGGAAGTGCAGGTGTTCGGCGACGGCCAGGGCGAGGTGATTGCCCTCGGCGTGCGCGACTGCTCGGTACAACGGCGCAACCAGAAAGTCCTTGAAGAAACCCCGGCACCCAACCTGCCCGACGGCATGGCCGAAGCGCTCTGCCTTGCCGCGATCAAACTCGCCAAGGCAGTGAATTACCGCAGCGCCGGCACCGTGGAGTTCGTCTTCGACAGTGACGCCCAGCGTTTCTATTTTCTTGAAGTGAACACCCGTTTGCAGGTGGAGCACGGTGTCACCGAGCAAGTGTGGGGCGTGGATCTGGTGCGCTGGATGGTGGAACTGGCGGCCGGAGATTTACCGCCATTGAACGCATTGGGCCAAGGCTTGAAAGCCGACGGCCACGCGATCCAGGCAAGGCTCTACGCCGAAGATCCGGGGCGGGATTTTCAACCGAGCCCCGGCCTGCTGACGGCGGTAAGTTTCCCCGTCGCCGATGGCAAACACCTGCGCATCGACACGTGGGTCGAGGCCGGTTGCGAGATCCCGCCGTACTTCGACCCGATGATTGCCAAGGTCATCCGCTGGGCGCCGACTCGCGAAGAGGCCCGCGCTGATCTGCTCCAAACCTTGGGCGACAGCCTGCTGTACGGTGTGGAAACCAACCGCGATTACCTGCGACAGATTCTGCTCGATGTGCCCTTTGCCAGCGGCCAGCCATGGACCCGTTGCCTGGAAGCGCTGGTCTACCAGGCCAACACCTTCGAGGTGATCAGCGCTGGCACCCAGACCAGCGTTCAGGACTATCCGGGGCGTCTCGGTTACTGGGCGGTGGGCGTGCCGCCGTCGGGGCCGATGGACAGTCGTGCATTGCGTTTGGGTAATCTTTTACTGGGTAACGATGAAGGCGCAGCGGCCCTGGAAATCACCATGAGCGGGCCGATGCTGCGCTTCAATTGTGATGCGGTTGTGGCGGTGACCGGTGCGCAGATTCCATTGACGCTGAACGGCGAAGCGGCACCGATGAACACCGCGCTGCTGATTCCGGCCGGGGCCACAGTGCATCTCGGAACAATCGCCGGTGCAGGCGCTCGCAGCTATCTGTGCCTGCGCGGCGGCCTGCAAGTGCCGGATTACCTGGGCAGCAAAAGTACCTTCACCCTCGGTCAATTCGGTGGCCATGGCGGTCGTGCGTTGCGTGCCGGGGACGTGTTGCATGTGCCAGCCTTGATCGACCGTAGCGCGGGTGTTCAATTGCCTGATGAACAGGTCACCGAGTTGCCGGCCGTGCGGCAAATCAGGGTGATCTACGGCCCCCATGGCGCACCGGAATACTTCACCGAACACTACATCGGCACGTTCTTCGCCACTCAATGGGAAGTGCATTTCAACTCCAGCCGCACCGGTGTGCGGCTGATCGGGCCGAAGCCGGAATGGGTACGGGCCGACGGTGGCGAAGCCGGGTTGCATCCGTCGAATATTCACGACAATCCGTACGCCATTGGCGCGGTGGATTTCACCGGTGATATGCCGGTAATCCTCGGTCCCGATGGTCCGAGCCTCGGTGGGTTCGTCTGCCCGGTGACGGTGATCGAAGCGGATCTTTGGCAGCTCGGGCAACTGAAGGCTGGAGACAAGGTGCAGTTTTTGCCGGTCGATCTGAAAACCGCTCGCTCTCTGGCAATGCAGAACCATTGTGGCGAGGGGGCTTGTCGGAACGCCGCATCGCCCCGTTCGACTGCGAAGCAGTCGCCAATCAGTCAACTCGATACATCTGATGCTGCGCGATTGCAGGTATTGGGGGCGCTTCGCGACCCAACGGGGCGATGCGGCGTTCCGACAAGCCCCCTCGCCACAGGTAATGTGTTCCTACAGGGGGTTGTGTCGCCTGTGGTGCTGGATATCGGGCAGGACGATACGCGGCTGGTTGCACGCCTTTCGGGCGACACGCATTTGCTGCTGGAAATCGGCGCACCGGAACTGGACCTGGTCCTGCGCTTCCGCGCCCACGCGCTGATGCAGGCATTGGAAGGCAAACGCCTGCACGGGGTAATCGACCTGACGCCGGGCATCCGTTCGCTGCAAGTGCACTACCAACCGGAGCAACTGCCGCTCGCCGATCTGCTGGGCATCGTCGCCGGTGAGTGGGACGCCGTGTGCGCCGCCAAAGACTTGCAGGTTCCCTCGCGCATCGTGCACCTGCCGCTGTCCTGGGATGACCCGGCTTGCCAGTTGGCCATCGAGAAATACATGACCACCGTGCGCAAGGACGCCCCATGGTGCCCGAGCAATCTGGAGTTCATCCGGCGCATCAACGACCTGCCGAACCTCGACGAAGTGCAGCGCACGGTGTTCGACGCCAGCTATCTGGTGATGGGGCTGGGCGATGTCTACCTCGGCGCTCCGGTCGCCACCCCGCTCGACCCACGGCATCGTCTGGTCACCACCAAATACAACCCGGCCCGCACCTGGACCGCCGAAAACTCGGTAGGCATCGGTGGCGCCTATATGTGCGTGTACGGCATGGAAGGCCCCGGTGGTTATCAATTCGTCGGCCGGACCTTGCAGATGTGGAATCGCTACCGCGAGGTCGCCGCGTTCGATGGCAAACCGTGGCTGCTGCGGTTCTTCGATCAAATCCGCTTCTACCCGGTAAGCGCCGACGAACTGCTGCGCATTCGACGGGATTTCCCGCTCGGGCGCTTCGCCCTGAACATCGAGCACAGTCAGTTGAACCTGGCGGATTACCAGGCGTTTCTGGCGAAGGAAGCCAACAGCATTGCGGCGTTTCGAGATCAGCAAAAAGGTGCGTTCAACGCCGAGCGCGAGCGCTGGATCGCCAGCGGTCAGGCGCATTTCGACAGTGAAGAACCGACGCCGCAAGTGACCGAAGAGGCGCTGTTGGCCGACGGTCAGCAGAGCATCGACAGCCACATCGCCGGCAACCTCTGGCAGGTTCAGGTGGAGGTCGGCAGCCAAGTGGTCGCCGGAGATGTGCTAGTGATTCTGGAGTCGATGAAGATGGAAATCCCGCTGCTCGCGCCCATGGCCGGTGTGGTACGGGAGATTCGTGTGCAACCAGGCTCGCCAGTGCGCGCCGGACAACGCGTCGTGGTGCTGGAACTCGACTGAAGCCATTTCAACAAGGATCTGAACCATGAACATCAATCTGCAACTCGACGCCCTGCGCAACGCTTACCGTGATGGCCACATCACGCCTCGGCAACTGCTGCCGAGCCTGCGGGAAAAAGCCGCGGCGCTGAACCCGGACTATCACTTGTTCATCCATTTACTCAGCGCCGAGGAACTGGAACCGTACCTCGCCGCCCTCGATGGTCGTGACCCAGGCAGCCTGCCGCTGTACGGCGTGCCGTTCGCGATCAAGGACAATATCGATCTGGCGGGCATTCCGACCACGGCGGCGTGCCCGGCGTTTGCCTACGTGCCGGAGCATTCGGCGACCATCGTCGAGCAACTGCTGGCGCTGGGTGCAATCCCGCTGGGCAAGACCAATCTCGACCAGTTCGCCACCGGCCTCAACGGCAGCCGCTCGCCGTATGGCGCTTGCCCGAACAGCGTGTTGCCGGAATATCCGTCGGGCGGTTCCAGCGCCGGCTCTTCACTGGCGGTGGCGCTCGGCGTGGCGAGTTTTGCCCTGGGCACCGACACCGCAGGTTCCGGGCGCGTACCGGCGGCGCTGAACAATCTGGTCGGTTTGAAAGCCACCAAAGGGCTGATCTCAACGGCCGGGGTGGTTCCGGCCTGTCGCACGCTCGATTGCGTCACGACCTTTACGACCACAGCCCGGGAAGCCAGTCAGTTGTTGGCACTGACCGCTCATCTCGACCCACGGGATGAATACAGTCGCAGCAATCCGCTGTGGAATGACGGCTCGGCCTTCGGCACGCCGCGCGCGTTTCGTTTCGGTGTGCCCCGTGCGCAGGACCTGGCGTTCTTCGGCTGCCCTGAAGGCCCGTTGTTGTTTGGCGACGCCATCGACCAACTCAAAGCCCTGGGCGGTGAAGCGGTCGAACTGGATTTGTCGCCCTTCCTGGAAGCGGCGCGGTTGCTCTACGAAGGGCCATGGGTGGCCGAGCGTTACAGCGTGGCCGGCAAATTGATGGAGCAAAATCCTCAAGCCGTGTTGCCAGTGATTCGTGCCGTGCTGGCCAAGGCCCCGGCGGTGACCGGCGTGCAAACCTTCCGCGCCCACTACCGGCTGCAAGCCTTGAAGGCGCTGTGCGACAGAGTATTGGAGGGCCTCGACTGCGTGCTGACGCCAACCATTGGCCGTCCGGTGACATTGGCGGAACTTGCCGCCGAACCGGTACTGCGCAACTCGGAACTGGGCTACTACACCAACTTCATGAACCTGCTCGATTACGCTGCCGTCGCCGTGCCCAGCGGATTGATGGGCAATGGTTTGCCATGGGGCGTGACCTTGTTTGGTCGCGCGTTTACCGATCAGTATCTGTTGAGCGTGGCAGATGCCCTGCAACGTCAGCAGGGCCTGGCGTCACCCGCACCGGCCGCCATCGCGCACAATGACCGGGCACGACTGGTGGTCTGCGGCGCGCATCTGGAGGGGCTGGCGCTGAACTGGCAACTCAAACAGCGTGGAGCGCGGCTGGTAGAAACAACTCAGAGTTCTCCCGACTATCAGCTGTATGCCTTGGCCGGCGGCCCACCGTATCGCCCCGGCATGGTCCGCGTTAAAGAGGGCGGCGTGGCGATTGCGGTGGAAGTCTGGGAATTGCCGAGCAGTGAGCTGGGGTCGTTCCTCACCGGGATTCCTGCTCCACTGGGACTGGGCAAGGTGCAACTGGCGGATGGGCGTTGGGAGAGCGGGTTTATCTGTGAGCCGTATGGGCTGGACGGGGCGGTGGAAATCAGTCATTTGGGCGGGTGGCGGGCGTATTTGAAAAGCCTGGGTTGATCGCCTGATCACCGGCAAGACTCCTTCAGGAATGTGCGAGCGTTAGCTTGCACATGGCGGCTTGCGGGACGATCATGCGCAGCTCGGGCCAAGCAAACCGGCCATTACCGAATGCCCCTTTCATGAATAAGCCTGATCTCTGCCCGGCCTGCGGCGCCTCCAACGACTGCAGCCTGGCCGACCCACGAACCGTCGATCGTGCCTGCTGGTGCTACGGCGTCAGCATCGACCCGGCGGTGTTCGAAACGCTGCCGGCCGAGCTGCGCGACAAGTCCTGCCTGTGCCCGGCCTGCGCCCGGGTCGAGGCGCAGTTGCAAGCAGCCGCCTGGCCGATCACGTAACATACGCAGCCCTTTTCCCACCGATCCCTGGCCATGCGCGTTGACCGTTTCCTCAGCAACCTGCCCCGCTTCAACCGCAAGCAGGTACGCCTGTTGCTGGTGGAAAAGCGCGTCAGGGTCGACGGAACTATCGTCAGCGACCCTCACACCGAGGTGCTTGAGTTCAGCCGCGTGGAAGTCGACGAAGAAGTGCTGCAGGTCGGTAAACCGGCCCGCTACTTCATGCTGCACAAACCGCCCGGCTGCGTCAGTGCCACCCGCGACCCGCAACACCCGACGGTGCTCGACCTGATCCATGAAGCGGACAAGGATGACCTGCACATCGCCGGTCGCCTGGACTTCAACACCACTGGCCTGATGCTGATCACCAACGACGGCACCTGGTCGCGACGCCTGACCCAGCCGCAGACCAAACTGCCCAAGGTCTACTACGTCGAGACAGAGCAGGAGATCACTGCCGACTACGCGATCACGTTCGCCAAAGGCCTGTACTTCGCCTTCGAAGACCTCACCACCCAACCTGCCGAACTGGTCGTGATCGGGGCAAAATCAGCGCGTCTGAGCATCGTCGAGGGCCGTTATCATCAGGTAAAACGGATGTTCGGCCACTTCGACAACAAGGTATTGCGCCTGCACCGCGAACGCATGGGGCCGCTGCTGCTCGACGACGCGCTGAAGCCCGGCGAATACCGGCCGTTGAGCGTCGAAGAGATCCGATTGATCTAAGCCGACGACCGCTCAGCAGAAGTTGTCGAACATTTTTCGAAAGATACTTGCGCGATGACGTGACCCCTGCTTGAATCAGGACGTCGGCGCGAAATGTGACCGACGAGTCACCAAAACTACTCTAAGAAACTTTTTGCCGGCAGAGAACCCTCAGGTTCCGCCTTCCCCCGGCAAACTGCCCGCTTATAACAATACCCGTCGACCGGCCTGCAATGGATCGACATGGGCCTTCAAAAATTCCAGGCGTATGCCTACCTGTCACAAAGCTCGTGCAATCTGATTTGCGCGCATACCCGCTTGCCAGGAGTCTTATGTCATGAGGCCAGAAATCGCTGTGCTGGATATACAGGGTCAGTATCGGGTTTACACGGAGTTCTATCGCGCAGACGCCGCAGAAAAGACCATCATTCTGGTCAACGGCTCGATGTCCACGACTGCGTCGTTTGCCCAAACCGTGAAAAACCTTTATCCGCAGTTCAATGTGGTGTGCTACGACCAGCCCTACGCGGGCAAGTCCAAGGCTCACAACCTGCATGAGAAAATGCTGACCAAGGAAATCGAAGGGCAGATCCTCCTGGAGCTGATCGACCACTTCGCCGCCGAACACGTACTGTCGTTTTCCTTTGGTGGCGCCGCCACGCTCGTCGCCCTCGCCCACCGGCCACGGCGCATCGAAAAGGCTGTGATCAGTTCGTTCTCGCCGGTGGTCAACGAGCACATGCTCGACTACCTTCAGCGCGGTGTCGATTACCTCGGCAACCGGGACGGTGACCGCGTCGGCCATCTGGTGAACAGCACCATCGGCAAACACCTGCCTTCGCTGTTCAAGCGCTTCAACCACCGTCACGTCAGTTCGTTGGCCGAACATGAATACGGGCAGATGCACTTTCACATCAGCGACGTGCTCAACAGCGACCGCAACTGCTATCTGAACACGGCAAAGAAAATCAACGTGCCGGTGCTGTTCATGAACGGCGAGTGGGACGAGTACACCGCCGCTGACGATGCCAGGTTGTTCGCCGGCCATGTGCAGCACAGCACCTTCACCACCCTTCAGGCCACCGGCCACTTTCTCGACATGGAACATAAAACTGCCTGCCAAGACAGCCGCAACGCACTGCTGGGCTTCCTGAAACCGGCGCAACACGAAAGCCGGCCGCGTTACCACTACGTCCAGGACCACCATGCATTGGCAATCTGAAACAGAGTCATCGCGAGCAAGCCCCACCCTACTGTGTTGAACGCACTCCCGTAGGCGCGAGGCTTGCCCGCGAATGACCGCCAAGCGGTCCCTGTTCGTGCTTCACCCGGCGCTAAAGCCATCGCGCATAAAGAAAAACTTCAAATCCGCGCTCACATCTGGTACAAAGTCAGCCGCTCTGAGCGGGTGTCGTATAATGGCATTACTCCAGCTTCCCAAGCTGATAACGAGGGTTCGATTCCCTTCACCCGCTCCAATCAGATTTCAGTCTCACGTCGTTTTTTGACGGGGGATGCAGGTAAAGAAAAAACCGGCCTTGATGGCCGGTTTTTTTGTGCCTGGGGTTTGGTGGAATCGGGCTATGAGGCATCTCCCCTTTTTCGTCCGTTGTTCGCTGATCGATGAGTAAGTGCTCTCGGGGCGTTAGCGACTATCCTGAAATCCGTTAGCGTTTTTTTCGAAAAATACGGATTTATTATCGAATTTCATCAAGCGTTAATATTTTCATATCTACGGAAATTAGCGTTTTCGCATATGATCGACGTTCTGTTAGCGTTTTTCTTGCCCCAGTAAAGGATTTCGTCAATGCAAGTCGGTTTCAAGACCCTCGCAAACCGTTACGACATCGCACTGGCACAGCCTCTACGAGTCGACTCGATGATCGGCACTGTACGTGTCAGTCGCGAAAGTGACGGCAATGTGGAGAACCGGTATCCGGTAAGCTATCGGCCCGCAGACGATTTCGCAGGACATTTCGAATTCGGCCTCAAGTACGAAGAGATCCATCTCGAGTTCTTCGCCCGCCTGTTTGCGACCATAGGTCCGCAGCCTGTCGAAGACTGGTGTCGACGGGAGCCATTCGGTCAGTATGCCCGTCGCACGGGATTCCTCTACGAATGGCTGACAGGGCAACGTCTGGATGTGCCAGACGTAACCAATGGCGGCTATGTTGATGTACTTTCGCCAAAAGATTACCTGACTCGTCGCGAGTCACTGCGAACTCGGCGTTGGCGAGTCAATAACAACCTGCCGGGGACGGCTGAGTTCTGCCCCTTGGTTCGTCGTACGGTGCCAGTGCAGGAGGCCCTGCAATTCGATCTACGCGAGGCATTGGATGAATTGGATCAGGCCTTTGGCCCCGACATCCTGATGCGTACCGCCAGTTGGCTGACGTTCAAGGAATCGCGCGCGAGCTTTCTCATCGAAAAGGAAGCCGACCAGGCCGATCGTATCCAGCGGTTTGCCCATGTCATCGCCCAGTACTGCGGACATATCAAAGACCCGTTGAGCAACGACAGCCTGCACTCCCTGCAAGCCGGCATTCTGGGGCGTGATGCCATTGGACTGGGCCTGCGGCGCTCTCCGGTGTTTGTGGGACAAGCCACGATGCGCGAGGACATCGTGCATTACATTGCCCCACATTTCGCGGATCTCGCTCAGCTATTGGCAGGACTCAACGAGTTTGAAGTTGCAACGCGTGGCGCGGAATCATTGGCACGTGCCGCTGTGTTGGCCTTTGGCTTCGTGTACATCCATCCCATGCGCGATGGCAATGGCCGGATTCATCGTTTCCTGATCAACGACACCCTGATTCGGGATAAGGCAGTGCCCGACGGCGTGATACTGCCGGTGTCAGCCACAATCACGAGCTCGATCGACTTCAGGGCCGGCTACGACCGTACGCTCGAAGTGTTCTCGCGACCGTTCATGCGACGTTACGCAGCGGCCTATCGGTTCGGCGAACTCGTGACCTACGAGGACGGGACTCGCAGCAACTTCATCTTCGATGAATACGAGGACGCGTGTTTCGCCTGGCGCTATCCCGATCTGACCGAACACGTCCTGTACACCGCACGTGTCGTCGAGCACACGATTCGAAAGGAAATGGCGGATGAAGCCAGAGTACTGGTGATCTTTCAGCGAGCTCAGGAACAGCTGAAAGAGGTACTGGAAATGCCAGACCTGGATGCGAACCGCATCATCCGCTCCATCAAGGAGAACGGCTGGGTGGTGTCCGGCAAGCTAAAGAAAGGGTACCCGCAGCTTGAAGATGAGCGCATGGCGGAACGCGTTGTGGAGGCTGTGCGTTCTGCGTTTGAGGATCGAGAGATGGGTGCAGGCGAAGAAGGTTTTTTCGGCGAATCCGGGTAAGGCGCTGGGATGGATTAGAAAAAACGGCCTTGATAGCCGTTTTTTTGTACCCGGGGGAACAGTACCTTGGGTAGCGCCAACTGTCCATTTAACGAATGGTTAGCGGGATCCTAAACGCAGCATGTGAGCCTTACGCAGATTGCGACCAATGACCACCGCCTGACGAGTAATAACCATCACTAATGAGCAGGCCACGGCATAGGGCAATGATTGCCAGAAGCCCATTGTTTGAACCAGATCAACGGTGGCTTGGAAAACCTCATGCGATTTTTCCACGACCTTATGCAGTACATAGGGCAAAACCAGGAACGCGACGATGCGTTTGGCCAAGGATGTTTGGGTGTAGCTGTACAGCTTCTCAAGCTTGATTCTCAGTGCACTCAAGACAAATTTCCTCTTCGATGGGGAACGCCAATATGTTCCGCTTAGGAATGCTCTCCTAGTCCGGAACTTCGTGCATCCCAAAAAGGGTGTCAGAATTTCCCACACATTTGCCATTGCTGCGTCCGCTGCTTGCACAAAGCTCAAGCCGTCGCCCCTCACTCGCCCTGCGACCTGAGAGAAGGATTCAAACGATGAAACCCTCTGTGGTTTAGCGGCCCTCCAGACCTTGACGCCTCCCGCCCCGCAAACTAGCGAATGCTATACTTCCTACGGATTGCATGAAGTGTGCAACGTTCCCCACGGGCGCAGATACCGACTGCAAATCTCAGTTAACGGCTGCAAGACAGAGGAGGCCTGCAGCCAGCACGAGATGGGAGGTGTGGCATGAACCGACACTATTACATCAGTGACAATCTCGACGATCTCGAAGCCCTTGAAACCGAACTGGAAGCCAACGGCATCAATACCGAACAAATTCATGTGCTCAGCGAACAAGTGGCTGATGTTGAAGAACATCATCTCCACGAGGTCAACTCGTTGATGAAACAGGATGTTGTTCACTCTGGCGAGATTGGTGCAGCGGTTGGAGTGCCACTCGCAGCGCTGATCCTTGGCGGTGCCTATTGGCTGGGCTGGACCGAAACCGCCGCAGGCTGGGTACCTTTTATCTTCCTTGCCATTGTTATATTTGGCTTCTGCATCTGGGAAGGCGGCTTTTTTGGTATTCAGGTACCTAACGCGCACTTCCGCAACTTTAAACAGATGGTGGAAGACGGCAAACATATCTTCTTCGTGGATGTTGATCCTAATCAGGAGCCGGTATTGGATCGGGTCATTGAACATCATCCAAAACTGAAGATCGCCGGCACGGGTACGGCATCCCCTCACTGGACAGTCGCCTGGCTGCACAAATGGCATCAGTTCAAGCGAACGATATAACGCCATTTATTGCTATTGCGGGTTAGCGCCGGAGGCTCAAGGCCATCCGTAAGCTGCTTATTGACCGAAGAATATGACCCTGCTGAGGAAAACATAATCCGCCTCGGTGGCCATCAGCCCGACGAGCACCAGCAAACACAACGGTGGCACCAGTATGGCGTAGACCATGGCCAACCGCTCCCAGGCCATGTGCATGAAGATGGAGACAATCAAACCTGCCTTCAACAACATGAAAGTGATAATCAGGGCCCACCGAAGGTAGCCATGGAAGTGAAAATAGTCGACCAGATACGACATTGTGCTGAGGACGAATAACAGCCCCCAGATTTTGAGGTACAAACTAATCGGATGTTGTTGACCCTGAGCATGCGCCATCACCCGTGCTCCTCTACCATAAATAGAAGAAAGCAAAAATAAACACCCACACCAAATCCACGAAGTGCCAGTAAAGCCCGGCTATCTCAACGTTCTGATAGTTTCCGGAGCGCTCATAATCTCCTCGCATGACTTTCATCGCCACAATGCTGAGATAGATGGCGCCGATGGACACATGCAGCCCGTGGAAACCGGTAATCATGAAGAAGCTGGCCCCGAATTGCGCCGCCCCCATGGGATTCCCCCAGGGACGCACGCCTTCGGCGATGAGCTTGCTCCATTCAAATGCCTGCATGCTGACGAAGGTCACGCCCAAGGCCGCGGTCGCCAGCATCAGGGCCGTGGTTTTCGCACGATCACGGCGATAGGCGAAGTTAACGGCCATGGCCATGGTGCCGCTGCTGCTGATCAGTACAAAGGTCATGATGGCAATCAGAATAAGCGGGATTTCTCTACCGCCGATCGTCAATGCGAACACTTCACTGGGGTTTGGCCAAGGGGTGGTGATGGTCATGCGGACCGACATGTAGCCGGTTAAAAAACAGGTGAATATAAACGTATCGCTGAGCAGGAATATCCACATCATCGCCTTGCCCCAGGGGACCTGCCTGAAAGCCTCCCTATCCGAGGCCCAGTCACTGGCGATGCCCTGCCATCCGGGTGCAGGTGGCAAGCCTGGTGGGTTGGATGAACTTGACTCGCTTGGGGCTTCTTGTGGGTGCGATGCCATGGCTTTTCACCTCAGGCCGCAGAATCTGGCGATGGCTTCATAGGTTTGCGGCGTGCTGGTCAGCAGCGCGAAGAGCACGAACCAAAGACCCAATAAGTAGTGCCAATAGGTGGTACAGAGCTCTACGCTGACGCGCAGTTGCGGCAACGGCACGTGACGCAGGAATTTAGCGACGGTTATGCCCCAGGCAATCAGCCCGCCCAGCAGGTGAAGGCCATGCACACCGGTCAACAGGTAGAAGAAACTGTTGGCCGGATTACTGGCGACAAAGTAGCCCCAGGCGACAAACTGCTGCCAGACCCAGACTTGTCCCGTCAGAAAGGCGATTGCAAATACACCCCCCAATACAAAACCCATGACCGTTGCGTCCAGTCGAGCCTGTCGGGCGGCCATGCGCGACCACTGCAGTGCGATGCAACTCAGTACCAGAAAAGCCGAATTCACCCACAACGGCCATGGGTTGGCTAACGGCGCCAAGGGGTCTGTCAGGGGTAGCCAGTCGGCCATTTGTGAGCGGGCAATGAAGGCGAGCAGGAAGAGAAAGAATAACGAGCTCACCACAGCCAGAAACAAGCGCAGGCCTACCTTTGCGGTTTGGCTTCTATCGGCGGCGGTCTGAACACCTTCAGGATCGCGATTCCAGCTGCCGCCGGGGTCAGCGTCGTCGGCATTTCTCAATAGCAGTCTGTTCATGTTTTAACGTCCGCTATCTTGGTTCCGGCACTGAGTTGCCGCATTTGCTCCAGCTCCTCGGCAGAGACCGTTTGCGGCACGAAATCCTGCTCTATCCCCGGCACGCTGTAGTCATAGGCCCAGCGATGCACCACCGGCAGTTTCGCTCCCCAGTTACCATGTACCGGTGGGGTGTTCGGCGTTTGCCATTCCAGACTGGCCGCGCCCCAGGGATTACTGCCTGCGGGCTTACCTTTAAATACACTCCAGGCCAGGTTGAACACGAACAGCAACTGGGAAACGCCGACAATCAATGCGACCACCGTAATGAAGGCATTCAACTCTTGCGCCGACTGCGGGATGAACGCGTAGTTTTCATAGGCGTAGTAACGGCGCGGCATGCCCTGGAAACCCAGGTAGTGCATGGGGAAGAAGATGGCGTAGGTACCCAGAAAGGTAATCCAGAAATGCAACTTGCCCAGGGTGTCGTTAAACATGCGCCCGGTGACTTTCGGAAACCAATGATAGATGCCGCCGAATACCACCAGTACCGGTGCGACTCCCATGACCATATGGAAATGGGCGACGACGAAATAGGTGTCCGAGAGCGGAATGTCCACAATCACATTGCCGAGAAACAACCCGGTCAGACCACCCACCAGGAAGGTGACGATAAAGGCCAGGGCAAACAGCATCGGCACGGTCAGATGAATGTCGCCCCGCCACAGGGTCAGCACCCAGTTATAGACTTTCAGTGCGGTCGGCACCGCGATGATCAAGGTGGTGACAGCGAAGAAAAAGCCAAAGTACGGGTTCATTCCGCTGACATACATATGGTGCGCCCAGACCACAAAGCTGAGCACGCCAATCGCAATAATCGCCCACACCATCATTCGGTAGCCGAAGATATTTTTACGCGCATGGGTGCTGATCAAGTCGGAGACCAGGCCAAACGCAGGGAGAGCAACGATGTAAACCTCCGGGTGGCCGAAGAACCAGAACAGGTGCTGGAACAAGATCGGGCTACCGCCCTGATGATTGAGCTGCTGCCCCAGCGAGATCATCGCCGGCATAAAGAAGCTGGTGCCCAACAGCTTGTCGAACAGCATCATGACCGCACTGACAAACAGCGCCGGGAAGGCCAGCAAGGCCATGATCGAGGCCATGAAGATTCCCCATACGGAGAGCGGCATGCGAAACAAGGTCATGCCGTGCGTGCGCGCCTGCAACACCGTGGTGACGTAGTTCAAACCGCCCATGGTGGCGGCGACAATAAAAATCGCCAGTGAGATGAGCATCAGGACAATGCCCCACTCGACCCCCGGTGTCCCCTGAGAAATGGACTGTGGCGGATAGAGCGTCCAGCCTGAACCCGTGGGGCCGCCAGGAACAAAGAAACCGGCGAGCAATACCAGTACCGCCACCAGGTAGAACCAGTAGCTCAGCATATTGACGTAGGGGAAGACCATGTCGCGGGCGCCCACCATCAGCGGGATCAGATAGTTACCGAAGCCGCCCAGAAACAGAGCCGTCAGCAAATAAATGACCATGATCATGCCGTGCATGGTCATCGCCTGATAGTAAGTATTGGCGTCCATGAACGCCAAACTGCCGGGGAAGCCTATCTGTAAGCGCATCAAGTCGGACAACACCACGGCGATAAGCCCCACGAACAGAGCCGTCAACGAATATTGAATGGCTATGACCTTGTGGTCCTGACTCCAGATATATTTGGTCAGGAAACTTTTAGGCTCGTGCAGTGCTTCTGTTTCGGCTTGCTCCGCATAGGCCATCACGTCATCCTCCTGTCGAAGTTTCGGTGTACTGCTGGCTGCGTACGGCTATTTCCCTGGCTGCGCCTTGCTCGTATCAGCGTCGGCATTCGCTTTGGATTTGATAAAAGCGATCAGTGCATTCAACTCCTTATCGCTGGGAGCAAAGACCGGCATGACGGGTGCATAACCCTTGACGATTTTGGCAGCGGGATTAAGAACCGAATCTTTTATATAGCCCTCATCGACCTTGATGCTCGTACCGTCGGCAAGGGTTTCGGTCTTGCCGTACAGACCCTGCCAGCTGGGACCGATGCCCTTGCTGCCATCGACACTGTGGCAGGCCAGACAGCCGAGCGACTCGGCCAGCCGCTGTCCCTGCGCCGCCAAGTCGTCACCTGGGGCCGACGCTTCGCCGGCAGAACGTTCCTCGTCCTGGGGCGCGACACCCAGCGATTTGATCAGGGCGACGAGCGCACCCAGTTCATCGTCATTGAGAGTATAGGTCACCATGACCGGCGGGTAGCCTTGTACCAGGCGGGCCTTCGGATCGAGGATCGACTCTTTCAGGTAAGCCTCATCGACCTGCACACTGCTGCCATCGGCAAGCTGTTCAGTGCGGCCATACAAGCCCTTCCATCCCGGGCCGAGACTGGCACTGCCATCCTGGCTATGGCAGGCCCCGCAACCGTATTTTTCGACCAACTGGCGGCCTTTTTCCAGCACGCTGTCCTGACCGGGCCTGGCAGCTGTCGCTAATGTCTGCGCAAACGTCGGCTGGCTGGCCAACCATTGATCGAAGACGTCCTGTTCTTCCACGATCATATGGCCGCGCATGTTGTAATGACCTACGCCACAATATTCAGCGCACAGGATTTCATAGTTCCCGGTTTTAGTCGGCGTAAACCAAAAGTACGACACCATCCCTGGCACCATGTCCATCTTGCTACGCATTTGCGGCACATAGAAATCGTGCAATACATCTTTGGATCGCAGTAAAACTTTCACTGGCTTATCGAGTGGAAGACGAACTTCATTGCTTTTTATCAGTACATCGTCCTGCCCGGCAGGATCATTGGGATCAAGGCCGAGGGGGTTGGTGGAATCAACAAACTTGATATCCGACTTACCCAACTTCCCGTCTTGGCCAGGGAAGCGAAAGGCCCACTGCCACTGCTGGGCGATCACTTCAAGTTCGTAGGCATTTTTCGGTACCCGGATAAAATCATCGTAAACAACCAGGCCTGGCGCCAGCATGGCGACAATACCTACCGAAGTAACGATAATTAACCATAGTTCCAGTTTTTTACTTTCTGGTTGGTAGTGCGCCCTGGATCCCTCCTTGTGACGATAACGCATCACCGCCACCGCCATAAAAACCGTAATGGCGATGAAAAATATTCCGCTAATGATCAGGGTGATAAACAGGGTGGTGTCTATGGATCCCCAGTTGGAAGCTGCCGGTGTTGCATGCCAAGGCGCGAGTATATGGAAGAGTACTGATGCAATAACGATTAGTATCAAGATAATTGCTATTGCCATGTTCTCTTCATCCTGTTCCTGTTGCTCATTGGTTATGCCAAAGCATCGCCACTGACGTCCAAGCAGGGCAGACAACTGCCACCCATCCCGGTGGCAAAGTCAGTAAGAAGTATAGAGCCATCGGGCTGTACCGTGAGGCGGGCAAGCGAGGCCCGGTTGCCAGCTATACTCAATTTCAGATTACGGACGGCAGAGATCGGCCAGAAGCGGTCCCAGAAGACCAACCTTGCCTATGCCTAGTAGTCAGACAACTGGTGGCATTGAAAGGAGACAAGCGCCACCGAGTCCAGCAGTCCGCGACGGAGGTTTCGTCATGAGTGCCCTGACGATCGAAGGCTGGTGCAAGCCCAGACCCGACCAGAAGTCCATCCCGATCGGTGAGATCCATTTTGACGTCGACGGCCCCCTCCACCTGCGTCTGGAGGAAGCTGAAGAACGCCTGCAGAAGACCCATGAGCGTGAAGCCATGGTCGACGTCGACATGAGCTCAATGGAGTTGATCCTGCCGGAGGGATATGGCCCCTTGTCCGACTGCCAAATGCGCGTCTATTTGCATGACGAGCGCGGTCAGTTCCATTTGGTCGGGCATCGAGCGAGCGACGGCAGCTTGATCTATAGCAACGCGGTTTTGATTGATCAGTTGCTTTAGCAGCACCCCGTAGTATCCGCCTGGAAATAAAAATGCCAGTCAGCCTGACTGGCATTCCGCTTGAAGGGGAGTGTGTATTGCTCGCAAGGATGCCTTGAAGATCGGCTAGAGCGTGTAAGAAATACCGACCTGAACGGTTCTCGGCTCACCAGGATAGGCATAGACATTGCCAAAGGCGCCTTCTTCATAGTCACGGTCGAACAGGTTCTTCACATCGAGATTGAGTCTGACCTTGTCATTGACCTTGTAGAAACCGAGCAGATCGACAACGGTGTAACTGCCCATAGAAAACGCCGTGTTAGCAGTCTGGCCCGCACGCTCATCGACGTACTTACCACCCACGCCCAAGCCTAGCCCTTTGAACGTGCCATCCTGGAATTCATAGACGTTGAGCAGGCTGAAGCTGTTCCGCGGAATGTTCATCAGCCGGGTTCCCGACTGGATCACATTGTCCTTGGTGACCTCGGCATCGACATAGGCATAGCCGCCAATCACTCGCCATTCCGGAGTCAGATTGCCGGCCACGTTCAGATCAAAGCCACGGCTGCGCACCTCGCCGGCCGCTACGCTGAATGTAGAGTCCACAGGATCGGTGGTGAGGACGTTGCGTTTTTCAATCTGGTAGATCGCCGCATCAACACTCAACTGGCGATCCAGGGCTTCCCATTTGATACCCATCTCATAAGACTTGCCCTTTTCCGGGTCAAAACCTCCGCCCTGACGGCTGGCCCCCGTATTGGGCTTGAAGGAGCGCGCTGCATCGGCATACACCGCTACAGTATCGGTAAGATCGTAAATCACCCCAAGACGCGGCGTCACCGCATTGTCGCTCGCCGCCCAGCTCCTGCCACCCGGCACAAAAGTTTCGTAGTCGTGCTCAAAGCGCTCGAAGCGGGCGCCCGCCAAGACTTTTAAACGCTCGGTCAACGCCACCTGATCCTGAACGAAGGCTGCGTATGTCTTGAGGTTTTCCTTGTCGTTGGTCGGGGTACGGGTCAAGGCTGGACGCGGCTGGCCGTACACCGGATTGAAGAGGTCGATCGAATAGGCGCCGACCGCTCCGCTGGAGCGCTGGATGATGGACTTGTAGTCGTAATCCTCGTACTCGACACCGGTCAACAGCGTGTGCTCGAAGCCGCCGGTGGAGAAATGCCCGGTGAGGTTCAGTTGAGTGTCTTTATCCGTCCACTCCAACTTGCGGTAACTGAAGTTACGACCCAGCGTGCGCCCATCAGCGGCAACACCATTGGCTTCAATTGCGTTGCCCTGCAAGGTGCCATCGAGCCATTGAAAACCGCCACCCAATGTCCAGTTATCGCTTAGCAGGTGCTCGAACCGCAGCTGCGCCATGTTGTTGTCATTGTGTAATTTGCCCGCGTCTTTTTCACCGAAGAAGGTGTCACGAGACGCTGTGCCAATTTGATTCGGATAGCGCGTCAGGCCGCGATCCAGCGGGTGATTGTTGCGCATGAAATCGCCCTCGAAAATCACCTTGGTGTCGTCGTTGGCCTGCCAGGAAAGAACCGGCGTCACACCATAACGTTCGGTTTCGACATGATCACGGAAGGTTTCCCCGCCCTCGCCCACCACATTCAGGCGATACGCCAGGCGACCTTCTTCATCGAGCGGGCCTGAGGCATCCAGCGTACCGCGCTGCATACCCTGGTCGTCGATCTGACTCCCCAGAGTGACGGAGCGCTCAGCCAACGGCTGTTTGGAGACCACGTTAAACGTGCCACCCGGGTCGCCTCGACCGTAGAGCATGGTCGCTGGGCCGCGCAGCACCTCCAGTCGCTCGATGGTGTTTGCGTCAGGCATGTTCGGATAACCACGGTTGATCGGAAAACCGTTGCGATAAAACTCTCCGGTGGTGAATCCACGCACCGTGAAGGTGGTCAGCCCCTGACCACCGAAGTTGTTGGCCCGTCCCACTCCGCCGGCATAATCGAGTGCGTCCTGAAGGCGAGTTGCGCCGATGTCCTCTACAACATCCTTGGACACCACGCTAATGGACTGTGGCGTTTCGTGAATCGCAGTGTCGGTTCGTGTCGCACTGGCCGAGCGCGTTGCGTGATACCCCTTCACCGGCCCTTGTGCCGTTTCATAGTCCGTCGTACCGATGATGTCAGTCGCTTGCAACTCCAGACTGGTGTTTTCCGTAGCGGCTTGCTCTGCCCATATAGACGGAGAAAACGCCTGGAGCACACAGATAGAAAACAGAGTACGACGCATTGATGATGAACCTTGGTGGAGAGGCCAAATGGGACGGCATACGTGCCAATAATTTTCGGCGCATGATATACCGTATCGTTAGCATTTGATACGTATTCGCATTTGAATGCTTTTACGAAACCCACCAATGGGACAATCGACCAAGCGTGTCCCTTTGTTCGTCAGCGCGTTGCCACCATGAACAACCGCGGAAACGGCAGCAGCACCGAACCATCACTCAGCGCCGGATAGGCCTGCTCGATTGCCGCCTGATACTGCTTGAGATAGTGCGCCCGTTCCACGTCATCCAATGGTTCGAGAAAAGGCCGCAAACCGGAGCCCTTGAACCACTCGACCACGCCCGATGCGCCGTCCGCGAGCGGATGATAGTAAGTGGTGCGCCATACATCGACGCGAGTGCAGTGGCCACGCAACATTGAGTAGTAGCCGCTTGCACCCTCCATTTCCGTTCGCTGGCCAGCGGCACGTGCCAACTTGTCAGCCCAAGGGCCGTTCGCTGCGACCTCGCGCATCAACCGGTGCGACGGTTCGTTGAGGTTATCGGGCATCTGGATCGCCAGGCTGCCGCCGGGCGTAAGCCTGTTTACCAGCGATGGCAGCAGCCTGGCGTGATCCGGCACCCACTGCAGCACCGCATTGGCGAAAATCACATCGAACGGACCGGTCTCGTTCCAGGTATCAATGTCAGCGGTGTCAAAACGTACCTGAGGCAGGCGCTTGCGGGCGGCCTCGATCATATCGGTCGAACTGTCCAACCCACGCACCGCGGCATCGGGAAAACGCTGCACCAGCAACTCGGTCGAATTACCGGGGCCGCAACCGATGTCGATGGCCGAACGGACGTCCACCGCAGGGATGGCGGCCAGCAAGTCATGCGCCGGGCGCGTGCGCTCATCTTCGAAAGCTACGTATTGTTTGGCGGACCAACTCATATCGCTCTCCTGTCGGGTGCATTGTTGTCGCCAGGGGCAGACAACCGGTTGGCTACGATACATCGTCCGCGTCAGTTAACCCACGCCCCCACCCGCCAATGCCAGCCATCGTTACGTTGCTCCCAGTGCGGATGCACATAACGATACCCCGGTCGCTCCGGGACCCAATGACCATGAACCGCGACATAACGCCCGCCTTCCCAACGCCAGTACCCCCTGGACCAGAGGTAACCCGGTCGCCCCGCGGGCTCTACCTCGATAACGCGTTCCGGCGGCGGCTGCGGTGCGATGACCTCAACATATTCACGCTCCACCGGACGCCGGTCATGAACGACCCGTTCCTGCACACAACCCGCTGCGGTAACCACCACTGCCAGCAACACCATGTAACGTAACAACATGCCGCCTCCTCTGGCTTGAAAGCCAAGTTGAGTGAACCAGCAAAAAAACGCCCCCCTTTTCCACCATGCTCCTGCCTGGTTCACTGCTTTTTTAACAGGTCTTATCTGTCTATTGCCTGAACCCGGATCACTTGATGACGGAAAACACAGGGGATCTGGATGAGCCTTTTTTATCGCCAAATCGTTGGAAGTCATAACCAAAATGACCGTTCGTCGACCGACCGGCAAAGCAGTTTTGACAGTATAAAAATGGCATCTATAGTCCTATCGCGGCCTGTTGGAAGGAACCCGACTCGTCATTTCAAGGCAAGGAGCAAGGCCAGCTCGTCCCCGAGATCGAGTGGGTTCCCCAGTAGTGTGTTCGCAACGGCCACAAGGCAAACAAGCGTTGTCGTGCCTGGTAAGTAGCCAGACAATCACTATGTTAAAAGGAGCTTCACTATGTCTCGAGTCACGGATGTACTTGTTTCCATCGACACTGAAACCATTCTGAAAAACTACCCGAACATCAGCAAAAACCCTGCTTCGCCGACGCTGATCGACTGGAAGCACGTCTACATGGTCACCAATCAGGACAACGTGGTCAGCGGCCAGGCCGGTGGCGAGCTGGACCTCAAGGCCCAGGTTGGCGATCTGATTCGCTGGCGTGAAACCAGCCTGTCCCAGAGCTTCGAAACCGCCGTAATTTTCTACAAGTTCATCGGCAACGCAGGCAACGAGCTGATCTCCCCACCCTCGCCGCGCCGCGCTACCGCGTGCGTTGCAGTCCCCAACACCAGCAATCCGTCAGTGCCTAGCTGCCAGAAAGTCGACAACCATTACTGGTCCTCGGAAACCCTGGCGTGTGGTCGTGTGACCTACCACTTCAACTTCCTGATCGTCGACCGCAACTGCCAGATCATCGGCTGCTGCTCGTGGGACCCATTCATTTCCATCCATAACTGATGATGGAATCGACCCCTCGGCAACGAGGGGTCACCCCAGTTCGTTGCCGCCTCGGCTGGAACAGGATGTCTTGCTTGAAACCGAAGCGGCTACCGTTTTGCGTCAACATCATGAAAGGAATCCATGATGACTTCCGAACCGATTACCCCCCCTTCGGCGAGTACCCTGACCGCCAATAGCGTGCTGCTGGTCGTCGATGCCGAATCGCTGCTTTCGCGCTATCCGCAACCCAGCCTTGACCCGCAAAAGCCGACCGTGATTGAAGATGGCTTCATCTTCGGCATCAGCGCTACATCAGCCACAGAAAACATTAAAAATGACAGCAAAATTACACTGACCACCAACAACGGAAAAGTCTTTCATATTCGCGGCAGGACCGTCAGTTTGCTGGCCGAACACAGCGTGGTATTCCACAACATCACAGTGGACGATACCGGGATCCTTTCTCCGCCCAAGCTGATCGTCCACGGCGACCAGACCGTCCCCGCGCCCGACCCCGCCAACCCGAACCAGCCGGGCAGCCACAAGGCCGATGATCATTATTGGGAGTGCTCGCAACTGAGCACGGGCGTGGCAACCTGCGAACTGAGCTTCATGCTGATCAACCAGCGCTGCGAAGCGCTTGGGTATTTCAGCTGGAAGACCGAGGTGACGCTGTCGGCGTGAATAGAGATTATCGAGTAGGAGGCGGCTTAACAGCCGTCGTCCTCTCACACCACCGTAGGTACGGAGACGAGCAAGTCCAGGCACTTACAGTGGCAAGGTATTGCAGTGCTTGATCTCCTTGAGCGAAAAACCGGTGTACATTTCCTTGATATTGCCGAGCGTACGTACGCGATGCATGGCGAGTTCATGGAATGCCTCCATGTCTTTGACGACTACCTGCAGGAGGTAGTCGTATTTCCCCGACACTTTGTGACAGGCAATAATGTTGGGCAGCGCCAGGACGCCCGCTTCGAAATGTTCCATGGCTTGCTCGGAGTGACTATCGAGGGTGACGCTGATGAAAGCAAAAAGTCCCAGCCCTATGGTCTTCGGGTTCAAGTGCGCGTGATACCCGACAATCACCTCCTCTTCCAGGCGCTTCAGGCGCTTCCAGCAGGCTGGCGCTGACAGGCAAACACGAGCGGCGATCTCGGCGTTCGTCAGGCGACCATTCATTTGCAGAATTTCCAGAATTGAACGATCAACCTTATCCATTTCCGCCATGTGTTCTCTCCGTTTAACAATGAGTACGCGGTAGGGCGATTGGCCCCATCCCGCAGGTCCTTGATCAAGCATCCATTTCTAGAAACGACAAATATTAGAAAGAAAATTACATAAAGAGCACGTTTTGGATAATTAACGACTGAAAAAAAATCAAATACAGAGCCGTTTCGAAAGCTAATTTTCGAGGCGCTGAAATACAATTTCTTGTCGTTTCCGACACCCAAGCCACTGGCTCTGACAATAAAAATAAGTAACAACGGAGGCAATATTGAGCATTTTCAGAACAAAAGACCTGGACGCAATGATTGCTGCTGCCCGAGCTCCTGCCGGGTTGAAAAAAGTGCTGGGACCGATGGATCTGGTCCTGATTGGTATCGGCGCAATCGTGGGGACTGGCATCTTTGTATTGACCGGAACCGGCGCATTGACTGCGGGACCAGCCCTCACGGTTTCATTCCTGTTAGCGGCGTTGGCCTGTGCATTTGCAGCGCTCTGTTATGCCGAGTTCGCCTCATCTGTACCGGTAGCAGGCTCGATTTACACCTACAGCTACGCGACGCTGGGAGAGTTGGTGGCCTGGATGATCGGCTGGGATCTGATGCTCGAATACGGACTGGCCAGCTCGGCTGTGTCTGTTGGGTGGTCGGGTTACTTCCAGTCCCTGCTGAGCGGATTCGGGCTGAGTCTTCCGGTTGTGCTTACGGCGGCTCCAGGCTCTTTGCCTGGCGTGGAAACCTGGTTCAACCTACCCGCGCTGGTGATTATGCTGGCGATTACCTGGATGCTTTCTATAGGCATCAAGGAATCCGCGCGCGTAAACAACGTGATGGTGATCATCAAAATCGCCGTGGTGCTGCTCTTCATCGCCGTTGGTGCGCGACATGTTCAGCCGGCTAACTGGCAACCTTTCTCTCCCTTCGGCGTCAATGGCATTTTGAGTGCTTCTGCCTTGGTTTTTTTTGCTTTTATTGGTTTCGATGCGGTTTCCTCTGCCGCCGAAGAAGTGAAAAAACCGGCGCGTGACCTCCCCATCGGTATTATCGGTTCCTTGGCTGTTTGTGCGGTGTTGTACGTTGCCGTTTCAATGATCATGACCGGCATCGTGCCCTATGCCCAATTCCTTGGCGTTGATCATCCGGTTTCATTGGCGTTGCAACATGCCGGTGAAAGCTGGGTTGCCGGGTTCGTTGATTTAGGCGCAATCGTTGGCATGACGACTGTCATTCTGGTGATGGCTTACGGTCAAACCAGGATCATCTACGCGATGTCGCGCGACGGACTGCTTCCGCAGCGCCTTTCCAGGGTTCATACACGATTCGGCACCCCATTTTTCGCCACCTGGATGGTCGGAATAGTCTTCGGGCTGATCTCGGCACTGATTCCGCTGAACGTCCTCGCCGAGCTGATCAACATCGGTACGTTGGCCGCATTCAGTCTGATCTCGGTGGCAGTGATCGTCTTGCGCAAGACCCGACCCGATCTTCCTCGCGCATTCAGATGCCCGGGCGTGCCCATTGTTCCATTGCTCGCCATCGCGTTCTGCGTAACCTTGATGACCTTCCTCAAACAGACGACCTGGCTGGCATTTGGGGCGTGGTTGGCAATTGGCCTGGTGATCTACTTCGCCTATGCGAGGCGCCGCTCGTTATTGCATTAATCCAGCATTTCGTCAGGTCTCTTTGGAGTGTCAATCAACCTCCAATAGTTTTCAGGTGCGAAACTGCATTCCAGTTGCGCACCTGATTGCATTCGCCTGTCAACCCTCACCTCATTTGTCCTGTCTTTAGCCCTAGGAGAGCAGTGGCGCGCATTTTCAGTGGCACGCGAACTCTATTTATTCAGTTACCCCATTTAGCTCATTACTTAGGCCCGCCACGGAGGAAGAGCCCCTTCGAAAAGTGAAAAGGCTCGATGCAGGAAACCGTTGAAGCGAGCGGCATCACGCCGCAGCCCTGCCTGTTGACCACCAATCAGGCACAGATGGGCCACCTGAGCAATCACTTCTGCTTGGCCTGGCATATGGACCAAGCGGCGGCACGTGCGTATCGCGAAATCCAGTCGTCTTGTGTCAACACGCTGCTGAAACTCGCCTACCAACGGATCATGCAGCGACCAGGCCCGGATGGAAATTTCCCGCCCAGGTTGTTTCTCAGCGGCAATACTCAAGTAGCGTTTCAAGGTTTCGCCCGCGCTACGACCCTGCGCCGCATAAGCGAGCATGCGCTCCGTGTAGTCTTCTTCCCAAGCGGCCAGCAAGGTGCGGACAAAGTCTTCGCGATTGCGGAAATGGTGATAGAACGATCCGCGGGTCACATTCAATCGGCGCGATAGACTCTCGGCCGAAACGCCGATATGCCCTATTTGGTCGAGGGCCTCAAAACCAGCCGCGATCCAATGGTTACGAGTTAGTTTTCTCACCCGTTATTTCGCTCCATGTTTAGCGCCATACAGACTGTGTATGGTGCGCGACCGATTGATACGCTGCGAACACCAGCAAAGATGGCCGTTGCGTTTTGCACGCCAGCACTTTTCATGGAGCTCGCCTTGAAGAAAATCGTTCTGGTTGCTTTCGACCAATTCACTGATATCGACCTATTCATGATGTGGGACATCTTAGGCCGCAACACCGAGGACTGGCACGTCCGAATATTGGGTTCCAGCTCTATCGTGCGATCGGCGCACGGCCTGCCTGTTTCGGTGCACGGTCCGCTTTCCGAGGCCAATAGCGCCGACGCGGTATTGTTCGTTAGCGGCAAGGAAGGGATACCCGCTGCACTTGCCGCCGCAGATTTCCTGCCGTCGTTTGAACTTGACTCCAGACGCCAGCGAATCGGCTCCATATGCGCCGGAGCTTTCATTCTCGAACGGCTTGGGCTGCTCAGCGGCCAAGCAACTACACACCCGGATGCACGATCGAACTTGCAAGCTCTGGGACTTGAGTCCATGGACCAGCCTCTTGTCTGCCAGGGGAACGTTGCAACCGCTGGCGGATGCCTTTCGGCGCTCTATCTGGTGGGATGGTTGGTTGAATCCTGGTTCGATGTCGACAAGCGCCGTGCGACGTTGCTCCCTGTTCTGCCAGCCGGGCAGCAAGAGCTCTATGATGCCTTGATCGGGCTCAGTATCCGACAAGGAGAAGTTGGCGCCTCAACAACATCATCGCAGCAAGAAACGCGACATGGCATGTCGTCTAATTGGTAGTTAGAACTCAGGAGAGATCCCCGATGCCCCGAGAATTTGAGCTCATTATGTCCGTGCCAGTCCCCTCGACGTCCGGCATCACCCACCTTTACAAGTCGATGAACCTGGCGGACGCTTTTGCGATTCGGCTCCCAGCGGGCACATCTGGCAATCCAGATTTGCTAGCTCGATTCATCCTTTCCCACCAGCCATCCTGGATCGGATGGCTCATGAAAGTCCGAGACACTATCGCTGCCTGTTTTGGTCTCAAGACCGCCAAACATCTGGCATCACTTGCTAATCGGATTGGAATCTTCAAGGTCTACAGCACGAACCAGACTGAAATCGTGTTGGGAGAGGACGACAAACACCTCGACTTCCGGATATCGATCCTATGTTCTGGAGAGGCAGAGCCAGAAGGCCGTCGCCAACTCGTTTTTTCAACCGTGGTCCAGTGCCACAACCGTCTAGGCCGGGCCTACATCTTCGTTATTGCCCCATTTCACCGCTTGGTTGTTAAGGCCAGCCTCCTCCGTGCTGCGCGCATCGGTTGGCCTCTGGCTACCTGCCCCTAAGGCTGAGAGCGCTGTGTGCCCCCCTGAGGTCTAACCCTTCCATCGAAGGCTGTTCTGGCAAGCCTGGCCAAGTCTCTCATGTCAAACGTCAGGCCTCTAAGATGCATTCAATATCTCTACGGCGCACCACAAAGAACCGGCCTCAAAGGCCGGTTCTTTTTATGGTACGTATCTAACAGTGCTAGTCGTAATAGCCAACAGTCTTCTTCAAGTGGTCCGAATAATCGTAAATCTCATCAACCGATCCAATTGGAGATTTGAATCAATGCTGAGCCATGCCCCCGCGAGTGACCAACGTCAATCGCGGGGCATGCAGCTAACGACTGGCTTGCAGCGCCCTGGCCATTTGCAGATGGTTTTGCAGCTTGGGCAGGGTTTCTTCGGCGAACGCTTTGATTTGCGGCACGTCCGTTGTCTGCGCTTGTTGTTGAAGTTGCTCGATGGCTTCCTGGGTGGTTTTTACCTGACTGTCGACGTACGCCTGATCGAAAGAGGTATCGTCCTTAATCTCCGGTATCAAGGCTTTGGCCTTGTCGACCACCTCTTCGCGTGGTGCGACCGGTAAATCGAGTTGCCTGGCAATTTTCGCCAGATGCTGGTTGGCGGTGGTGCGATCGTTGATCACCACGATGGTGTAATCCTTGACCTCCTCGGATGCGGTTTTCTGGTGCGCCAGGCGGCTGGCTTCGATGTCGGCCATGCCTTGGGCCGACGCTTCATTGACGAATTCGGCGGGAGACTGGGCAAAGGCATTGGTGGCGCACAGGCCCAATAACGTGGCAAAACCGGCATTGCGTAAACGGGTGGCCATCCAGCTCATGGTCGCGCCCTCCTTCTTGAAATTCAAACGGGAGCTTGCGCCCCCGTCTATTAAACAAAACCACCTTCACCTGTTACCGAGACTTCTGACCGCCTTTGCGGCCCATGCTTCCTTTCGAAGGGTCTTTATCAACGGTCGTCGTGGTGGTTTTCCCACCTTTGCGACCCGCTTCAGACGCCTTGGTTCGATCGTTGGCGAAGCCTCCCGGGTTCGGATTTTTTGAAGTAGGCATGGTTCTCATCCTCTTGGTGATGATCACGGCGAGCAATCGCCCGCATAGGATATGAATTTCCATGCCCAAAAAGGTTTAGAAAACCTGGCAACGCCGCGACGAACGGTGACGGATTTTCAGACCCCGAGACGTGAATGGTGCTGGCGCTTGGCGGCGTACATTGCCTCATCGGCATGCCTGAACAACTGCTTTTCTTCGGTGCCATGTTCGGGGTATCGCGCGACGCCGATGCTCGGCTGGATCGTCAGGTTGTGCCCGTCCAGACGCAGGGGCTGAACCAGCACCTGGCGGATTTTCCCCGCCACATTTTCGGCATCTTCGGCGGCGTGGATGTTGTGCAACAACACGACAAATTCATCACCGCCAATGCGCGCCACCGTGTCGGTTTCGCGCACGCAGCCCTTGAGTCGATTGGCGACCGCTTGCAGCAGCATGTCACCGACCGCATGACCGAAGGTGTCATTGACTTGCTTGAAGCGGTCGAGGTCGACATAGAGCAACGCCATTCGACCGGAGTCTGCCCGGGCCAGCGCCAGCGAAGCTTTGAGGCGTTCGCGCAACAATTCGCGATTGGGCAGCTGAGTCAGTTGATCGTACTGGGCCATGCGCTGGAGCCGGGCGTGCAATTGCTTGCGTTCGATCGCGGTCGCGACCTGGGCGCAAACATACTGCAGCAACTCCTTGTCTTGTTCGGTGTAGCGCTCGCCACCCGGCACGCTTTTGACGATCAGCGCGCCAATGGTGCCGTTCTGCGAACTCAATGGCACGCCCAGCCAGCAGGGTGAATCCTGGCCCTCGACCAACGCTGCAAACCCCTCCGGCAGATTGTCCTGATCCGGGGTCAGCAGGATCGGCAAGCCACTGCGAATCACTTCTGCGCACAAACGCCCGGTAACCGTCCCGGGATCCTCGGGTTGCAGCTCATGGTCGTCGACGTGATAGGGGAAATTCAGCTGCGCACAGTGCTCGTCATACAGTGCCACGGAGAAATTCAACGCCGGCAGCCATTCGCCGATGATCGAATGGATGCGTTTGAACAGCGCCAGCAAATCTTCCGCCGCGTGGGCCGCTTCGGAGATCGCATACAGCGCCGCTTGTCGGGACTCGGCCTGTTTGCGCTCGGTGATGTCGCGCGCCACGGCGATACGCAACTGATCGACCTCCGACCAGCGTGCCGACCAGAGAATGTGCGCCACCCGGCCGTCCTTGCGCAGGTAACGATTTTCAAAATTGAGCTTGGGTTCGCCCCCCATGATCTCTCGCGCGGCATCGAGGGTACGCTGTCGGTCGGCAGGGTGAACCAGATCGATCATCGACTGGCCGATCAGCTCGTCGGGGGTGTAACCGAAAATGCGCTCGCAGGCCGCGCTGACAAATACGAAGCGACCTTGTTTGTCCACCGCACAGACGGCGTCCAGCAAGAGATCGATGTAACTCGCCAATGGCGCGGAATTTCTGGTTTCCATGATGCCGAGAGCATGTCCGGACAATGCAACATTGAACAACCCTCCCTGACCGGTCATACGCCCGAGCGATGACTGTGCAGCCGACGCTTCCCTGCGTTCAGCCTCAAGCCTTGTTCGTCACCAGCCCCGGAAGCGCATGCACCAGGGCATTGATGGCGAAACCGATGAACATGACCCCGCACAAGCGGGTGATCGCCAGTTCATGACGCTGATACAACGTGCGCACCTGACGCGCACCGACGATGCCAATGAGAATAGCGTAGGCCAAAAGGCCACCAATGAAGCTCAACATGATCAACCAGGGCAACATGGACCAATGCAGCAACTCTGCACGGCTGGACAACAGCGCAGTAAAGGTCGCCACCGCCACCGGGTATGCCTTGGGGTTGGTCAGGCCGAACAGGATGCCGTGCCAGAACGGCTGCCGCGCCGGGCCCTGAGGCGCCTCGGCACTGGCGCGACGAGCGCGAACCGCGCGCAGGCCCAGCCAGAACAAATAAAGCCCACTGAGCACACCCAGCACATCGAACGCAGTGCTGCCGATTTCCCGCGCACCGACAATCGCAATCAGTGCAGTGCTGCACCAGACCACGTCGCCCAGCAAATGCCCGCACAGAAACCCCGCCCCGGCCCGCCGTCCGCGTGCCGCGCCGATGCCGAACACCGCCAACACACCGGGCCCCGGCGTAATGCCATAAATGAAGCCCGAGGCGAGAACGGCCATTAGCAGCGATGGAGTCATGGAAATTCCTGAGGACGCCGGGTGAAGGGGCGCAATTCTATCTCAGGACGCCGAACATCGACTCACTGATCGTCGAAGAACTTCATCCCCGCATAGGGTCGCTGCCGACAAGCCGCCAGCCGCGACGCCAGAGACCCGACATGTGCCTCGAGCTTGTGCCCGTCCGGGTCGAGAAAATAGAACGACGCACCTTCGCTGCGGTTATCCCGCCATTCCCGCACGTTGGCGGATCGCAGGCGTTCGACGAACGGCAGGAAGTCCACAGCTTCGAGGCTGAAGGCGTAATGGGTGTAGTCGGCGGCCGGCGCGGACTCGCGCAGTGGATCGAGAGAAAGGCACAGCCACAGACCGGGTAGCGAGAGATAGGCACCGGTGTCCCAAGTGGCTGCAAGCTGAAGTTGCAGCAGATCGCGATAGAACGCCACGCTGCGGTTCAGGTCAGTAACGGCGAGGGTCAGGTGGTTGAGGCCGGTCAGCATGGATCCAGTAACCTTGAGTCGCTCTGGGTGGTTGCAAACGGAGAGTACAACTGAAACGCCCTTAAGCGTAGAACCACCAGGGCTTTGTTGGCTGTGAATCAGTCTTCGCGGGCAAGCCCGCTCCCACATTGACCGCGTCAGGCACAGGATCTGTGTCCGACGCCAAACCTTGTGGGAGCGAGCCTGCTCGCGATGGAATACGGCCCAGCACTGCACGTTTCAGAACTTGTCGAGCGTGCGCAGCTTCTGCGGCAACCCCCACAGCAACAATGCAGCGGCAATCAATGCGGCGACGCCGATGACGTACAGCGCCGGGGTGGTGCTGCCGGTCAGGTCTTTGATCCGCCCGACCATGACCGGGCTGACGATCCCACCGAACTGGCCAAGGGTGTTGATCACCGCGATCCCGCCAGCGGCGCCTGCCCCGGCACCGGCCAGGAGTTTCGGTGGCAGGGTCCAGAAGCTCGGGATGGACGCGATGATCCCCGCACCGAGCAAGCCCAGGGCAACAATCAGGAAAGTCGTGTGGTTGGCGAAAATTCCTGCGCAGAAGAAACCCACCGCGCCTGCCGCCACCAGACCTGCGACAAACTTGCGCCGCTCACCGGTGGCGTCGGATAACCGCCCGATCACCACCATGCTGATGGCGCCGCAGATGTAGGGAATGGCGGTCAGCAAGCCGATCATCACCGGGCTCTCGGTGCCGGCACTGCGGATCAGTTGCGGCGCCCAGAAATTCAAGCCGTAGGATGCCACCTGAATCAGAAAGTAGATCAGCCCCAGCATCAGGAAACCCGGAATCCGGAGTGCGGCCAGCAAGGAGCCGCCGCTCTTGTGGGGTTCGTGGTGCGCGATACGGCTGGCGAGCAGTGTCTTCTCCGACGGGGTCAACCAATGGGCATCTTCGATGCGGTCCTTGAGCACGGTCAGCACCAACAAGCCAAGGCCGATGCAAGGAACGCCACCGAGCAGAAACAGCCAATGCCAGCCGCGCATATCGAGGAAGCCATCAAGGTGTTGCAGCACCAACCCGGAAAACGGTGCGCCAACCAGCCCGGCAAACGCCGACGCGAGAAACAGCATCGAGGTGATGCGCCCGCGATAGTGCTGCGGGAACCACAGCGTCAGGTAATACAGCACGCCCGGCGCAAAACCCGCCTCCATCGCACCGATCACGAAACGCAGGGCGTAGAACTGCCATTCGCTGTTGACGAAGACCATGGCCGCCGTCGCGAGCCCCCACGACATCATGATCCGGGCGATCCAGCGCCGGGCACCCACCTTGTAAAGCATCATGTTGCTCGGCACTTCAAAGATCACATAACCGACTACAAACAGCCCGGCGCCGAGGCCGTAAGCGGTATCGCTCAGGCTCAGGTCGGCCTGCAACTGGAACTTGGCGAAGCTGATGTTGATGCGGTCGAAAAATGCGAACAGGTAGCAGACCATGATCAGCGGCATCAGTCGCCAGGCGACTTTGCGGACCAGGGCTTTTTCGGCGTCGTGACTAACGGACGGGCTCACGCCCGCCTCCAGAACATTGAGGCTCATCGTGGTTTCTCCAGGCAGACGTCCCGTGGGCGTCCGATTGTTTTTGTTGTCTGGTTCGTTGCGGCTTTTTCAGGAGTTTGTTCGGTGAGTTCAGGACGGTGTCGGGTGCAGGTCGCAGTTACGTCCGGCCTTGGCGAGCTGCCCGGGCACTTCATGACCCAGCAATGCAGGTAAGCCTCGCGACAATCGCAGCAACAACGGCAAGTCGATGCCGGTGTGAATGCCGATTTCATCGCACAGGTTGACCAAATCTTCGGTGCAGATATTGCCCGAGGCACCCGGTGCAAACGGGCAACCGCCAAGACCACCGAGGGCTGCGTCAAAGCGCCGGGCTCCGGCCTCGTAAGCTGCCAGTACGTTGCACAGGCCGAGGCCGCGCGTGTTGTGGAAATGCAGGGTCAGATCAGCCGGTGAAACCCGTTGCAACACCCGTCGCACCAAGCGGTCGACCTGGCGTGGATTGGCCATGCCGGTGGTGTCGGCCAGGGTAATCCCCGTAATGCCGAGCTCCTGATAAGCCTCAACAATTTGCAGCACGCGGTCCTCATCGATCTTGCCTTCGAACGGGCAACCGAAAGTCGTGGCGATGCTGCCGTTGAGCCGCACCGGCGTGCCGCGAACGAACTCGACGATCTCGCCGAACGCAGCCAATGACGCCTCGCAGCGCATCCGCATGTTCGCCAGGTTGTGGGTCTGGCTGGCGGACATCACCAGGTTCAGCTCGTCGGCCCCCGAGTCCAGTGCTCGTTGTGCGCCTTTGAGGTTAGGGATCAACGCGACATAGATCACGCCCGGCTGTCGGGCGATGCCCTTGAACACTTGCTCGCCATCGCGCAGGGCCGGAATCGCCTTGGGAGAAACGAACGAGCCGGCTTCGATGCGGCTGAACCCCGCCAGCGACAACTGATCGATCAGCGCAATCTTGTCGGCGGTTTCGACCCAGGTCGGTTCGATCTGCAAGCCGTCACGCGGGGAGACCTCCTGAACGATCAGGGTCTGGGAATAATCAGTGATCATTGCACCACCCCTTCAGCTTTCAACCGTTCGATGTCCTGGTCAGTCAGGCCCAGCCCCGCGAGGATGCCGTCGGTGTGCTGACCCAGGCTCGGCCCCGACCAGTTCACGCCACCAGGGGTCTCGGACATTTTCGGTACGATGCCCGGCATCTTCACCGAGGCACCGCCGGGCAGTTCGGCGTTGAGCAGCATGCCCCGCGCCTGATAGTGAGGATCGGCAACGATGTCGGCCACCGAATAGATGCGCCCGGCCGGGACTTCAGCAGCTTCCAGTGCCGCCAACACCTCATCAATCGGCAGGCTGCTGGTCCAGTGGGTAATGGCTGCGTCGAGCACATTACTTTTGGCGGCGCGGCCATCGTTATGCGCAAACTCCGGCGCTTCGGCCAGGTCGGCCCGGCCAATCACCGCCATCAGACGCTTGTAGATCGGGTCGCTGTTGCCGGCGATCACCACGTAGGCACCGTCGGCAGTCAGGTAAGTATTGGACGGCGCAATACCCGGCAACGCCCCGCCACTGCGCTCACGCACATGACCGAGCATGTCGTATTCCGGCACCAGGCTTTCCATGACGTTGAACACGCTTTCGGCCAACGACACATCGACCACTTGCCCGCCGCCCTGCCCGGTCTTGACCCGCAGCAGCGACATCAAGGCACCGATGACCGCGTGCAGCGAAGCCAGGGAATCACCGAGGCTGACCCCCACTCGGGCCGGCGGCGAACCGGGAGTACCGGTGGTATAGCGAATCCCGCCCATCGCCTCGCCGATCGCCCCGAAACCCGGACGATCACGGTACGGGCCGGTCTGGCCGTAACCGGAAATGCGCACCAGCGTCAGGTTGGGATTGAGGGCATGCAACACGTCCCAGCCCAGGCCGAGTTTCTCCAGGGCGCCGGGGCGCAGGTTTTCGATCAGCACATCGGCGTCGCTCGCCAGTTGCTTGACCAGTTCGATGCCTTCAGTGGATTTCAGATTCAGCGCCAGGGACTTCTTGTTTCGCGATTGCAGGTACCACCACAACGAAGTGCCTTCGTGCAGCTTGCGCCATTTACGCAGGGGATCGCCCTGGCCCATGGCTTCGATCTTGATCACTTCGGCGCCGAACTCGGCCAGCATGCGCGCGGCAAACGGCGCGGCGATCAGCGTGCCGATCTCGATCACTTTGATTGCACTCAAGGGGGCAGTCATCGCGGGGGTACCTCTTGTTCTTGGAATATGCGCCAAGGCTAGAGGACCGAGTGGCATGGAATCCAACCTTCTGTTGGCAACGACCGTTCGCGAAACGCGAATGCCTGGCTGGAGATTACCGCGACCTCAAGTCAGGCTTGCCCGGGAAGAGGCCCGTCCATGCAATCGAAAACTGTCAGGCCTGGCCGCGCAAATGCTCAAACAACATCCGGCTCACCGGCGACAGCGCCGCTTCATCGCGCACCACCAGAATCAACGCACGATCCGACCAGTCATCCGTCAGCGGCACCGCGTGCAACCCCAGCGCCCGGCCAAACAGTTCGTAGGCCTTTAGCGGCAGGATGCCGATGCCCATGTTGGCCTGGACCATCCGGCACATGGCGTCGAACCCCGGCACATGAATCCGCAACCTCAGCACCTTGCCGGCCTTGCGCGCGGCCGCATGTGTGCGCATGTTGATGGAACTGGCCGAATGCAGACCGACGTAATCGCTGTCCAGCGTGTCGGCAAAAGCCAAGGCCGAACGACTCGCCAGCGGATGATCGGCCGGCATCAGGACGACCAGTTTGTCCTGACGATAAACAACACTGTGCAGCCCCTTGACGTCGCTGTCGCTGGAGCAGATCCCGAGGTCCGCCACGCCATCGAGCACGCCTTGGATCACCCCGCTGCTGGGGCGCTCTTCGAGGTCGGTCTTGACCTGCGGATGGCGCGCGGAAAAGTCCCGCAGGTCTTCGGGCAGGAATTGAATGATCGCCGACAGGTTCGCGAGCATCCGCACATAACCGCGTACACCGTGGCTGTGTTCGCCCAGTTCGAGGCCCATTTTCTCGACGTTAAACAGCATCTGCCGGGCATGGTGCAGCAGGGTTTCACCGGCCGGTGTCAGCGTCATGCCCTTGGCCTGGCGCACGAACAGGCTGATGCCCAGCGCCTCCTCCAGCTCCATCAACCGCTTGCTGGCCGCCGACACCGCAATCGCTTCGCGGGCGGCGGCGCGGGTCAAGGTGCCCTCTTCGTGGACGGCCACAAACAGCTGGAGAGTGATCAGGTCGAGGCGGCGGATCAGGCTTTTTTGCAGCATGGCAGGGCTCGATGATTTCGGTTCGACTGAGTCGGCAGGATAGCCCGGATTAGATTCGTGTCCGCCATCCAATTACCCACAGCACTCTGGGGCATCGCCCTACAACTAATTCTCTTACAACTCTCAGTACTACCGGAAACAGCCGATTCAAAGCCCATCGGGACTCTCTGTAAAGTCTGGCAACACACACAAACTGCAACAAACCCACGGATAGATTCACTCAAGGAATGTCACTCACACATGAGCCAGATACCGTACACGGCGCACACTTTCACCAACTACCGCAAACTCGTTTCATTGGCCGATCATGATTGGGAGACCGCCGAAACCGGAAAAATCGCGGGGCTCAACGTTGAGATAAAAAGTGCCAACCGCATGCTCGATCAGTACGGGAGAGCGTTTCATCATTTCTGTACGACGTCATACCTGGGTCTGGATCACCATCCCGATATTCTCGACGGTGCCATGACCACGCTGTGGGAAACCGGCACACTTCGCATCGCCAATTCCAGGAGCCGCTGCAAGCTGGCGATTCTGGACCAATACGAAACCGAACTGTCCGAGTTGTTCGGCACCAGTTGCCTGAGCACTCTGTCGTGCAGCGCGGCGAGTGCCGGGATCCTGCCGCTGCTGGCCAGCGGCGTATTCACGGAAAATCGCCCTCCGGTGATGGCTTTCGACCGGTTGGCGCATTACTCGATGAATCACCTCAAAGCCGCCTGTGCCGATGAAACGAAGGTCGTGACGTGCCCGCATAACGACATGGACTTCCTCGAGACGCTGTGTCAACGACACACCAGGGTCGCGTATGTCGCCGACGGCGCCTACAGCATGGGCGGGGTTGCGGACATGGACAGCCTTTTGTATCTGAAGGACCGCTATGGGCTGTTTCTCTATCTGGACGATTCCCACGCGCTTTCCTCTGTAGGAACATTCGGCGCCGGTCTTGTGCGTCCCAGGCTGCATACCCTGGATGATGACTGCCTCATCGTCGCCTCGCTGGCCAAGTCGTTCGGCGCCAGCGGCGGTCTGGTGATGCTGGGCAGTGAACGGCAGAAGAAGCTCATTGCGCGTTACGGCGGCCCCAACAACTGGTCGCAAAGCCTGAACAGTGCAGCCATTGGCGCGGGCCGGGCATCCATCCAGCTACACCACACCCTGGAATTCGCCGCGCTGCAGGAAAAACTTCAGGTTAATATCCGCCTCTTTGACAGCCTCATCCGAACCGCACAACACAACAGCAACATGGCGATTCGACTGGTCAATTGCGGTGAGGCATCGCTGGCCAACAACATCGCCATTGAACTGGCCAATCACGGATTCTTCACCTCGGCAGTCTTTTTCCCGGTGGTTGCACAAGGCAAGGCAGCCATCAGAATCACCCTGCGCGCCGACATGGGGACGACGCTGATCCGCCATTTCTGTGGACTCATCACCGAGCTTTTACGTGCTCACGGCCGGGACATCGGCGGCTGAAAAAACAGGGAAGATTAAATGAAGAGCAGCACCACCCTCCTGATCACCTGCTGTACGGTTTTTCTCGCCCAATTGGGCATGAGCATTTATCTGTCGGCGCTGCCGGATATTGCCCGGGATCTGTCCGCAGATGCTTCACAGGTTTCATGGGGGTTGGCGGTGTATCTGATCGGCATGGCGCTGCCGATGCTGTTCTGGGGCAGCCTGGGCCAGCGCATTGGCCGCAAGCCGGTATTGCTCGCGGCGCTCGGCCTCTATGGGCTGGGCAACCTGGCCCTGCCTCTGGGCCAGACACTTGAATCGTTCCTGGTTTTTCGCCTGATTCAGGGGATTGGCGCCAGCGGGATTTCAGTCATGGCCCGGGTGCTGATCCGCGACAGTTTTCGCGGCGATCTGCTGGCCAAGGCGTTGTCCTGGATATCGATTTCCTTTGTGGTGGCGCTGGGTATCGGTCAATACCTGGGGTCGATCATCCAGGTGACACTGGGCTGGTCAGCGATTTTCTACTTATTGGGTGGTGTGAGCCTGTTGATGGCGCTGGTGGTGGCGCGGGTCACGTTCCCGATGCTGGCAGAAGAGAACACACCATCATCGGCCTGGACGAGCTACGGGTACATTCTGCGTCATCGGGCCTTCCTGTTACCGGCCCTCGCCGGTGGCTTGGGGTATGGGGTGATTGTCGCGTTCAACACCGCTGCACCGCTGATTCTGCAAGGCGCCTTCAACTGGTCGGCAGTGGAATACGGCTTGTTGGGCTGGCCCATCAGCGCGGCGTACTTTCTCGGGGCCGTGGCGGTCAATCGCTTCGTACTGCAAACCGGTCAGCAATGGCTGATGACGGCGGGCGTCGGGCTGATACTGGCCGGCAGCGCAGTCATGTTGCTGGGTAGCCTCGCAGGCACGTCTATCGCGCTGCTGTTCTGGTTGCCCTATTGTTTTTCAGTATTCGGCCAATCGCTGATTTACCCGATCAGCTTGTCCCTGGCCAACCACGGTTCGCCGGTCGGCGGTGCTTATGCGATGGCGTTGAGCGGTTTCATTCATCAACTGATGGCCGCCGTTATCGGCGGTATCGCCAGCCTGATAGCCAGCCAGCAGGCATGGCCGTTGTCGCTGTTATGCACCTTGCTGGCCTTGGGCGCGTTGCTTTGCGTAGCGCTCGCGCCCGGCCGTCGAACCGCTTAGAACGCGCTGCGGAAAATCTCCTCGATCTGCCGCTGATCCGCCGCCCGAGGGTTGGTCAGTCCACAGGCGTCTTTCAGGGCATTGCCGGCAAGGACCGGGATGTCATTGAGCCTGGCACCAAGCTCACGCAAACCGGCGGGAATGTCCACATCCCTGGCCAGGCTGCGAATCGCCGCGATCGCCGCCTGCGCGCCCTCTTCCGGACTGAGCCCGCGAATGTCGGCCCCCATCGCGTGGGCAATATCGGTCAGGCGAGGGGCGCAAACCAGTGCGTTGAAACTCTGCACATGAGGCAGCAGCACCGCGTTGCACACGCCATGGGGCAGGTCGTAGAACCCGCCTAACTGATGGGCCATCGCGTGAACGTAACCAAGGGACGCATTGTTGAACGCCATGCCCGCCATAAATTGCGCGTAGGCCATGTTTTCCCGCGCGATCATGTCACTGCCGTCCTGCACGGCCTGGCGCAGGTTGTCGCTGATCAATGTGATGGCTTTCAGCGCACAGGCATCGGTGATCGGGTTGGCTGCCGTGGAGACGTAGGCTTCGACGGCATGGGTCAATGCGTCCATGCCGGTGGCGGCGGTCAGGCCCTTGGGCATGGCGACCATCAGTTCCGGGTCGTTGACTGACAGCAGCGGCGTAACGTTGCGGTCGACGATGGCCATTTTTACGTGGCGCGATTCATCCGTGATGATGCAAAAACGGGTCATCTCGCTGGCAGTGCCGGCGGTGGTGTTGATCGCGATCAACGGTAGCTGGGGTTTGGCCGACCGATCGACACCTTCGTAGTCACGGATCGTCCCACCGTTTGTGGCGCACAAGGCGATGCCCTTGGCGCAGTCGTGAGGCGAACCGCCGCCCAGAGACACCACGAAATCACAGCGACTTTCCTTGAGCAGGCCCAAGCCGTGCTCGACGTTGGCGATGCTCGGATTCGGCTTGGCGCCGTCGAAGATCACCGAGTCGATGTCCTGCAACGCCAGTTTCTCGGCAATCCTCGATGCCACGCCAGCCTTGGCCAGCCCGGCGTCAGTGACTATCAGCGCCTTGCGAAAACCATACTTGCCAATGGCGTCCATGGCTTCGTCGAGGCAACCGGTGCCCATGATGTTCACGGCGGGGATGAAAAACGTACTGCTCATGCGCGAGTCTCCTGGCTGAAACCAAATCGGCAATGCCGATTCGGCGGGTGCGCACAGGGTCGACCGATCAGTCACGCGGTATGTTGATCTGGCTCAACGCCCGGGCGTGATAAAGTCGCCGTCCATCAGACCTTTTGCTTCGAGACGACAAACGCAATGACCGATTTCCAGGATGTCGATGCCCAACTTGAAGACTGGAACGCCTTGCGCACCACCGCCTCGTTCGGCGGCCTGCTGGTGGGTAACGGCGCCAGCCGCGCCGTGTGGGACGACTTCGGCTACGACTCGCTGTTCGAAAATGCCCGCACCGTCGAAGAAAAACCGCTGAGCCAGTCCGAGCTGAGCGTGTTCGACGCGATGCAGACGCGCAGTTTTGAACAAGTGCTTGGGGCGCTGAAGACCACCAGCCGGGTCAACAAGGCCCTGGCCGTCAGCTCTGCGGCACCACGCAATCGCTACTACGCGATCAAGGAAGCGCTGATCAACACCGTGCACGCGGTGCATATCCCGTGGCGGCTGGTGAAGCCTTCGACGCTGGCGACGATCAATCAGGAACTGGGCAGCTATCGGACGGTGTTCACCACCAACTACGACTTGCTCAGCTATTGGGCGATCCAGCATCGGCCGGACGTCGTGACCGACCTTTTCCAGGGTGCCGAACCCGGCTTCGATCTGAGCGCCAGCGCCACCGACAAACCACGTTTGCTGTACCTGCACGGCGGCCTGCATCTGGTGCGCAATCAGGACGGCACGGCGCGCAAGTTGATGTCGACCGAAGGGACGTTGCTCGGTAATTTCGCGATCAACAATACGATCAAGACCCTCGACGACGTGCCGCTGTTCGTCAACGAAGGCCCGGCGCAAGACAAACTCAAGACCATTCGCAGTTCGGATTACCTGTCGTTCTGCTACGACCAGTTACTCGGCCACGGTGACGGGTTGTGCATCTTCGGGCATGCCCTTGGCGAGCAGGACAGTCACATCGCTCATGCGTTGCGCCAGGCAAAACCGAAGGTGGTAGCGATCTCGATTTACCCGCGCAGCAAGGCGTTCATCCAGCATCAGAAGCGGCATTACGCGAAGGTGTTCGAGGGGACGGGTGTGGCGTTGCGTTTTTTTGATTCGAAGACGCATGCGCTCGGTAACCCTGAGCTGACCGTGCCGGTCGAGGTCTGACCTGTGGCGAGGGGGCTTGCCCC
>NZ_JBGLZF010000001.1:0-288923 GCF_047304405.1 Pseudomonas sp. Pseusp11
CATTTCCCTGTAGGAGCTGTCGAGCGAAGCGAGGCTGCGATCTTTTGATCTTGCTGTGGCTTCTGCTTTGGCTTTGGATCTGCAGCCCCTTTCCCAGAGGCCGAACGCAGGCGTTGCGCAGGGGGCACCGCGGCAAGGATGCCGCGGTAGCCGCCCCCGGCCATGGATGGCCGATGGCGGCGGGCCCCCGGAGTAATGCCGGAGTGAGGGCATGCCGAGCCTAAGCGAGGCACCGAATGGCGGGGCAAGAGCGCTTTGGTTACTTTCGCGCTTTTCGAAAGTGACTCGCTGTAAGAGCGAAACCATAAGTAGCCGTTACCGCAGCAATGGATATGTCCCCCATATAAAAAAACGGCCTCCCAAGTGGAGGCCGTTTTTCATTCCTGCATCCGGCTGCGCTTACGCCGTGCCCACTGCCGACTCACCCACCAGCGCCAATACATCATCACCAGACAATAAGCCAACGCCCCAAGCACCAGCCCCGTTACCACCGAGCCCAGTAAAAACGGTTGCCACAAAGTCGAGAGCTCGCCGCTGATCCATTCCCAGGTCAACTCGTCCGGCAAGCTCCTGGCGGGGACGTCCATCAGCCAGGCGCCGGTCTGGTAGGTGCAGAAGAACACCGCCGGCATGGTGATCGGGTTGGTCAGCCAGACCAGGCTGACCGCTATCGGCATGTTGCCGCGCACCACGATGGCGAGGATGGCCGCCAACAGCATTTGCAACGGGATGGGCAGGAATGCCGCGAACAGGCCAACGGCCATGGCCCGAGCAACGGAATGACGATTGAGGTGCCAGAGGTTCGGGTCATGCAGCAGGGTGCCAAGAAAGCGTAAGGATTTGTGTTCCCTGATGCTGGTCGGGTCTGGCATGTAACGTTTGAATAAGCGCCGGGGCATAAGGCTTCTCGGTCGGTTAAGGCGGCAAGTATGTCTGGATTCTACGAACCGCCCATTCAGACTTTGTGACAATTGTTAACGACGCCTGTGCGGCGCGACGGCTAAGCCTAGGGAGGGGACTCTCAAGGACGGGCTTATGCGCACAGGGATGATGGCGCTGGCGTTGGGTCTGCTGGCCCTGCGTTTTTTACCGGCACTGCCGCCGACAGGGTTGTGGCTGTTGTTGCCGGTAGTGGGTTTGATGTTGCTGCCGTTTCGAACCTTTCCACTGGCATTTTTTCTATTTGGTTTCAGCTGGGCGTGTGCGAATGCGCAATGGGCGCTGGATGATCGTCTGGCGCTGAAGCTCGATGGCGAGACTCGCTGGGTCGAAGGTCGTGTCACCGGTTTGCCGCAGCAGGCCGAGGGTGTAGTGCGTTTCGAACTGACAGACAGTCAGTCGCGTCGCACCCAACTGCCCCGGCACCTGCGTCTGGCTTGGTATGGTGGGCCGCCCGTCAACAGTGGCGAGCGGTGGCGGCTGGCAGTCAAATTGAAGCGTCCTGCCGGGCTGCTCAACCCCCATGGTTTTGATTACGACGCCTGGTTGCTGGCCCAACGTATTGGCGCCACCGGGACCGTCAAGGACGGTCAGCGACTGGGGCAAGCGCAGTGGGCCTGGCGCGACGGCATTCGTCAGCGTTTGCAGGCCGTGGATGCGCAGGGGCGAACGGGGGCGCTGACGGCGTTGGTGCTGGGGGACGGCGCCGGGCTCAGCCGTGAGGACTGGCAGGTGCTGCAAGACACCGGCACTGTGCATTTGTTGGTGATTTCCGGGCAGCACATTGGTTTGCTGGCGGGGCTGGTGTATCTGCTGATCGCCGGGCTGGCGCGCTATGGCTTATGGCCCAGGCGCTTGCCGTGGCTGCCATGGGCGTGTGGGCTGGCGTTCGCGGCGGCGCTCGGTTATGGGCTGCTGGCCGGTTTCGAGGTGCCGGTGCGTCGGGCCTGCCTGATGATCGGTCTGCTGTTGTTGTGGCGGCTACGGTTTCGTCACCTCGGCGCCTGGTGGCCGCTGTTGCTGGCGCTTGACGGTGTTTTGCTGCTGGACCCGCTGGCAAGCCTGCAACCGGGTTTCTGGTTGTCCTTTGCGGCAGTAGCGGTGCTGATTTTCACCTTTGGCGGGCGATTGGGGCCGTGGCGTTGGTGGCAAACCTGGACCCGTGCCCAATGGCTGATCGCAATCGGGCTGTGCCCGCTGTTGTTGGTGCTGGGGTTGCCGATCAGTCTCAGCGGGCCGCTGGCCAATCTGCTGGCGGTGCCCTGGATCAGCCTGCTGGTCTTGCCGCCGGCCTTGCTCGGAACGCTGCTGTTGCCCGTTCCCTATGTGGGCGAGGGGTTACTGTGGTTGGCTGGCGGTCTGATCGACCTTTTGTTCAAGGGGCTGGCGTTGGTGGCCGGGCAATTGCCCGCGTGGGTGCCGGTGGCGGTTCCGTTGTGGGTTTGGGCGTTCGGCACGCTGGGCGCATTTCTGCTGTTACTGCCACGTGGCGTGCCGTTGCGCCTGTTGGGCTGGCCGATGTTGCTGTTGCTGGCTTTTGTGCCCCGGCACACATTGCCTGAAGGCGTCGCAGAGGTCTGGCAACTGGATGTCGGCCAAGGGTTGGCCATCCTGGTGCGCACCCGCCATCACACTCTGCTGTATGACGCCGGGCCGCGTTTCGGCGATATCGACCTGGGCGCGCGGGTGGTGTTGCCATCGTTGCGCAAACTGGGGGTGAATGGACTTGATCTGATGCTGATCAGTCACGCCGACGCCGATCACGCCGGCGGTGCGCGAGCGATTGCCAGCGGTGTGCCGGTGACGCGGGTACTGAGTGGCGATCCACTGGCCCTGCCGGACGAGTTACATGCCGAGGGCTGTGAGAGCGGTCAACAGTGGACCTGGGACGACGTGCGGTTCCAGCTCTGGCAGTGGCCGTCGGCCAGTGACAGCAATCAGAAATCCTGCGTGCTGCAGGTCGAAGCCAACGGTGAGCGGTTGCTGCTGACCGGCGATATCGATACGGCGGCCGAGCGGGCGCTGCTCGACAGTCCATTGGCGGTGCCGACGGACTGGTTGCAGGCCCCGCACCACGGCAGTCGCAGTTCATCTTCGATGGCGTTGCTCAGCGCTCTGCAGCCTAAAGCGGTACTGATTTCCCGTGGCAACGGTAATTCTTTCGGTCATCCCCATCCCACAGTCGTGGCGCGTTATCAAAAGCGTGGCATGGCGATCTACGACAGTGCCGAGCAGGGTGCCATTCGTCTACAACTGGGGCGCTTCAAACCACCTTGGACGATGCTTCAGGAACGGCGTTTCTGGCGCGATCCGCCAGTATTGCGCCAGTAGCCCGCGTCATTAAAGCCCGACCGGATGCGACATCGCGGTCTTCGGTGCGCCCACCCCCTATGTTAGAGTGGCGCACTTTTTCGAGGGGACTGTCACTGTGTGGGAATTGGTCAAATCCGGCGGCTGGATGATGCTGCCGATCATTCTGAGTTCCATCGCGGCCATGGCGATCGTCGCCGAGCGTCTCTGGACCCTGCGCGCCAGCCGCGTGACCCCGGAGCACTTGCTCGGGCAGGTCTGGGTCTGGATCAAGGACAAGCAACTCAATAAAGAAAAACTCAAGGAGTTGCGCGCCAACTCTCCGCTGGGCGAGATCCTGGCTGCCGGTCTGGCGAACTCCAAGCATGGTCGCGAGATCATGAAAGAGTGCATCGAAGAGGCCGCCGCGCGGGTGATTCATGAGCTCGAACGTTACATCAACGCCTTGGGCACCATCGCCGCCATGGCTCCGTTGCTGGGGCTGCTGGGTACGGTGCTGGGCATGATCGATATTTTCAGTGCGTTCATGGGCACGGGCATGAGCACCAACGCCGCGGTGCTGGCCGGGGGTATTTCCAAGGCACTGATCACCACCGCCGCGGGCCTGATGGTCGGTATCCCGGCCGTGTTCTTCCACCGCTTCCTGCAACGCCGGATCGATGAGCTGGTGGTGGGCATGGAGCAAGAGGCGATCAAACTGGTCGAGGTTATTCAGGGCGATCGCGACGTGGACCTGGCCGAGGGTAAAGCGTGAAGTTCCGTCGTAAACCACGGGAAACGGTAGACATTAACCTCGCGTCGCTGATCGACGTGGTGTTTATCCTGTTGCTGTTTTTCGTCGTGACCACCACCTTCACCCGTGAAACCCAGTTGCGCGTCGACCTGCCGGAAGCGGTCAGCGGCTCCCCGGCCGAAGACCAGCAGCTCAAGCAACTGGACATCGCCATCAGCGCCGACGGGGCGTATTCGGTCAACAACCAGCTGTTGCCGAAGAACGACCTCACCAGCCTGATGGAAGCGCTACAGAAAGAATCCAATGGCGACACCAATCTGCCGCTGTCCATCAGCGCCGATGGCAAAACCCCCCATCAGTCCGTCATCACCGCGATGGACGCTGCCGGCAAGCTCGGTTTCAGCCACTTGCGCATGACCACTGTCGAGGCGGCGCCGGCGTCCTGATGGCCATGTCCGATCGATTGCTCGCCGCGTGGTACGAAGGTCATCCGGCGTTGAAGCTGTTGCAGCCGCTTGAGTGGCTGTATCGACGCGTGGTCACCGGCAAGCGCGAGCGCTTTTTGGCGGGCGAGGGCGAGATCTACCAATCGCCGGTGCCGCTGATCGTGGTCGGCAACATCACGGTGGGCGGCACGGGCAAGACGCCGCTGATTCTGTGGATGATCCAGCACTGCCAGCGCAGCGGTCTGCGGGTCGGTGTGGTCAGCCGTGGTTACGGCGCCAAACCGCCGCAATTACCGTGGCGGGTCGCGGCGGATCAAGGCGCGGACGTGGCGGGCGATGAGCCGCTGTTGATCGTCCAGCGCACCGGCGTGCCGCTGATGATCGACCCGGACCGCAGCCGTGCGGTCAAAGCCTTGCTGGCGAGTGAGCCGCTGGACCTGATCCTCTCCGACGACGGTATGCAGCATTACCGGCTGGCTCGAAACCTGGAACTGGTGCTGATCGACGCCGCTCGCGGCTTGGGCAACCGCCGTTGTCTGCCCGCCGGACCATTGCGCGAACCGGTCGAGCGCCTGCAAAGCGTCGATGCGGTGCTGTACAACGGCGCTGCCAATGATCGCGAAGACGGTTTTGCCTTCCAGTTGCAACCCACCGAACTGGTCAACCTGCACAGCGGCGAACGGCGGCCTCTGGACTACTTTCCCGCTGGTCAGGCCCTGCACGCCGTGGCCGGGATCGGCAATCCCCGGCGTTTCTTCACGACCCTCGAAACGCTACACTGGCGGCCAGTGCCCCATGCATTTGCCGACCACGCCGAGTACAGCGTGCAGGCCTTGAATTTCACACCGTCATTGCCAGTGGTGATGACAGAAAAGGACGCGGTGAAGTGCCGTGCCTTCGCCGCCGCCGATTGGTGGTACCTGGCGGTCGATGCTGCGCCATCGCCGGCCTTCGTGGCCTGGTTCGATACGCAGCTGATGCGCCTGTTGCCGGCTCGTCTTTTGCCTTAACTCCGTTTCTATCCAGGGAATGTACATGGACACCAAATTGCTCGATATCCTCGCTTGCCCGGTCTGCAAAGGCCCGCTCAAGCTCAGCGCCGACAAAACCGAGCTGATCAGCAAGGGCGCCGGCCTCGCGTACCCGATTCGCGACGGCATCCCGGTGATGCTCGAAAGCGAAGCACGCACCCTGACTACCGATGAGCGTCTGGATAAATGACCACAGCCTTTACCGTTGTCATTCCATCGCGTTATGCCTCCACTCGTCTGCCGGGCAAGCCCCTGCTGCTGATCGCCGGCAAGCCGATGATCCAGCACGTCTGGGAACAGGCGAGCAAAAGCAGCGCCCAGCGCGTGGTGGTCGCCACTGACGATGCGCGCATTGTCGAGGCCTGCAAGGGCTTTGGCGCCGAAGTGGTGCTGACCCGCGAAGACCACAATTCCGGCACTGACCGCCTGGCCGAAGTTGCGGCGAAACTGGGCCTGGTCCCGGACGCGATCGTGGTCAATGTTCAGGGCGACGAGCCGTTGATCCCGCCAAGCGTGATCGATCAGGTCGCCGCCAACCTGGCCGCTCACACCGAAGCACGCATGGCCACCCTGGCCGAGCCGATCGAAGACGTCGAAACCCTGTTCAACCCCAATGTGGTCAAAGTGGTCAGCGACCTTAATGGCCTGGCGCTGACCTTCAGTCGTGCCACCTTGCCGTGGGCTCGGGACGCGTTTGCCAAAAGCCGCGAGCAATTGCCGGAGGGCGTGCCGTATCGCCGCCACATCGGTATCTACGCTTACCGCGCCGGTTTCCTGCAGGACTTCGTCACCTGGGGCCCGTGCTGGCTGGAAAACACCGAGTCTCTGGAACAGCTGCGTGCCCTGTGGCACGGCGTGCGGATTCACGTCGCCGACGCGCTGATCGCGCCGCCCACCGGCGTCGACACCGTTGAAGACCTCGAGCGCGTTCGTCGCCTGCTGGAGGCCTGATGCGGGTCCTGTTCGTCTGCCTGGGCAACATCTGCCGGTCCCCCACGGCTGAGGGCGTATTGCGGCACAAGCTGCGTGAGGCGGGGCTGGCCGATCAAGTCGAAGTGGCTTCCGCCGGCACCGGTGACTGGCACGTCGGCAAGGCTCCGGACAAGCGCAGCCAGGCCGCGGCGAAACTGCGCGGCTACGACCTGTCCGCCCAGCGCGCCCAGCAAGTGACCCGCGCCGATTTCGCCACCTACGACCTGATCCTGGCGATGGACAACAGCAACCTGCGCCACCTCAAGGCCATGCAACCGGCCAAGGGCAAGGCCGAACTGGATTTGTTCCTGCGTCGCTACCAGTCGGAAATCGATGAAGTGCCGGATCCTTATTACGACGGCGACCAAGGCTTCGAACAGGTACTGGACCTGATCGAGCGCGCCAGCGATCTGCTGGTGATCGAATTGAAGGGACGGTTATGAGTTTGCAGGTTCAACCCCGGGTTTCGCTCAAACCGTTCAACAGCTTTGGCGTGGACGTTCAGGCGCGGCTGTTTGCCGAAGCCCATAGCGATGCCGACGTGCGCGAAGCCCTGGCCTACGCGGTGGAACACGAAGTGCCGGTGCTGGTGATCGGTGGTGGCAGCAATTTGTTGCTGACCGCCGATGTGCCGGCACTGGTGTTGCGCATGGCTACACGGGGGATTCGCCTGCTGAGCGATGACGGCAACCAGGTGGTGATCGAAGCCGAGGCCGGCGAGCCGTGGCACCCGTTTGTGCAACACACCCTGGCGCAAGGGTGGTCGGGGCTGGAAAACCTCAGCCTGATCCCCGGCACCGTCGGCGCGGCACCGATGCAGAACATCGGCGCTTACGGTGTCGAGATAAAGGACGTATTCGCCGGCCTGACGGCCCTCGATCGCCAGACCGGCGAGCTGCGGGACTTCACGCTGGCCGAGTGCAACTTTGCCTACCGCGACAGCCTGTTCAAACAGGAACCTGGGCGCTGGTTGATCCTGCGGGTGCGTTTTACCCTCACGCGCATCGCGCATCTGCACCTGGAATACGGTCCGGTGCGTCAGCGCCTGACCGAGCAGGGTATTGATCACCCGACGCCGACCGATGTCAGCCAGGCCATTTGCAGCATCCGCAGCGAAAAACTCCCGGACCCGGCGGTGCTCGGCAATGCCGGCAGCTTCTTCAAGAATCCGTTGGTGCCAGCCGCACTTGTGGCACAACTCAAGGGTGAATACCCGGATCTGGTGGCGTATGCGCAGCCCGACGGGCAAATGAAGCTGGCGGCGGGCTGGCTGATCGAACGCGCCGGCTGGAAAGGCTTTCGCGACGGCGATGCCGGTGTGCATAAATTACAGGCGCTGGTGCTGGTCAACTACGGCAGCGCAACGGGCCTGCAATTGCTGAATCTGGCGCAGCGCATTCAGAAAGACATTGCAGAGCGTTTCAAGGTCGACCTGGAAATGGAACCCAACCAGTATTGAGGCTACGCTTTCAGGCTGATTAAAAAGCCCTGCACATTTTCAAATGTGCAGGGCTTTTTTGTTAATGCTCAGTTAACTTAGCCAGCTAACGATGCAAACATTTTCTTCACCAAAGGCCCGGTGCAGACGTCGTGTCTGCATAAGAGAGCCGATTAGCCTGAGTCGATCTGCGTGTAGTGAACCGCGAACCCCAAGCGGCAGATTGCTCGACCCCATAACCTCTATAACTATGCGGGCGTGCCCATGATTACCCTGAAACTCAATGGTCAAGATCATCAACTCGATGTCACCGAGGACATGCCGCTGCTCTGGGCGATCCGTGACGTGGCTGGCTACAACGGCACCAAATTCGGCTGCGGCATGGGCCTGTGTGGCGCTTGCACCATTCATATCGACGGCGCGCCCGCGCGCAGTTGCATCACGCCGATCGGCTCGGTTATCGGCCAGAACGTCAGCACCATCGACAACTTGCACGCCGACCCGGTGGGCAAAGTCGTCCAGCAAGCCTGGCTCGACAGCGCCGTGGCTCAGTGCGGTTATTGCCAGGGCGGACAGATCATGTCGGCCACCGCGCTGCTGAAAACCAACCCGAACCCCAGCGACGAGCAGATTGAAGAGGCGATGGTCGGCAATATTTGCCGTTGCGGCACCTACAACCGGATCAAGACCGCCATCCGCCAGGCATCCACTCACCTGAAGGAGGCCAAGGCATGAGCCAGCTACCGAATGATTTTGCGCTGAGCAATCTGAGCAACCTCAGTCGCCGCGGTTTCCTCAAGGGCGTGGGCGCCACCAGTGCGTTGGTGCTGGCCGCCAGTTGGGGCTGGCAAGACGCATTGGCGGCCGAAAAGGAAAAACAGTTCGGCGCCGATGGCATGCCCAACGGCTGGATCGATGACCCCAAGGTTTACATCAGCATTGCCGCCGATGGCAGCGTGACCGTGATCTGCAACCGCTCGGAAATGGGCCAGGGCGTGCGCACCAGTCTGTCCATGGTGGTGGCCGATGAACTGGACGCCGACTGGGCGCAGGTCAAAGTGCAGCAGGCGCCGGGCGACGAAGTGCGTTTCGGTAACCAGGACACCGACGGTTCGCGCAGTATGCGTCACTGGTTCGAGCCAATGCGCCGTTGCGGTGCTGCCGCGCGGACCATGCTTGAGCAAGCCGCTGCCGAGCAATGGAAAGTGCCGGCCGGCGAATGCCATGCGCAATTGCACAAAGTCATCCATAAACCGACTGGCCGTGAACTGGGCTACGGCGCGTTGGCCGCGGCTGCCAGTGCGCTGGCGGTGCCGGCACGCGACAGCCTGCGGCTCAAACAGCCGTCGGAGTTTCGCTACATTGGCAAGGAGGGCACCAAGGCCATCGACGGTGCGGACATCGTCAACGGTCGTGCGGTCTATGGCGCCGATGTGCATTTCGACGGCATGCTTTTCGCCACCATCGCACGTCCGGCGGTCTACGGCGGCAAGGTCAAATCCTTCGATGCCGGCGCCGCGATGAAAGTCCCGGGGGTGATCAAGGTTTTGCAAATCGAAAACCGTCCATTGCCCTCCGAGTTCCAGCCGCTTGGCGGTGTGGCCGTGGTGGCCAGCAACACCTGGGCGGCGATCAAGGGCCGCGAAGCGCTGAAGATCGAGTGGGATGACGGCCCCAACGCCAGTTACGACTCGATCGCCTACCGCAAGGAACTCGAAACCGCGTCGCTCAAACCCGGCAAAGTGGTGCGCAATACCGGCAACATCGACCAGGCCATGAGCGCTGCCGACAGCACCCTCGAAGCTTCTTACTATCTACCGCACCTGGCGCAATCGCCGATGGAGCCGATGGTCGCCATCGCCCGTTTCAAGGACGGTGTGTGTGAGGCCTGGGCGCCAAGCCAGGCGCCGCAAGTCACCCGCGAACGGATTGGCGAGCGCCTGGGCATTCCGTTCGATAACGTCACGTTCAACGTTACCTTGCTCGGCGGCGGTTTCGGTCGTAAGTCCAAGCCGGACTTCGTGATTGAAGCAGCGCTGCTGGCCAAAGAGTTCCCGGGCAAGGCCGTGCGGGTGCAGTGGACCCGTGAAGACGACATCCACCACTCGTATTTCCACACCGTGTCTGCCGAATACCTCAAGGCCAGTCTGAATAAGGACGGCTTGCCGTCTGGCTGGTTGCACCGTACGGTGGCGCCGAGCATCACCGCGCTGTTCGCGCCGGGCATGAACCATGAAGCGGCTTTCGAGCTGGGCATGGGTTTTACCAACATGGCTTATGCGATCCCCAACGTGCGCCTGGAAAACCCTGAAGCGGCGGTCCACACGCGGGTCGGCTGGTATCGCTCGGTGTCGAACATCCCCCACGGCTTTGCGATTCAGAGTTTTGTCGATGAACTGGCCCACAAGGCCGGCCAGGATCCGCTCAAATATCAGATCAAGCTGCTCGGCCCGGACCGTCAGATCGATCCGCGTACCTTGAGTGAAGAGTGGAACTACGGTGAATCCCCCGAGCGTTATCCGATCGATACCGCGCGGATGCGCACCGTGCTGGAAACCGCCGCCAAAGCCGCCGGATGGGGGCGTAAGTTGCCCAAGGGCCGAGGCCTGGGCCTGGCGGTGCATTACAGCTTCGTGACTTATGTGGCGGCGGTGATCGAAGTCGAAGTCAAAGACGATGGCACGCTGATCGTACACAAGGCCGACATTGCCGTGGATTGCGGCCCGCAGATCAACCCCGAACGGATTCGCTCGCAGTTCGAAGGCGCCTGCGTCATGGGCCTGGGCAACGCGGTGCTGGGGGAAATCAGCTTCAAGGACGGCAAGGTCCAGCAGGACAACTTCCACATGTACGAAGTGGCGCGCATGTCCCTGGCACCGAAGGAAGTCGCCGTGCACCTGGTCACGCCACCGGGCAATGTACCGTTGGGCGGGGTCGGTGAGCCGGGCGTGCCGCCGATTGCGCCTGCGCTGTGCAACGCGATCTTCGCCGCCACCGGCAAGCGCATCCGCAGCTTGCCGGTTCGCTATCAGCTGCAAGGCTGGCAGAAGGCTGACGCCTGATGGACAGCGTCGATCTGAACGTCCTGCGCAGCGTGCTGGAATGGCGCCGCGCCGGTCAGCGGGTGATGTTGTACAGCGTGGTCCAGACCTGGGGCACCGCGCCCCGGGCACCTGGCGCCATGCTCGCCTTGCGTGGCGATGGCGTAGTGATTGGCTCGGTGTCCGGTGGCTGTGTCGAGGATGACCTGATTGCCCGGCTGCACGATGGCCGTATCCCGGCCGATGGGCCTCCGGTGCAGTTGATTACTTATGGCGTCACTCGTGAGGAGGCCGCGCGGTTTGGTTTGCCCTGCGGCGGCACGTTGCGCCTGACCGAGGAGCGCGTCGGCGATCCGGCGTGGGTCGCCCAGTTGCTGGCGCGCTGCGAGGCACATGAAATCGTGGCGCGCTCGCTGGATGTTGCAACCGGTGAAGTGGTTCTGCAGCCGGCGAACAAGCACGATGTGCTGAGTTTTGATGGCAACACACTGCGCGCCATTTATGGCCCGCGTTGGCGATTGTTGTTGATCGGCGCGGGGCAGCTATCGCGGTATGTCGCCGAGATGGCGCGGCTGCTGGATTTCGAAGTGCTGATTTGCGATCCGCGCACCGAGTTCGTCTACGGTTGGGAAGAGCAACACGGTCGCTTCGTTTCGGGCATGCCCGACGAAGCAGTGCTGACCATCCAGACCGACGAACGCACCGCCATCGTCGCGCTCACCCACGATCCGCGCCTGGATGATATGGCGCTGCTCACGGCCCTGGATTCCAGGGCATTTTATGTCGGTGCGCTGGGTTCTCGGGCCAACAGCCAGAAGCGCCGGGACAACCTGGCTCAGCTAGGCTTGTCCCAACAGGCCATCGAGCGCTTGCACGGCCCGATCGGCTTGCACATCGGCAGCCATACTCCGGCGGAAATCGCCTTGTCGCTGCTGGCCGAGATTGTGGCGATCAAGAACGGCATCGAGCTCAAGCAGAAGAGGCCGTTGCAGGAGGGCGTATGAGTGACTCCATTGGCGTTATCGTTCTAGCCGCCGGGCAGGGCAGTCGGTTTCGACAGGTAGCGGGTGACGATAAGGACAAGTTGCTGGTGGACTGCACCGCCCGTGATGGCATCACCGTGCACTCAGTGATCGAGCAGGTGCTGGTGAATCTGCCAGCGACACTCGAGAAGCGTGTGCTGGTCACCACCGCGGACCGCCCGCAAGTGATTCGCATGGCGCAGGCCTATGGTTGCGAGATTGTGCGAATCGAGACGACCGGCCTGGGCGACAGCATTGCGGCGGGTGTGGCGGCCTGTTCGCAACTCGATGGCTGGCTGATCATGCTGGGGGATATGCCGTTTATCCTGCCGTCGAGCATTGAACAGGTCGTCGCGGCCATTGCGGATGACGCCATCAGTGTGCCGGTGCATGAAGGGCAATATGGGCATCCGGTGGGGTTCGGGCGAAGCTTCGGTCCGGGATTGATGGCGCTGACCGGCGATCAGGGCGCCAAGTCACTGTTTGCGCAGGCGAGGGTGGTCGAGGTGGCGGTGGAGGACCGCGGGGTGTTGTGGGACGTGGATACCCCAGAGAGGTTGGTCTTCGCCTGATGCACCGCCATCGCGGTTTTCCTGCGAAGCAACCGGTATAAAAAAGCCCCGCCTGGGATCACCAGGCGGGGCTTTTTAGTGGCCGATGGAATCAGGCGAGGGGTTTAGGCTCGTGCTCTTTTTCCAGGGCCTGCTCGTGTTGCTGTACCGCTTCCTGAACGGAGCGCGGTGCTTCGTCGATCGCGGATTCAACCAGCTCGGCAGGGACTTCAGCGGCCGGGGCAGGGGCTGCCTCGACGACTTCAGCAACAACCGGTGCTGGCTCGGCAGCGGCCGGAGCAGCAGCGGCAGCCAGTTCGGCTTCCTTCTGCAGACGCTCGGCTTCACGCTTGCGACGACGTACTTCACGCGGGTCGTTTGGCGCACGGCCACTTGGAGTCAGAGCGCTGACAGGGGCGGCTTCGACCACGGGTGCAGCTTCGGCAACCACCGGTGCTTCAAGCAGCGGAGCAGGCTCGGCAGCTGCAACCACTGGCTCGGAGACCGTGGCTTCAGCCGCTGGGGCTTCAGCAACCGGAGCCTCAGCGACTGGCGCTGGAGCTTCGACAGCAACCGGTGGCTCGGCAACCCAGTTGAACGTGGTTTGTTCTTCACGAACTTCGCGAACTTCACGTGCCGGTTCAGCCACTGGTGCTTCAACTACAGGTTCTGCAGCAACCACTGGTTCGGCGGCAGCTTCAACTTCCGGCTGTGCTTCACGCACCGGGGCCACTTCGATTTCCGGAGCGGCGATGACTTCTACCGGCGTGGTCGCTTCAACTACTGGCGCTTCAACCGGAGCGGTTTCCAGAACGGCAGCAGTGGCGCGTTCGGCTTGCTCGTTGGCTTGTGCTTCAGCAGGTGCGCTGATCACGGTGCTGGCAACGGCTGCGGTAACAGCCAGGCCGGCGGCCAGATCGGCAGCGCTTGGTGCTTCGGCGTTTTCAGCGGTTTCGGATTCTTCCGAGCCTTCGATCACGTTGCCGTTGGCATCGCGCTGACGCTCACGACGGTTGCTGCGACGACGCTGGCCACGGGAGCGGCGGCGTGGACGATCGCCTTCGGCGACTTCCTGACCGTCTTCCTGCAGTTGCTCTTCGTTGGTTGGCAGCTCTTCTTCGGCTACGGCGGCAGCAGCTTGCTCGGTGCGTGGCTGACGTTCTTCACGCGGTGGGCGTGGAGCGCGTTCTTCGCGTGGCTGACGGGCCGGACGCTCTTCAGCGGTGGCAGCGGCGGCCGGAGCGGCATCCAGAGGCTCGCGCAGTTCACGAACCGGACGTTCTTCACGCTCGCCACGTGGCTTGCGATCTTCACGCGGTGCGCGCGGTGCACGTTCTTCACGAGGGGCACGTGGAGCGCGTTCTTCGCGGGCGACTGCTGGCGTTTCTTCGCGGGCTTCGCGTGGCTCACGTGGTGCGCGCTCTTCACGCGGTGCACGTTCCTCACGAGGCTTGCGCTCTTCATCGCGGCGACCATTACGGTTGCGGCTCTGCTGACGACCGTTGCGACGTTCTTCGTTGCGGGCAGGGCGCTCGGTGGTCGCTGGTTTTTCAACCACAACCGGAGCAACAGGCTCTTCCTTGGTCGCGAACAGGCTGATCAGCGACTTCACCAGACCCTTGAACAGGCTTGGCTCAGGCGCAGCAACCGGTGCAGCTACTGGAGCGGCGACGACTTCGGTCGGAACCGGAGCGTTGGCGCGGGCCGGTGCAGTCTTGACCGCGGCTTCCTGGCGAACCAGGGTGCGGGTCGCGGCGGCTGGCTGGACTTCTTCGACTTCGGCAGCGGCAGCAGCGATTTCATAGCTGGACTGATTGATGCTGGCTTCCGGGCTGTCATCGCGCAGACGCTGAACTTCGAAGTGCGGCGTTTCGAGGTGATCGTTCGGCAGAATGACAATGCGGGCACGGGTGCGCAGTTCGATCTTGGTGATCGAGTTGCGTTTTTCGTTGAGCAGGAACGCCGCCACCGGGATCGGCACTTGGGCGCGAACTTCGGCGGTACGGTCTTTCAGGGCTTCTTCTTCGATCAGGCGCAGGATCGCCAGCGACAGCGATTCAACGTCACGGATGATGCCGGTGCCGTTGCAACGCGGGCAAACGATGCCGCTGCTTTCGCCCAGCGATGGGCGCAGGCGCTGACGGGACATTTCCAGCAGGCCGAAGCGCGAGATGCGACCGACTTGCACGCGGGCGCGGTCGGCTTCCAGGCATTCGCGGACTTTCTCTTCCACGGCGCGCTGGTTCTTGGCAGGGGTCATGTCGATGAAGTCGATGACGATCAGGCCGCCGATGTCGCGCAAGCGCAACTGACGGGCGATTTCTTCGGCGGCTTCAAGGTTGGTCTGCAGAGCGGTTTCTTCGATGTCGCTGCCTTTGGTGGCGCGCGCCGAGTTGATGTCGATGGACACCAGGGCTTCGGTCGGATCGATGACGATGGAGCCGCCGGAAGGCAGTTCGACGACGCGCTGGAAGGCGGTTTCGATCTGGCTTTCGATCTGGAAGCGGTTGAACAGCGGAACGCTGTCTTCGTACAGCTTGATCTTGCTGGCGTACTGCGGCATCACCTGGCGAATGAAGGTCAGGGCTTCGTCCTGGGCTTCAACGCTGTCGATCAGCACTTCGCCGATGTCCTGGCGCAGGTAATCGCGGATGGCGCGGATGATCACGTTGCTTTCCTGGTAGATCAGGAACGGCGCGGCGCGGTCCAGCGAGGCTTCTTTGATGGCGGTCCAGAGTTGCAGCAGGTAGTCGAGGTCCCACTGCATTTCTTCGCTGCTGCGGCCAAGGCCGGCAGTGCGAACGATCAGGCCCATGTCAGCCGGGGCAACCAGACCGTTGAGGGCTTCACGCAGTTCGTTGCGCTCTTCACCTTCGATGCGACGGGAGATACCGCCGGCACGCGGGTTGTTCGGCATCAGAACCAGGTAACGACCGGCCAGGCTGATGAAGGTGGTCAGGGCGGCGCCCTTGTTGCCACGTTCTTCTTTTTCGACCTGAACGATGACTTCCTGGCCTTCGCTCAGGACGTCCTTGATATTGACGCGGCCTTCAGGGGTTTTCTTGAAGTATTCGCGGGAGATTTCTTTGAGGGGCAGGAAGCCGTGGCGCTCAGAGCCGAAATCGACAAAGGCAGCCTCAAGGCTTGGTTCGATGCGAGTAATCCGGCCTTTATAGATGTTGGCCTTCTTCTGCTCGCGTGCACCGGATTCGATGTCCAGGTCGTAGAGGCGTTGGCCATCTACCAGTGCAACACGCAACTCTTCGGGTTGAGTCGCGTTAATCAGCATTCTTTTCATGTAGTACCGTCGGTTTCCGGGCTGCCGGAAACGGCGTTCGGCACACACGACTTCTCACGGTCGGTGTCAGGTGCGTCAGGAGTGGTTGGCCACTCCAGTGTCTAGCGAACCCCGGTCAATTGGGCCGGTGTCGCGACGTACGCGTCCTGCTTGCTGTGGCTACTTAAGCACTCAGTCAGGAGGAGGAATCAACCGGCGGCTGTGGACGAGATGAAGCGTCTTGATAAAGCCTATTGCTACACAGTCCAGCGGTTGTGCATCTCCACCCTACACGTATCCCTGATAATTCGGGTGCTGCCGCGCGCAGAATCCGCAGCGGGTTGGCATTTACCGTGAGCTCCGAAAGGGGAGGTCACGCATCATGGCTAATTTAGGCGTTGTTTCCGAAGCGTTCGCTCGGGGTCGTTTGCAGCTGACTGCACTTTGTGAACTGGCCGTGAATATTTGCTCGGAAGGCGAGTGAAAACTCTGCTTTGCGGCATGATTCAGGCCTTATGTCACCTGCGCTTGTTACAACTGCAAACTCTGCCGTTACGTAGCGAAAGCCCCGTAGGACGGCCTCTCGTCCTCGTGAATTGCGTTGGTCAGGGCCGGTTTTTGACCGTTAGTCCGCTGTCCAGGCCACTTTTGGCGGCGTTCGCGACTATAGCAGCAATGATTAAGTGCTTCAATTCCATAAAAAATTGTTATCATCCGCACCATGACGACTACTGCCCCTTCGACCCCAGGCGTACAACTGCTTGAGGTCTCGCCGGAATATGCCGGCCAACGTATTGATAATTTCCTTCTCGCTCGGCTCAAAGGCGTGCCCAAGACCTTGATTTACCGCATTTTGCGTAAAGGCGAAGTGCGGGTGAACAAAGGTCGGATCAAGCCCGAATACAAGCTGCAGGCGGGCGATATCGTGCGCGTGCCGCCGGTGCGCGTGCCTGAGCGCGACGAGCCCGTGCCGCTGGCACAAGGCCTGCTCCAGCGCCTCGAAGCCTCGATTGTCTTCGAGGACAAGGCGTTGATCGTGATCAACAAGCCTTGCGGCATCGCGGTTCACGGTGGCAGCGGCTTGACTTACGGGGTGATCGAAGCCTTTCGTCAGTTGCGTCCCGATTGCAAGGAGCTCGAGCTGGTTCACCGTCTCGACCGTGACACCTCCGGCCTGCTGATGATCGCCAAGAAGCGCAGCATGCTGCGTCACTTGCACACGGCATTGCGCGGCGATGGCGTCGATAAGCGCTATATGGCGCTGGTTCGCGGCAACTGGGCGGCCTCGATCAAGCAAGTCCGGGCGTCGCTGGGCAAGAGCAATCTGCGCTCCGGCGAGCGTATGGTCGAGGTCGACGAGGAGGAGGGCAAGGAGTCCGTGACCGTATTCAAGGTCCTGCGCCGCTTCGGTGACTTTGCCACCATGGTCGAAGCCAAGCCGATCACCGGTCGCACTCACCAGATTCGCGTCCATACTTTGCATGCCGGGCATTGCATCGCCGGCGACACCAAGTACGGCGATGAAGATTTCAGCAAAGAAATTCGTGACCTGGGCGGCAAGCGTCTATTCCTGCATGCCTACATGCTGACCGTGCCGCTGCCTGATGGCGGCGAGCTGAAGTTGCAGGCACCGGTCGACGAAATGTGGGCCAAAACCGTGGAGCGATTGAGTGCGCCCATCTGATTACAAGCTGCTGATTTTCGATTGGGACGGTACGCTCGCAGACTCCATTGGTCGGATTGTCGAGGCGATGCACGTGGCGTCCAGGCGCTCCGGCTTCCCGTTGCGTGATGATTTTGCGGTCAAAGGCATCATCGGTCTCGGGCTGCCGGAAGCGATTCGCACCTTGTATCCCGAGATCAGCGATGGCGAACTGGTAGCGTTCCGTGATTATTACGCGGAGCACTACATTGCGGCGGAGGCTGTTCCTTCGCCGTTGTTCGAGGGCGTGCTCGAGTCGATGGAAGCGTTTCGTGCTGACGGCTATCACCTGGCGGTTGCCACCGGCAAGGCTCGGCGCGGGCTGGACCGGGTGCTGAAAGCCCACGGTTGGGAAGATTATTTTGATGTCACTCGTGCGGCCGATGAAACGGCCAGCAAGCCCCATCCGTTGATGCTCGAGCAGATCCTCGCCCATTGCGAGGTTCGCCCGGAGCAGGCGCTGATGGTCGGGGATTCGTCCTTCGATCTGCAGATGGCGCGCAACGCTGGCATGGATTCGGTGGCGGTCAGCTATGGCGCTCAGTCGATTGAGGCGTTGCAGCAGTTCGAGCCACGACTGTCCATTGATCGTTTTTCAGAATTGCGCGCCTGGCTGAATCAGCGGGCTTAACGGGTTTTTGCAGGGGTAAATGTCATGACCGACGAATGGAAAGCACCCGCCAAGGCGAGCGCAGAGAGCGGTGACGAGAAAAGCTGGAAGTTGCTGGAAACTACTCTGCTGGCCAGCGTGCAGGAGCATCGCCGGTCCCGCCGCTGGGGGATTTTCTTCAAGCTGCTGACCTTTGCATATCTGTTGCTTGCGTTGTTCTTGTTCACGCCGCTGATGGATGTGGAAAAAAGCGCCACTCGCGGTTCCGGTTACACGGCATTGATCGATATAACCGGCATGATCGCCGAGAAAGAGCCGGCCAGTGCTGACAATATCGTCGGCAGTCTGCGTAAAGCCTTCGAGGACAACAAGGTCAAGGGTGTGATCCTGCGGATCAACAGCCCGGGCGGCAGCCCGGTGCAGTCGGGTTATGTCTACGACGAGATCCGTCGTTTGCGTGGCCTGCATCCGGATACCAAGGTTTACGCGGTGATCTCGGATCTGGGGGCTTCCGGTGCCTATTACATTGCCAGCGCCGCAGATCAGATCTATGCCGACAAGGCGAGTCTGGTGGGCTCCATTGGCGTGACCGCGGCCGGTTACGGTTTTGTCGGCACCATGGAGAAGTTGGGTGTCGAGCGTCGTACCTACACCTCTGGCGAGCACAAATCATTCCTCGATCCGTTCCAGCCGCAGAAGCCTGAAGAAACTCAGTTCTGGCAGGGTGTGCTCGATACCACTCATCAGCAGTTCATCAGTAGCGTCAAGAAGGGGCGTGGCGATCGTCTCAAGGACAAAGAGCATCCGGAGCTGTTCTCTGGGCTGGTCTGGTCCGGGGAGCAGGCGCTGCCGCTGGGCTTGATTGATGGTCTGGGCAGTGCCAGTTCGGTAGCGCGTGACGTGATTGGCGAGAAAGAGATGGTGGACTTTACTATCGAGGAGTCGCCGTTTGATCGCTTCTCGAAAAAGCTCGGTGCCAGCGTGGCTGAGCATCTGGCGATGTGGATGGGCTTCCAGGGGCCGGCGTTGCGCTGATCGTTGTCTGCATAAGAAACCGGCCTGTGTGGCCGGTTTTTTTGTGCGCGCGCAGCGGTTCAGGGTATTTGCACACCTTCAGCCAGCAACATGTCGACCAGGCGAATCAGTGGCAGGCCGATCAGGCTGGTGGCGTCAGGACCTTCGGTGCTTTGAAACAGGCTCACCCCCAACCCTTCAGCCTTGAAGCTGCCAGCGCAGTCGTAGGGCTGTTCCGCGTGCAGGTATCGTTCGATGCGTGTTGCGTCGAGTTCGCGCATGTGCACGGTAAACGGCACGCAGTCGACCTGGCAGTGGCCGGTCTGACTGTTGAGCAATGCCAGGCCGGTGAGGAATGTCACGCTGGCACCGCTCGATGCGAGCAGTTGTTCGCGGGCCTTTTCGAAGCTGTGTGGCTTGCCGATAATTCGCTGGCCAAGTACCGCGACCTGGTCCGAGCCGATGATCAGGTGGGCGGGGTGGCTGGCGGTAAGTGCGCGGGCTTTTTCTTCGGCGAGGCGCTTTACCAGTTCGATGGCTGACTCGTTCGGGCGATGGCTTTCGTCAATATCCGGCGAGCTGCAAGTAAACGGCAACTGCAGGCGGGCCAGCAATTCCCGGCGATAAACCGAGCTTGAAGCGAGTAATAAAGGCAGCATGCGCATCTCCAAAGGGCAAGGGACGAATTCTAACGCAGGCTCAAGTGGCGGGCAGGGCTGAATTTCCTTTGACATGGCTGGGGGCATCCCTATAATGCTGCGCCTATGTTGAATGACCCGATTCCACCTCACGTTGACCCGCGCAAATTGGCTGACCGTGGCACCACCCTTCAAGGTGAAATGCTGCTGGCCGATTTGGAGAGACTCTGCGATCCGCTTTCCGACAATGTCGGTACGGTGCAGGCTAAATTCGTTTTTGAACGAGATGAACGTAAGTCTGTGGTAATCCACAGCTTTATCGACACCGAAGTCAAAATGGTTTGCCAGCGTTGTCTTGAGCTGGTCACCCTGCCGATCCATAGCGAATGCAGTTATGCTGTGGTGAAGGAGGGTGCGAATACCCAGTCGTTGCCGAAAGGTTATGACGTGCTGGAACTGGGCGAAGATCCATTGGATCTGCAGTCACTGATCGAGGAGGAGCTTCTGCTCGCCTTGCCCATTGTGCCTGCTCATCATCCGGAAGAATGCCAGCAGCCGGCGGGAGCAGATGAGCCCGAACCGAGCGAGGACGAGGTAACGCGGTCCAACCCGTTCAGTGTATTGGCGCAGTTAAAGCGTGACCCAAACGTTTAGGAGTTAATCAATTATGGCTGTTCAGCAGAACAAAAAATCCCGCTCTGCCCGTGACATGCGTCGTTCGCACGATGCTCTCGAGGCTAGCACCCTGTCTGTAGAAAAAACCACCGGTGAAGTTCACCTGCGTCACCACGTATCGCCAGAAGGCGTATACCGTGGCCGTAAAGTGATCGACAAGGGCGCTGACGAGTAATCCTTGTCCGCTCAAGTCATCGCGATTGACGCAATGGGCGGGGACTTCGGTCCCCGCAGCATTGTTCAGGCCAGCCTTGCTTGTCTGTCAGCTACGCCCTCGCTGCACCTGACCCTTGTCGGTCAACCCTCCCTACTTGAAGAATTGATCGCTGGCCAATCGGCTGTGGATCGCTCGCGTCTGTCGATTGTGCCGGCGTCCGAAGTCATCACCATGGATGAAAAGCCTGCCCAGGCCCTGCGTGGCAAGCCTGATTCGTCGATGCGCGTGGCGCTGGAGTTGTTGCGTGATGGCAAGGTCCAGGCGTGTGTCAGTGCCGGCAATACCGGTGCGCTGATGGCGTTGTCGCGGTTTGTGCTCAAAACCTTGCCGGGGATCGATCGGCCGGCCATGGTTGCCGCCATTCCGACAGAGAAAGGTTTCTGCCAGTTGCTCGATCTGGGCGCCAATGTCGATTGCAGTGCCGAGCATCTGTTGCAGTTTGCGGTGATGGGGTCTGTGGCGGCGCAAGCCTTGGGTGTCGTTCGGCCACGGGTCGCGTTGCTGAATATCGGCACCGAAGACATCAAGGGCAATCAGCAGGTCAAGCTGGCGGCGACCCTGCTGCAAAATGCGCGTGGCCTGAACTATATCGGGTTTGTCGAGGGCGACGGTTTGTACCGTGGCGAGGCGGATGTGGTGGTGTGTGACGGCTTTGTCGGTAACATCCTGCTCAAGTCCAGCGAAGGCCTGGCGACCATGATTGCCGGGCGCATCGAAGCCCAGTTCAAGAAAAATTTCGCGTCGAAACTGGTAGGCGCACTGGCGCTGCCGCTGATGAAGCGCTTGCAGGCCGAGCTGGCGCCGGCACGCCATAACGGCGCAAGTTTCCTCGGTTTGCAGGGAATTGTCGTGAAAAGCCACGGTTCGGCGGGGGTTCAGGGCTTTCAGAGAGCGATTCAACGCGCTCTGATAGAGATCCAGGAAAACTTGCCGGAACGCCTTCACGGGCGCCTGGAAGATTTGTTGCCTTAGGCGTTTTCGTCAGACAATGCTTAAATGTGACCGCTCAGTTCAATGAGCCATCCAACTGTCAGTTTCTTGCGTTCCCCTGGCGGGACGTCAATTCTCCGACGACAAGATCATTAGGGGCTTGTTACATGTCTGCTTCCCTCGCATTCGTCTTTCCAGGACAGGGTTCGCAGTCCCTCGGCATGCTGGCCGAGTTGGGCGCGCAACACCCGGTGGTCCTCGAAACATTCAAAGAAGCTTCCGATGCTCTGGGTTACGACCTGTGGGCGCTGACCCAGCAAGGGCCGGAAGAACAACTCAATCAAACCGATAAAACCCAACCGGCCATTCTGACCGCCTCGATCGCCTTGTGGCGTCTGTGGCTGGCTGAAGGCGGTGCGCGTCCGGCTTACGTTGCCGGTCACAGCCTGGGTGAATACAGCGCTCTGGTGGCTGCGGGCAGCCTGAGCCTGGGCGCCGCGGTGAAGCTGGTAGAGCGTCGCGGTCAATTGATGCAGGAAGCCGTTCCGGCCGGGCAGGGCGGCATGGCCGCTATCCTCGGTCTGGACGATGCTGACGTACTGGCAGCCTGCGCCGAAGCGGCGCAAGGTGAAGTGGTCAGCGCAGTCAACTTCAACTCGCCGGGCCAGGTAGTGATTGCCGGCGCCAAGGCTGCGGTCGAACGCGCCATCGAAGGCTGCAAGGCGCGTGGTGCCAAGCGCGCCATGCCGTTGCCGGTCAGCGTGCCGTCCCACTGCGAACTGATGCGTCCGGCCGCCGAGCGGTTCGCCGAGTCGATCGCAGCGATCGACTGGCAGGCGCCACAGATTCCGGTAGTGCAGAACGTCAGTGCCGACGTGCCGGCCGATCTGGAAACCCTCAAGCGCGATCTGCTTGAACAGCTTTACAAGCCTGTGCGCTGGGTCGAATCGGTCCAGGCGCTGGCTGCCAAGGGCGCGACCCAACTGGTCGAGTGCGGCCCGGGCAAGGTCCTGGCCGGTCTGAACAAGCGTTGCGCCGAAGGCGTGTCGACCTCTAACCTCAATACCCCAGATGCTTTCGCTGCCGCCCGTGCAGCGCTGGTCTGATCAAGGAGAAGCTTGCATGAGTCTGCAAGGTAAAGTTGCACTGGTCACCGGTGCCAGCCGTGGTATCGGCCAGGCTATCGCTCTGGAGCTGGGTCGTCAGGGTGCCATCGTTGTCGGCACTGCGACCTCCGAATCGGGTGCCGAGCGTATTGCCGCCACTCTGAAAGAAAACGGTATTCAGGGCACCGGCCTGGAACTCAATGTCACCAGCGACGAGTCCGTAGCGGCCGTGCTGGCGAGCATTCAGGAGCAGTTCGGTGCGCCGGCGATCCTGGTCAATAATGCCGGTATCACCCGCGATAACCTGATGATGCGCATGAAAGATGACGAATGGCATGACGTTGTCGATACCAACTTGAACAGTCTGTTCCGCCTGTCCAAGGGCGTTTTGCGCGGTATGACCAAAGCCCGTTGGGGACGAATTATCAGTATTGGCTCGGTTGTGGGTGCCATGGGCAACGCAGGCCAAGTAAACTACGCAGCCGCCAAGGCCGGTCTGGAAGGTTTCAGCCGTGCGCTGGCGCGTGAAGTCGGTTCGCGTTCGATTACGGTAAACTCGGTGGCCCCAGGGTTCATCGACACCGATATGACCCGCGAACTGCCCGAGGCGCAGCGTGAAGCCTTGCAGACGCAAATTCCGCTGGGTCGTCTGGGGCAAGCTCAAGAGATCGCGTCTGTGGTCGCTTTTCTTGCGTCCGACGGTGCGGCTTACGTTACTGGGGCTACAATCCCGGTGAACGGCGGGATGTACATGAGTTAAATGTGACGGATTGCTTCAAAAAAATGTCATACGAGCTGTCTAAAATCCGTTATAAAGCTGCAATCTATTTTATCGGCAGAGGGCCGCAGGGTTTGAGGAGTGAAGCTTTCAGTTGAAAAACTGAAAAGTCTTTCTATACACTTACCCACTGGCCAGCTGCCTGAATTTGTCCATTAGGAGTGAAAACAAGGTATGAGCACCATCGAAGAGCGCGTCAAGAAAATCGTTGCTGAGCAACTGGGCGTTAAAGAAGAAGAAGTGGTCAACACCGCTTCCTTCGTTGAAGACCTGGGTGCCGACTCCCTTGACACCGTTGAGCTGGTGATGGCTCTGGAAGAGGAATTCGAGACCGAAATCCCTGACGAAGAAGCTGAAAAGATCACTACTGTACAAGCAGCAATCGACTACGTTACCAGCCATCAGGCGTAATAGTTTTTAGTCGTCGCTCGCTGTCATGGAAAAACCGCACTGCCATCATGGCGTGCGGTTTTTTCTTTAGGCCTTGTGCGAAGTCGTCATTTGAAAAAAGGAGAGTGCTGTGTCGCGTAGACGCGTCGTAGTCACCGGTATGGGTATGTTGTCGCCACTGGGCACGGATGTGCCGAGCAGCTGGCAGGGCATTCTGGCTGGCCGCAGTGGCATTGGTCTGATCGAACACACCGACCTTTCTGCCTATTCCACCCGCTTTGGCGGCTCGGTAAAGGGCTTCAATGTCGAGGAATACTTGTCGGTCAAGGAAGCCCGCAAACTCGACCTGTTCATTCAATACGGTCTGGCTGCAGGTTTTCAAGCCGTGCGTAACGCAGGTCTTGAGGTTACCGACGCCAATCGCGAGCGTATCGGCGTGGCCATGGGTTCGGGTATTGGCGGTCTGACCAATATCGAAGACACCAGCCGCACACTGCATGATTCCGGCCCACGGCGGATTTCTCCGTTTTTCGTGCCTGGCTCGATCATCAATATGATTTCCGGTTTCCTGTCCATTCACTTGGGTGCACAGGGACCTAACTACGCCATCGCCACGGCGTGTACCACCGGTACGCACTGCATCGGCATGGCGGCACGTAACATCATGTACGACGAAGCCGACGTAATGATCGCCGGTGGCGCCGAGATGGCCGCGTGTGGTCTGGGCATGGGCGGCTTTGGTGCCTCCCGCGCGCTGTCGACCCGCAACGACGAGCCGACCCGTGCCAGCCGTCCATGGGACAAGGGTCGTGATGGCTTCGTGCTGTCCGACGGTGCCGGCGCACTGGTTCTCGAAGAGCTGGAGCACGCCAAGGCCCGTGGCGCGACCATTTACGCCGAGCTGATCGGTTTCGGCACCAGTGGCGATGCCTACCACATGACCTCGCCACCGGCCGATGGCGCGGGTGCTGCGCGTTGCATCACCAATGCCTTGCGCGATGCGAAGATCAATGGCGATCAGGTGCAGTACATCAATGCCCACGGCACTTCGACCTCGGCTGGCGACCTCGCCGAAGCCTGTGCGATCAAATCGGTGTTCGGCGATCACGCCTACAAACTGGCCGTCAGTTCGACCAAGTCCATGACCGGTCACCTGCTGGGTGCGGCAGGCGCGGTCGAGGCGATCTTCAGCGTGCTGGCCATCAACAGTCAGGTAGCCCCGCCGACCATCAACCTCGATGAGCCGGACGAAGGCTGCGACCTCGACTTCGTACCCCACACCGCGCGCAGCATGGATATCGACGTGGTGCTGTCCAACTCCTTCGGATTTGGCGGTACCAATGGCTCGCTGGTGTTCCGCCGGTTCGCTGACTGATGGACAGCTGGGTCGACGGTCAACCGGCTGACGCTTTGTCGCTGAAAGATCGCGGCCTGGCTTACGGCGATGGTCTGTTCGAGACCATCGCCGTCAAGGGCGGGCAGCCGTTGTTGCTGGATCGACATTTGTCGCGTCTGGCCGAAGGCTGTTCGCGCCTGGCGATTACCACCGATCATGAGCTGATCCGCGCGGAGCTGCTGGCCTATGCCGCCGCACTGGGCGAGGGCGTGCTCAAACTCATCCTCACCCGCGGCGACAGCCTGCGCGGTTACGCCCCCGATCCCTCGGCCCAGGCCCGGCGCATTCTGCAAGGCAATCCTCCCGCTGCCTATCCGGCTGTGCATGCGAAGCAGGGCGTGCGCCTGTTCCCTTGTACAACACGGCTTTCCAAGCAGCCATTGCTTGCCGGTCTCAAGCACCTGAATCGTCTGGAGCAGGTTATCGCCCGTTCCGAATGGCAGGACACCGAGCATGCCGAAGGCTTGATGCTGGATCAGGTCGGGCGGGTGATCGAAGGTGTGTTCAGTAATCTGTTCCTGGTGCGCGATGGCGTGCTGGTGACTGCCGATCTCAAGCGTTGTGGCGTGGCAGGCGTAATGCGTGCCGAATTATTGTTTCAAGCCGAGACACTGGGGATCCCCACACAAATCACCGACATTACCCTCGAACAGCTGCAATGGGCTGATGAGGTCTTTGTCTGCAACAGCGTTTATGGCGTTTGGCCGGTGCGCGCCTATGCCGCACTGAGCTGGCCGGTTGGGCCGCTCACCCGTAAACTCCAAACCATTGCCCGTGCGCTACTGGATGCTTGATTCGTGAGACGTAAATTATTGCTGCTGCTGGAAACCGGACTGGTTCTGGCGGGGCTGTTGGCGGGCGCTTGCGCCTGGAAAATCCATTCGGCGCTGGAACAGCCGCTGAACATCGCCCAGGAACAGCTGTTGGAAGTGCCCAAAGGCACTACGCCGAACCGCACTTTCATTCGACTTGAAGCCGATGGCGTCATCAAGGACGCTTTCTGGCTGCGTGTGTACTGGCGCTTCAACCTGGCGGGTCAACCGCTGCACAGCGGCGAATACCGCATGGTTCCCGGCATGACAGTCGAAGGGCTGATCGACCTGTGGAAGCGCGGGGAAATGGTTCAGTACAGCCTGACACTGGTCGAAGGCTGGAATTTCCATCAGGTCCGCGCAGCCCTGGCCAAGGATGAAAAGCTCGAACAGACCCTCAACGGTTTGAGCGACAGCCAGGTGATGGACAAGCTCGGGCACGGCGGGATTTTCCCGGAAGGGCGCTTCTTCCCCGATACGTACCGTTTCGTGCGTGGCATGACCGACGTCGATCTGCTCAAGAAGGCTTACGACCGCCTCGACGAAGTCCTCGCCAAGGAGTGGAGCCAGCGTGCTGCCGACGTGCCCTACACCGAACCCTATCAGGCGCTGATCATGGCCTCGCTGGTGGAAAAGGAAACCGGTGTGCCGCAGGAGCGCGGGCAAATCGCCGGCGTGTTCGTGCGGCGCATGGAGATGGGCATGTTGCTGCAGACCGATCCGACGGTGATCTACGGTTTGGGCGATCGCTATAACGGCAAGTTGACCCGCGCCCACCTCAAGGAGCCGACGCCGTATAACACTTACCTGATCGCTGGCCTGCCGCCGACACCGATTGCGATGGTCGGCCGCGAGGCGATCCATGCGGCGTTGAATCCGGCGGACGGCAACAGCCTGTATTTTGTTGCGCGCGGTGATGGCAGCCACGTGTTCTCCGATGATCTGGACGCCCATAACAATGCAGTGCGGGAGTTCCAGCTCAATCGCCGTGCCGATTACCGTTCCAGCCCGGCACCGATTACCGCGCCGCAGGCAGAGGATGCCCAGGCGCCAATCCCGGCGGCTTCACCCGATACGGCGGCCGAAGACGTGCCACAAGTTGCGCCGAAAGACTCTGCACAAGAGTCTGCGCCAGCGCCAGCGCCCGCGTCGCAAAGCCCGCAATGACTCTGATTAAGGACTGCCTGTGACTGGCTTGTTTATTACCCTGGAAGGCCCGGAAGGTGCCGGCAAGAGCACCAATCGCGAATACCTGGCCGAGCGTCTGCGCGCAGCCGGGATCGAGGTGGTGTTGACCCGGGAGCCGGGCGGCACGCCCCTGGCCGAGCGAATCCGCGACGTGCTGTTGGCGCCGGTCGATGAGGTCATGAACCCTGACACCGAGCTGCTGTTGGTGTTCGCCGCGCGAGCCCAGCACCTGGCGGAGGTGATCCGCCCGGCGCTGGCCCGTGGTGCGGTGGTTCTGTGTGATCGTTTTACCGATTCGACCTATGCCTACCAGGGCGGTGGTCGCGGTTTGTCGCTGGAGCGTATCGCGACCCTCGAAACATTCGTCCAGGGCGATCTGCGCCCGGACTTGACGCTGATCTTCGATCTGCCGGTGGAAGTGGGCCTGGCCCGCGCCAGCGCCCGCGGTCGCCTGGACCGTTTCGAGCTTGAAGGCCGCACGTTCTTCGATGCCGTGCGCAGTGCCTTCCTTGAGCGTGCCAAAGCGGATCCTGCGCGTTATGTCCTGGTGGATGCCGCTCAACCGCTGGCGCAGGTTCAGCAGTCTCTGGATGCCTTGCTGCCACGTCTGCTGGAGTTGACCCGTGGCTGAAGCCTATCCGTGGCAGGACAGTCTCTGGCAGCAATTGGCCGGTCGTGCCCAGCACGCCCACGCCTATCTGCTGCATGGCCCGGCCGGGATCGGCAAGCGGGCGCTGGCCGAGCGGTTGATGGCCAGTTTGTTGTGCCAGCGTCCGACCGCCCAGGGCGCCTGCGGTGAGTGCAAATCCTGTTTGCTGCTGAAGGCCGGTAGTCATCCCGACAACTACATTCTGGAGCCGGAAGAAGCGGACAAGGCGATCAAGGTCGATCAGGTGCGTGACCTGGTCAGCTTCGTGGTTCAGACCTCGCAGATGGGCGGTCGCAAAGTGGTGCTGATCGAGCCGGTCGAGTCGATGAACATCAACGCCGCCAACGCCCTGCTCAAAAGCCTTGAAGAGCCGTCCGGCGACACCGTGCTGCTGCTGGTCAGCCACCAGACCAGTCGTCTGCTGCCGACTATCAAGAGCCGTTGCGTACAGCAGGCTTGTCCGTTACCGAGCGAAGCCATGAGCCTGGCGTGGCTGGCCAAGACGTTGCCGGACTGCTCGGAAGACGAGCGCATTGAACTGCTGACCCTTGCTGCCGGTTCGCCATTGGCCGCGGTCAAATTGCAGGCCCAGGGCGTGCGCGAGCAGCGGGCGCTGGTGGTCGAGGGCGTGAAGAAGTTGCTCAAGCAGCAGCAATCACCGACGCAACTGGCCGAGGAATGGAAAACCATTCCCATGTTGCTGCTGTTCGACTGGTTCTGCGACTGGTCGAGCCTGATCTTGCGGTATCAGTTGACTCAGGATGAAGCAGGGCTGGGGCTGGCGGATATGCGCAAGGTGATTCAATACCTGGCGCAAAAAGCCGCTCAGGATAAAGTCCTGAATATCCAGGACTGGATTCTCGCCCAGCGCCAGAAAGTGATGAGCAAGGCCAACCTCAATCCGGCGCTGTTGCTGGAGGCGCTGTTGGTGCAATGGGTATCCTTGCCTACTAGACTCTGATCATCAGAAATGGAGGTCAGCATGAACGAACCCATCAGTCCGGGGCCGCGCAATGGCATTTTGTCCTTGACCATCAAGGACAGGTCCGTGCTCTACGCGGCCTACATGCCATTCATCAAGAACGGTGGCCTGTTTATCCCGACCAACAAGAGCTACAAGTTGGGTGATGAGGTTTTCATGCTGCTGCACCTGATGGACGAACCGGAAAAGATCCCGGTCGCCGGCAAGGTCACCTGGATTACCCCTAAAGGTGCCCAAGGCAACCGCGCCGCTGGAGTCGGCGTGCAATTCAACGAAGGCGATGACACCGCGCGCAGTCGAATCGAAACCCATCTGGCCGGAGCCCTGAAGTCCGACCGTCCCACTCATACGATGTAAGTTGCAGCCCTTTTATGCTTGTAGATTCCCATTGTCACCTTGATCGCCTCGACCTCACCGCCCACGACGGCTCCCTGGATGCCGCGCTCGACGCGGCCCGTCAGAGGGGAGTAGGGCACTTTCTGTGCATTGGCGTCAGCGTCGACAACGCCGCCGACGTCAAAGCCCTGGCCGAACGCTACGACGATGTCGATTGTTCGGTTGGTGTGCATCCGCTGGACGTACAGCCGGGTGCCGCTCCGGCGCTGGATTGGCTGTTGCGCGAACTCAATCATCCGCGGGTGGTGGCGATCGGGGAAACCGGCCTGGATTACCACTACGAACCGGAAGCGGCAGAGTTGCAGCAGGAGTCGTTCCGTCTGCACCTGCAAGCGGCGCAACAGACCGGCAAACCGGTCATCATCCACACCCGTGGCGCCCGGGCCGACACCCTCGAACTGCTGCGTGAGGCGGCGCTGCCCCAAGCAGGCGTGCTGCATTGCTTCACCGAAGACTGGGACATGGCCAAGGCTGCGCTGGATATGGGTTATTACATTTCCCTGTCCGGTATTGTCACTTTTCGCAATGCCGATGCCTTGCGCGATGTGGCCAGCAAAGTGCCGGCCGACCGCTTGCTGGTGGAAACCGACTCGCCGTACCTGGCGCCGATCCCGTATCGCGGCAAACCGAACCTGCCGCAGTACGTGCGTGAGGTAGCGGAATTTCTGGCAATGTTGCGAGGCGAGCCCTACGAGCGATTTGCCGAGCAGACTACCGAGAATTTCAAGCGGTTATTTCCGTTGGCGCACGTCAGGGCATCGGCGTAACGTTGGAAAAAGTCGCAACCTGTGGCGGGCTTTGCTCTCAAATCGCAGGCAAAAAAAACCCGGGTTCTGGGGGGTGAATCCGGGTTAAGACCATTAGGAGTAAAACAAAGGCACGCAATCCTTTGGTACCTTCATCGGCGCGACACTTGGGGGAGATGCCTCGCCGACAGTTGAAGTATTGATCAGTATCGCGCCGAGTCCAGTTTGGTTGGTCGGGTTTTTAAACAAATTTGGAATACGTGCGCTTCGGTTGAGTTCTCATCAACCGGCGAGGTCGCGTGAATTCATCAAGAAACACATATATGGTCGGATGATCCGTGCATTTTGGCGCAAGTTAGGCATAATACGCGGCTTCGAATTTTGACCCCTACAGACCTTTTCTTATGCATAAAGAACCTCGTAAGGTCCGTGAGTTTCGTCGCCGCGAGCAAGAAATTCTCGATACCGCGCTCAAGCTGTTCCTCGATCAAGGTGAAGACAGTGTCACCGTCGAGATGATTGCTGATGCCGTAGGTATCGGCAAAGGCACGATCTACAAGCACTTCAAATCCAAGGCGGAGATCTACCTGCGCCTGATGCTCGATTACGAGCGCGATTTGAACGAGCTGTTGCATTCCGCCGATGTCGATAAGGACAAGGAAGCCCTGTCCCGGGCCTACTTCGAATTCCGCATGCGCGATCCGCAACGCTACCGGTTGTTCGATCGCCTGGAAGAAAAGGTGGTCAAGGGCAATCAGGTGCCGGAGATGGTCGAGGAGCTGCACAAGATCCGCGCCTCGAACTTTGAACGCCTGACCTTGCTGATCAAGGGCCGGATCAGCGAAGGCAAGCTCGAAGACGTGCCGCCTTACTTCCATTACTGCGCAGCCTGGGCGCTGGTGCATGGCGCCGTGGCGCTGTATCACTCTCCGTTCTGGAGCAATGTGCTGGAAGATCAGGAAGGTTTCTTCCAGTTCCTGATGGACATCGGCGTGCGCATGGGCAACAAGCGCAAGCGCGATACCGACACTCCGAGCAGCTGAGCCATCCAGTTGTCTAATTGCGCCATGAGCCATGATTTAGCTACGTGGCGCAGTACCGCAGGAATATACTCAGGCATAGGGCTTGCTAAAACTTGATTTGTGAGTCAAGTTTTGCGCGTTCGAATCTTCTTTCGCCGGAGTGATCCATGATCGTTGACCGTCAAGGCAGGCGTTTTCGCAATTTGCGGATCAGTCTGACCTCCGCCTGCAACTACGCCTGTACCTACTGCGTGCCCAACGGCAAGCGACTGGTGGCTGCGCAGGATGAGTTGTCGGCCGAGGCGATGGCACGCGGCGTGGCCTATCTGATCGAAGCAGCCGGCATCGAGCGCCTGCGCATTACCGGTGGCGAGCCACTGGTCAGCCCCAAACTCGAAGCCTTCATGACCGCCGTCGGGCAGATGGGCCTGGCGGACATCAGCCTGACCACCAATGGCCAGTTGTTGGCGAAGAAGCTGCCGCTGCTGGTGGATGCCGGCATTCGGCGCATCAACGTTTCCCTCGATACCCTGGACGCCGGGGCTTTCCGCAGCATTGCCCGCGGCGGCGATCTGGCGACCGTGCTCGACGGCATGGCCCAGGCCGCGGCAGCCGGCATGAAGATCAAGGTCAATATGGTGCCGCTGCGTGGGCAAAACCTCGATCAGGTGATGCCACTGCTCGATTACTGCCTGGAACGCGGCTACGAGCTGCGCTTCATCGAGTTGATGCGCATGGGCCACCTGGCCAGCGATTCCAACGCCTTCCTGCAACAGTTCGTCAGCCTTCAGCAATTGCTGAGCCTGATCGGCGAACACTACGAATACCTGCAGGCCGACGCGCCGGTCGATGCCACGGCGGTGCGCTACGAGATCCTGGGGCAGGGCCACTTCGGTGTGATCGCCAACGAAAGCGTCCCGTTCTGCCGTACCTGCTCGCGTCTGCGCTTGTCGTCCACTGGCTGGCTGCATGGCTGCCTGTCGTCGAGCAATCGCCACTATGTCGGCGATCTGCTGGACAAACCTCGTCACCAGGCATTGCCGGCGTTGCAGCGACTGCTGGTGAAGGCTCTGGGGGACAAGCAGGAAGTGGCGTTCTCCGGTGGCGCGACCATCATGAAAATCATCGGCGGCTGATCGGGCCTTGCGGTGAAGGGCGCTTGCTGTGGCGAGGGAGCTTGCTCCCGCTGGGGCGCGAAGCGGCCCTAGAATTATCAAACGCTCCGCATTCCCTGGAACTTACGACTGCTGCGCAGCCGAACGGGAGCAAGCTCCCTCGCCACAGGTCTGTTCAGACTGAAAATGCACATGACCTGAGCTGGCGCGGAAGCTGCATCCCTCGGCCATTCGCCGGTTTTCCGTCACCGGCTTCTGGAGGGAAGGATGCGTAGCCTGGTTTTGCTGCTGGCCGTTTTGGCGCTTGGTGGCTGCATGAATGTCAGCGATATGGCCGAAGGAACTCGCTACCACATGAGCGACGCGGGGCTGCTGGACCACAGCGACAGCCGTCGCGTGAATAACATCCGCATTCAGCCAGATTCGTTCATCTACATCGCCCAGGGCGCCTTCGCGCCGCCGGGTACTGCTTATCCGCGACCTAACGTGGTGGCCGAAGAAGCCTTCAACGGCTTTATCGAATATTTCCCGATGGTCCGCCGTGCCCGCGCGCCGGAAGGCCTCGACGCCGCCATGGGCGAAGCCCGTGCCGCCGGTGCTCACTACCTGCTCTATACACGTTTTGCCAAGGCCGACGACCGCATCGGCAACACGGACGAATTGATCGATCAGGAACGCTCGGATCGCCTCGGGATCGACAGTGGCGTGATTCAGATCATGTTGATCGAGACCAGCACCCAGTATTTGATCGATACTGCACGTATCAAGAGTCGTGGCGGTTTACTGACGTTCCACGATAACAAGCCAGAAGATCTGCTGGGCCCGCCGCTTGAGCAATACGCTCGTAGCCTGCTGGGGATCAGCGACCAGTAATTCAAAGGAGAACGCCATGAGTGGCCCGCAAAAAGCCAATGACCTGTTGGGACAAATCCCCAAAACCAAAGGCTTGCCACCGGTCCACTTGTGGAACCCCGACTTCTGTGGCGACATCGACATGCGCATCGCCCGCGACGGCACCTGGTATTACCTGGGCACGCCGATCGGGCGCAAGCCGATGGTCAAGCTGTTCTCCACCATCATTCGCCGCGACGGCGATGATTACTTTCTGATTACTCCAGTCGAAAAGGTCGGCATCAAGGTCGACGATGCACCGTTCGTGGCGATAGCCGTGGAAGTCGAAGGCGAGGGTGAGGCTCAGGTCTTGCGCTTTACCACCAACGTCGATGAAACCACCGATGCCGGTGTCGAGCACCCCATGCGTGTGGTGATCGACCCGGTGACTCAGGAACCCGCGCCGTACGTGCATGTGCGCAGCAACCTTGAAGCGCTGATTCACCGCAATGTGTTCTACCAACTGGTGGAGCTGGCGGTGAGTCGTGAGATTGACGGGCAGAGCTGGCTCGGCGTCTGGAGCGGTGGCGAGTTCTTCCCGATCGGGCTTGAGCCGTAACGCGCTGAGCGCTGGAAACCAAACGGCCCGTTATTGCAACGGGCCGTTTTTTTATGGGCTTACAAACCCTTGCTCTTGAGCCGGGCGGCATGTTCTAGGTAGAGCATCACCGGGCTCACGTTCCAACTGTTGATCCCGGCCATCTGGTTGACTGCATCAAAGTGGTCCATGGGGTAATCCGAGCGGATCACTTTGCCCAAATGAGAGCTGTAGCGGCCGACCAGCCCATCATTGGCGTGCTTCTCTTTATAAAATAACTGCGACAGCACTTTACAGTTCAAATGGGTCGGGTCGAGGAGTTGCAGGCTTTGAAAGTTCTGCACGATCCCGCTCCAGGAGTAGTAATGCACGCCGTTTTCAATTTCTTTGCCTTCACCACCCCAAACCTTTGGCAGCCCTTGCGGGTATTTGCGGTTGAAGGCGGCCAGGCCTGCGCTGGTCAGCGATTCGAACGCCGCTTGAGGGTCGACGGGATTTTCCGGGTGGCCGCTGATCAACGATATGAAGGTGCCGACTGCGCCCAGCAGAGCCAGTACCAACGCTTCGGGCAACTCTCCGGGTGTCAGCGCCTTGTGCAGTTGGTCGGCAATCTCGGAGCCGTGATTGGGGCAACTGACCGAGGTGACCGACGCGACCTTTTCCGGGTGCAGGGCTGCGACGTAGCGTGCGGCCAGCGGGCCTTGGCTATGGCCGATCAGATTGACCTTGGCGGCTCCCGTTTCCCGCAAAATGCGATTGACGTGTTCGAGCAGTTTTTCACCGCGCTCTTCATTGCCGTTGACGGTTGGAATATTCACGGCAAACACCTGGGCACCTGCGCGCTCCAGGGCTTCCTCGATTTCGAAGAAATACGGATAACCGGCGATTCTGTCGAAGCCGAAAAGACCGTGAACCAACACAATGGGGTATTTCGTAGACGCATCCATGTCCATGTTCATACCTGTCGATAGTGGATTTTAGTGAAGCTGCCTGATCTGTTGCGGGCTAACCGTAGTTTACAAAGCGGGAGGGTTCAAATCCCTTCGATCAAGGCAGGCAAGTCGTTATTTTCAAGGACGCCTGAAAAATCCAATTGACACCCAATCATATGATGATTAGCGTGTGCATCCATCACGAACGGCTTTCGTATCGTTTCGCTTTTTTCACCGGGCGGTGAGGTACCCATGTCCAGCAGTTTTCACGCGTCGACAGTTGATTGGCTAGGGTGCTGGATTGCCGCCGGCCAGGTGAAACCCGGTCAAACCATCAAGGTTGAAGCCGACCTGGGCGAGCAGCTTGGGGTCAGCCGTACGGTCATCCGCGAGGCGATCAAAACCCTGGTGGCCAAAGGCATGCTCGAAGTCGGGCCGAAAGTCGGCACGCGGGTGTTGCCGGTACGGCGCTGGAACCTCTTCGATCCACAAGTCGTCGGCTGGTTGTCGCGCAGCGGTTTGCCGGAAAACTTCGTCGACGACTTGCTTGACCTGCGTCGTACCATCGAACCGATGGCGGTGCGTTGGGCCTGCGAGCGCGCGACGGTGGAACAAGTGCAAGCGGTGCTTCAGGCCTACAACGCGCTGGAACGAGCCGTAGACAGCGGCATCGATTACAACCGCGCCGACCAGTACTTCCACGAGTGCATCCTCGCCGCCAGCCACAATCAATTCATCGAACAAATGGTTCCGGCCCTCGGCGCGCTGCTGGCGGTGTCGTTCGAAGTGTCTGCCGCCGACCCGGACGAACTGCGCCGTACCTTGCCGATTCACAAAGACATGGCCGACGCCATCGCCGCCCGGGATGCCGCACGGGGTGTGTGGGCCTGCATGACCCTGATCGATAACGCCGACCTGGCTATCAAGCGTTTTTACCCCCAAGTCATGGCCGACAAGAAGGCAAGCTGACCAGGCTCGCTCCCAGATAAAAGCAATAAAAAAGGAGGTTTCATGACGTGGACTGCGGTTACGGAGCACCGGGCGCGACTCGGTGAAGGTCCGTTCTGGGATGCACCGACCCAGGCGCTGTACTGGGCTGATATCGCCGGCCAGCAGGCGCTGCGATTGATCGGCGCCAATGTGGAAATCTGGCAGATGCCGGAACACGTGTCCGCGTTCATCCCCTGCGAAAGCGGCGATGCCCTGGTGACATTGAGCAGTGGGGTTTATCGGCTGGACCTGAACTCTCCCGGCCTGGAACCTCGGCTGACCTTGCTCTGTGTGGCCGATCCGCAACCCGGCAATCGCGCCAACGAAGCCCGCTGCGATGCCTTGGGCCGGCTCTGGCTGGGCACCATGCAAAACAACATCGGCGAGCAGGGCGAAGATTTGCCTGTCGTGCGCCGCTCCGGTGGCCTGTTTCGCATCGACCGCGATGCTCGGGTCACGCCGCTGCTTCGAGGGCTCGGCATCCCCAACACATTGCTATGGAGCGACGACGGCACAACCCTGTATTTCGCCGACAGCCTCGACGGCACGTTGTACCAACATTTCATCCATACCGACGGCAACCTCGACACTGCCTGCGTCTGGTTTGGCCCCCACGAACGGGGTGGCCCCGACGGCTCGGCGATGGATGCCGAGGGCTATATCTGGAACGCCCGCTGGGACGGCAGTTGCCTGCTCAGGCTGGCCCCGGACGGTCATGTCGATCGGGTGATCGAACTGCCTGTCAGTCGCCCCACCAGTTGCGTGTTTGGTGGCGAAGACTTCAAAACCCTGTACATCACCAGTGCGGCGAGCCCGCTCAACCACCCGTTGGACGGCGCGTTGCTATCGGTTCGAGTTGATGTGCCCGGAAAGTCTTGTCAGAGGTTTGCGGGCTAAATCCCAAAATATGGGATGTAAAATTATATATTGAGATTTGTTGATGGCCAGGTTTATAGTCGGCCCCATCAGTTACACGCACTCACACTTAAAAAAACAAAACAGGTGAAGTGATGCAGCGATATTCCACCGTCCTCCCTTGGGGTGACAGTGCTTCAGGCCGCCCCGGCGTCCGGGCGTTGTCGCGCCTGCCTGCCTATTCCAAAAAGCCTTTTGACCGGACATCGACAGATGTCTGGTTTTCGTCGTGTCTTAAAACAGGAGTGTTGATCCATGGCTGAGCCTCTTTCCTTGCCACCGGTGCCCGAACCGCCCAAGGGTGAGCGCCTGAAAAACAAGGTCGTGCTGTTGACCGGCGCCGCTCAGGGGATCGGCGAAGCGATCGTCGCGACCTTCGCGTCCCAGCAGGCCAAGCTGATCATCAGCGATATCCAGGGCGAGAAAGTCGAAAAGGTCGCGGCGCACTGGCGTGAACAAGGCGCGGATGTCGTGGCGATCAAGGCCGACGTATCGCGCCAGCAAGACCTGCACGCCATGGCCAAGTTGGCCATTGAGCTTCACGGCCGCATCGACGTGCTGGTCAACTGCGCCGGGGTCAACGTGTTCCGCGATCCGCTGCAAATGACTGAAGAAGACTGGCATCGCTGCTTCGCCATCGACCTGGACGGCGCCTGGTATGGCTGCAAAGCCGTGTTGCCGCAGATGATCGAGCAGGGCATCGGCAGTATCATCAACATCGCCTCGACCCATTCCTCCCACATCATCCCCGGCTGCTTCCCGTACCCGGTGGCCAAGCATGGCTTGCTCGGGCTGACCCGCGCCTTGGGCATCGAATACGCCCCCAAGGGCATTCGGGTCAACGCTATCGCGCCGGGCTACATCGAAACCCAACTGAACGTCGATTACTGGAACGGTTTTGCCGACCCCCAGGCCGAACGTCAGCGCGCCTTCGATCTGCATCCACCGCGACGCATCGGTCAGCCGATTGAAGTGGCGATGACCGCCGTGTTCCTGGCCAGTGATGAGGCGCCATTCATCAACGCTTCGTGCATCACTATCGATGGTGGTCGTTCGGTCATGTACCACGACTGAACAACTTGGGTTTCAGGCGCAAAACTACGTCTGAAATTCAATCATCATACGATATGACTATTGGCTACATGCTTCGACCGCTGTATTGGCTTTCAACTAACGCTCAAAAAAAATAACAAGGAGTCAGCTTATGAAACGTCGTCGTGGGATCCGTTCCCTGTGCTGTGCCGCTTTGGCGGTCACCGCGGTCAGCCTGAGCAGTACGTTGCTGGCGGCCGAGGAAGTGAAGATCGGTTTTCTGGTCAAGCAAGCCGAAGAGCCCTGGTTCCAGACCGAGTGGGCATTCGCCGAAAAGGCCGCCAAGGACAAGGGCTTCACCGTCATCAAGATCGCTGTGCCTGATGGCGAGAAAACCCTTTCGGCCATCGACAGCCTGGCGGCGAACGGCGCCAAGGGCTTTGTGATCTGCCCGCCGGACGTCTCCCTGGGCCCGGCGATCATGGCCAAGGCCAAGCTCAACGGTTTGAAAGTGATCGCTGTCGATGACCGTTTCGTCGATGCCGGCGGCAAGTTCATGGAGGACGTGCCGTACCTCGGCATGGCGGCCTTCGAAGTCGGCCAGAAGCAGGGCGCCGCCATGGCCGCCGAAGCGAAAAAACGCGGCTGGGACTGGAAACAGACCTATGCGGTGATCAACACCTTCAACGAACTCGACACCGGCAAGAAACGCACCGACGGTTCGGTTAAAGCCCTGGAAGACGCCGGGATGCCGAAAGACCATATTCTGTTCTCGGCCCTGAAAACCCTCGACGTACCGGGCAGCATGGACGCCACCAACTCGGCGCTGGTGAAACTGCCGGGTGCGGCGAAAAACCTGATCATCGGCGGGATGAACGACAACACCGTGCTGGGCGGCGTGCGCGCCACCGAAAGCGCCGGTTTTGCCGCGGCCAACGTGATCGGCATCGGCATCAACGGCACCGATGCCATCGGCGAACTGAAGAAAGCCAACAGCGGCTTCTTCGGCTCGATGCTGCCGAGCCCGCACATCGAGGGTTACAACACCGCCAGCATGATGCACGAGTGGGTCACCACCGGCAAAGAACCGCCGAAATACACCGCCATGGACGACGTGACGCTGATCACGCGCGACAACTTCAAGCAGGAACTGGAAAAGATCGGCCTGTGGAATTGAGGGTCGGTTGATTTCATTGGCGGCCCCGGCGACGGGGCCGCCTGATCGGTGTGATGAGGTGGGTTATGCACGCACACGTACAAACAGATGAACAGCGCATTGGCGGCAGCCTGCGCTTCAACGGGATCGGCAAAACCTTTCCCGGGGTGAAGGCGCTGGACGGCATCAGCTTCGTCGCGCATCCGGGGCAGGTTCACGCCTTGATGGGCGAGAACGGTGCCGGTAAATCCACGCTGCTGAAAATCCTCGGCGGTGCTTACACGCCGAGCAGCGGCGACCTGCGGATCGGCGAACAGACGAGGGTCTTCAAATCCACTGCCGACAGCATTGGCAGCGGGGTTGCGGTGATCCATCAGGAGCTGCACCTGGTGCCGGAAATGACCGTGGCCGAGAACCTGTTTCTTGGGCATCTGCCGGCGAGTTTCGGCCTGATCAATCGCAGCGTTTTACGGCAACAGGCACTGGCCTGCCTCAAAGGCCTGGCCGATGAAATCGATCCGCAAGAGAAAGTCGGGCGCTTGTCCCTCGGCCAGCGGCAACTGGTGGAAATCGCCAAGGCGTTGTCCCGTGGCGCGCATGTGATTGCGTTCGACGAACCCACCAGCAGCCTGTCGGCGCGGGAGATCGATCGCTTGATGGCGATCATCGGTCGTCTGCGCGACGAAGGCAAAGTGGTGCTCTACGTCTCCCATCGCATGGAAGAGGTCTTCCGCATCTGCAACGCGGTAACGGTGTTCAAGGACGGTCGCTTCGTGCGCACCTTCGAGGACATGAGCGCGCTGACCCATGACCAATTGGTGACGTGCATGGTCGGCCGCGACATTCAGGATATCTACGATTACCGCAGCCGCCCGCGTGGCGCAGTGGCGCTCAAGGTTGACGGTTTACTGGGGCCGGGTTTGCGTGAACCGGTGAGTTTCGAGGTGCACAAGGGCGAGATTCTGGGGCTGTTCGGCTTGGTTGGCGCGGGCCGCACCGAGCTGTTTCGCATGCTCAGCGGACTTACCCGCAACACGGCCGGACGCCTGGAGTTGCGTGGACATGAACTGAAACTGCGTTCACCGCGCGATGCCATTGCGGCGGGGATTCTGCTGTGCCCCGAGGACCGCAAGAAGGAGGGCATCCTGCCGCTGGCCAGCGTCGCCGAGAACATCAACATAAGCGCCCGCGGTGCTCATTCCACCTTCGGGTGCCTGTTGCGCGGGCTGTGGGAAAAGGGCAACGCCGATAAGCAGATCAAGGCGCTGAAGGTGAAGACGCCCAACGCGGCGCAGAAAATCATGTACCTGTCCGGCGGCAATCAGCAGAAGGCGATTCTCGGTCGCTGGCTGTCGATGCCGATGAAAATCCTGCTGCTCGATGAGCCCACCCGTGGCATCGACATCGGCGCTAAAGCCGAGATCTACCAGATCATTCATAACCTGGCCGCCAGCGGTATTGCCGTGATTGTGGTGTCCAGCGACCTGATGGAAGTCATGGGCATTTCCGACCGCATCCTGGTGCTCTGCGAAGGCACGATGCGCGGCGAACTGACCCGCGAACAAGCCAATGAATCCAACCTGCTGCAACTGGCTTTGCCACGCCAACGCGCTGCCGACGTGGCGAACTGAGAGGTGACTATGACCATCCAAAACAATGCTCTGCCAACCCCGCGCAAACCGCTGGACCTGCGACGCTTTCTCGATGACTGGGTAATGCTGCTGGCGGCCGTCGGGATCTTCGTGCTCTGCACCTTGCTGATCGACAACTTCCTGTCGCCGCTGAACATGCGCGGTCTGGGCCTGGCGATTTCCACCACCGGAATTGCCGCCTGCACCATGTTGTATTGCCTGGCGTCGGGGCACTTCGACTTGTCGGTGGGCTCGGTGATTGCCTGCGCCGGCGTGGTCGCGGCGGTGGTGATGCGCGACACCAACAGCGTGTTCCTCGGCGTCAGTGCGGCGCTGGTGATGGGGCTGATTGTCGGGCTGATCAACGGGATAGTGATTGCCAAGCTGCGGGTCAATGCGTTGATTACCACGCTGGCGACCATGCAGATCGTTCGCGGCCTGGCTTACATCTTTGCCAACGGCAAAGCGGTGGGCGTGTCCCAGGAGTCGTTTTTCGTCTTCGGTAACGGCCAGTTGTTCGGTGTGCCGGTGCCGATTCTGATCACCATCGTTTGCTTCCTGTTTTTCGGCTGGCTACTGAATTACACCACCTACGGGCGCAACACCATGGCCATCGGTGGCAACCAGGAAGCGGCGTTGCTGGCCGGGGTCAACGTTGACCGGACCAAGATCATTATCTTCGCCGTGCACGGGGTGATTGGTGCATTGGCCGGGGTGATTCTGGCGTCGCGCATGACTTCGGGTCAGCCGATGATTGGCCAGGGTTTCGAACTGACAGTGATCTCGGCCTGCGTGTTGGGCGGGGTGTCGCTGAGCGGCGGGATCGGGATGATTCGGCATGTGATTGCCGGGGTGCTGATTCTGGCGATCATCGAGAATGCGATGAACCTGAAGAACATCGATACGTTTTACCAGTACGTGATTCGCGGTTCGATCCTGTTGCTGGCGGTTGTGATCGACCGACTGAAACAACGCTGACGCCCTCCCTTCACCGATCGTTCCTACGCTCTGCGTGGGAACGCAGCCCGGGACGCTCAGCGTCCCAGAAGCGGACGCAGAGCGTCCAATGAGGCATTCCCACGCGGAGCATGGGAACGATCTTCGCGCCCCACAAAAAATTCCTTGCTCGTCTTAACCCGTTTCAGCTATGACAGTACACCCGAGGTGTACATGATTAGACCGGTACGATTTGACAAGAAACAACAGATAGTCGATGAGCTTGTCCGGCGCATCGAAAGCGGCCTCATGGAGGACGGCTTGCTATTGCCGGGTGAACATCAGTTGGCTCAAGAATTCAAGGTCAGCCGCGGCACGCTGCGTGAAGCCCTGGCCGAACTGAAACGGCGTCACTACATCGCCACGCAAAGCGGAGTCGGTTCCATCGTTACTTACGACGGCGTAGTGCTCGATCAGAGCAGCGGCTGGGCCCAGGCGCTGGCGGACAGCGGAGCGTTGATCAATACCGAAGTGCTGCGGCTGGAGGCGGTGACTCGGCCTGACTTGTTGTCACGTTTTGGCACCGATCAATTCGTTACCCTCGACCGGCGTCGGCGCGCCACCGACGGCACGCTGGTGTCTCTGGAACGCGCGTTGATGCCTGCGACCGGAGGCCTGGAAGGCCTGCCGCGAGTGGGACTGATTGATAACTCCCTGACCATCACGCTGGCTGCCTACGGCTATGTCGGCGAGCACGGCGATCAGTGGATCGGTGCCGAACCCTTGAACGCCGAAGACGCCGAGCTGCTCGGGCGTCCGGTCGGCACAGTGTTCCTCAAGGCCCTGCGCACCACCTACGACCGTCAGAACCGTTTTATGGAGCAGGTCGAAAGCCTGCTCGATCCGGTGCACTTTCGTCTGCATTTGCAGTTTGGAACGCCAAAATGACCGCGCTCAACCGTGCCCTCGGCGCGTTCTATGGACTGGCCCTGGGCGATGCGCTGGGCATGCCGACCCAATCCCTGAGCCGCGCCGAAATCAAGGCGCGCTTCGTTGAAATCATCGATCTGCAAGACGCAGGTCCCGATCAACCGATCGCCGCGAATCTGCCCAAGGGTTCGATCACTGACGATACCGAGCAGGCGATTCTGGTCGGCCAGTTGTTGATCGAAGGCGAGGGCCGGATCGAACCGGCGGTACTGGCCCAACGATTGATCGAATGGGAAGCCGGGATGCAGGCCAAGGGCTCGCAAGACTTGCTTGGCCCTTCGACCAAACGCGCGATCGAAATGATCCTCGCCGGCCACTCGCTGGAAGAGGCCGGGCGCTACGGCACCACCAATGGCGCGGCGATGCGCATCACCCCGGTGGGGATTGCGGCCGATGTCGCCGATCCCGAGCGTTTCATCCGTGCCGTGGTGCAAGCCTGTCAGGTGACCCACAACACCACGCTGGGGATTGCCAGTGCGGCGGCGGTGGCGGCGGTGGTTTCCGCCGGGATCAACGGCATGGACCTGGGTGAGGCGTTGAACCTTGGCCAGCAATTCGCGCAGCAGGCTGAAAGTCATGGCCATTGGGTCGCCGGCGGGCGGATCGCCTCGCGTATCAGTTGGGCGCGGAGCATCGGCATCGACAGCGACAAGGCATTGCTGGCGGATTTGCTGTACGACGTGATCGGCACTTCGGTGGCCTCACAGGAATCGGTGGTGGTGTCGTTTGCGCTGGCCCAGCAAGTGGCCATCGGCGAGATGACGGCTTTCGAAGCGCTGTGCATGGCCGCGAGCCTGGGCGGTGACACCGACACCATCGCGGCGATGCTCGGCGCCATGCTCGGGGCCTGTCTGGGGCTTGAGAGTTGGCCGGTGACGATGATCGAGCAGGTTAAAGCGGTTAACTCGTTGGAGTTGGAGCCGTTGGTGCAAGGACTCCTCACGCTACGCTGAGGAACGCACAACCCCCGTAGGAGCTGCCGAAGGCTGCGATCTTTTGATCTTGATCTGCGGCGACTTGACGACCGCTGAAGATCAAAAGATCGCAGCCTTCGGCAGCTCCTACAAGGTAGTCGCCCGCAACCAAAATAATTGCAAGGAGCATTTTTCATGAGTTCATCGAGCGCCGGACAAAGTGCCGGACAACTGGAAACCCGTGGCATCGAACCGGTGCCGGAGGGGGAGTGCAACGGTCATCCGCTGCAACTGTTCTGGGTCTGGTTTGCAGCCAACATTTCCATTCTCGGCTTGCCGTTGGGTGCCACGCTGGTGGCCTTTCGCGGCCTGGCGATCTGGCAAGCGATCATCGTCGCGATCCTTGGTGCCGCCGGTTCTTTCGCGGTGGTCGGGATCATCTCCATTGCCGGTCGTCGTGGTCGCGCACCGAGCCTGACGTTGTCGCGAGCGATCTTCGGCGTACGCGGCAATATCGGCCCGACGCTGGTCTCGCTGATGTCGCGTCTGGGCTGGGAAACCGTTAACACCACCACCGCCGCGTTCGTCTTGCTGTCGCTGTGCTCGATAGTGTTCGGCTCGCCGGTGGAAGCCAAAAGCGCGCCGCTGCTGACCCTGGTGTTCATCGCGATTTTCGTGCTGCTGACGTTGTCGGTGTCCGGCCTCGGCCACGCCACATTGCTGGTGATCCAGAAATGGGCAACCTATGTGTTCGGTGCGCTGAACATCCTGGTCGGCGGTTTCCTCTGCGCGACCATCGATTGGAGCGCCGTATTCAATGCCACGCCAGCACCGCTGAGCGCGATGATCATCGGCATCGGCACCATGGCCGCCGGTACCGGGATCGGCTGGGCCAACGCCGGCGCGGACATGTCGCGCTACCAGCACCGCAGCGTCAAAGCGGTGCGCCTGGTGGCGTCGGCGGCGTTCGGTGCGGGGATTCCGCTGGTGCTGCTGATCACCCTTGGCGGTCTGCTGTCGGTGGGTAACAACGATCTGGCCTCGGCCACTGACCCGATTGTCGCGATCCGCGACATGCTGCCGACCTGGATGGCGGTGCCGTACCTGATCACCGCGTTCGGCGGGCTACTGCTGTCGAACAACCTGTCGGTGTACTCCGCCGGTTTGACCACCTTGACCCTCGGCCTGAAGGTCAAGCGCGTGTATGCGGTGGTGGTCGATATCATTGCGATCTTCGCCGGCTCGATCTACTTCATGCTGATCGCCGAGAGCTTCTACGGTCCGTTCATCACCTTCATTTCCTTGCTGGCGGTGCCGATCACGGCGTGGGTCGGAATCTTCTTGGTCGACCTGATCCATCGTCATTACTACAGCCCCAAGGACCTGCTGGACGTCAGCCCGAGCAGCGCCTACTGGTATCGCGGCGGCGTCGAGTGGCGTGCATTCGGTGCGTGGGCGGTGGCGATTGTGTTGGGTTTCAGCTTCACCACCATTGGCACCACTGAACAAGATGTCTGGTTCCGGGGCTTCCTGTCCGACTCCTGGCTGGGCCACAACGGTCTGGGCTGGATCGTGACGTTCGTGGTGGCTGGCGGGATTTACTGGGCGCTCGGCGGTGCTAAGGACCGTCGTACCGCGTTGCTCGAGCCTGCGCATGTCTAGGCTGCTGCACACCGGCCAGGTCATCATCGACTTGGTCATGGCCGTGGATAAACTGCCTCATTCGGGCGGTGACGTGTTGGCGCAATCCGCCCGTTTCGAGGCAGGCGGCGGCTTCAATGTGATGGCCGCGGCCCAGCGAAACGGCTTGCCGGTGGTCTACCTCGGGCGCCATGGCAACGGCCGTTTTGGTGATCTGGCCCGGGAGGCGATGACGGCAGAAGGCATTCGGATCGGCATCGCTCACCGTGCTGAGCGCGACACCGGGTTGTGTGTCGCACTGACTGAAGCCTCGGCCGAACGCACGTTCATTTCCTGCATCGGTGCCGAAGGCGAATTGACCGCCGAAGACTTGGCGAGTGTGCCGGCCGAGGCGGGCGACTTTGTCTATGTCAGCGGCTACAGCCTGCTGCATGACGGCAAGGCTCAGGTGCTGGTGGATTGGGTGCTGGAGTTGCCGGACGGGATCAAAGTGGTATTCGATCCGGGACCGTTGGTGGATTCGCCTGACGCACCGCTGATGAAGGCCTTGCTGCCGCGCATCGATCTGTGGACCAGCAACCGGGTCGAGGCGCTGTGGTTTACCGGGGCGTCGGACATTGCCGAGGCGTTGAATATTTTGGCGGATCAGTTGCCGACGGACGCCCTGATGGTGGTTCGCGATGGGCCGCAGGGTTGCTGGATCAGCCAGCATGGCGACCGTCAGCAGGTGCCGGGATTCAAGGTCTCGGCCGTCGACAGCAACGGTGCGGGGGATGCCCATGCCGGGGTGTTTGTGGCCGGGTTGGCGCAGGGCTTGTCGGCGGCTGAAGCGGCACGGCGGGCGAATGCGGCAGCGGCGTTGGCGGTCACTCGTTGGGGGCCGGCGACTTCGCCGGGGGCGGCTGAGGTGGATGCGTTGATCCTCGAGACTTTTAGCGCCTGATCAGCCGCCATCGGCCCTCAAATTCACCCTCAATCCTGACTTTCAACCCGCCTTGCGCAACGCCTCGATAAGCTCTTGCTTGCGCATGCTCGAACGCCCGGGAATCCTCTTCGCCCGGGCTTCCTTCATCAGGCTGTCCACCGTCTGCGTATCGCGTGAAGCCTTGCTGTTGCGCGGTTTGCCCTCACGGGTGGCGACAGCACGGCGGGCTGATTCCTTGCGATCGGCGGACTTGGCCGCGGCCGGTTTTTTGCGTCCCGAGCCGCCGGCGCGCTCACCGCCACCCGACTGCTTGTTCACCGTCGCCCAGGCGCGAGCCTCGGCTTGATCTTTCGACACGCCTTTGCGTTCGTAGCTTTCTTCGATGTGTTCGGCCTTGCGTTTCTGCTCGGCGGTGTATTTGTCTTTGCTTCCACGAGGCATGGGATTTCTCCTGGCTATAGGAGCTGGCGCAGGCTTCGCCAGCTCCTGCGCGGCTAGTTATCCAGTTTGCGCGCCGCCTCAACCCCAGCGGCGCTGAGTTTGATCGGCAGGCTCAGCGAGTGCTCGCCGGCTTCGTTGCAGATCACATGACCGTGCTGGATCAGCCCACGCTCCTGCAGAGTAGCAAGGGTGCTGGCCACGACTTTCTCCCCCCGGTAATTGTCCAGAACCTCCTTGCCCAAGCCGCTTGGATGGGCATGCAGCAGGCGGGTCAGGACTTCTTTTTCCAGGTTTTTATCGACGTTCATGGTGACCTCTTGGTTGGGATGGACGAGTGTTGCTCCTCGCTCGCATTGGCGAGCCCTTACTCGATATTGGTCCGTCCCCGACCGGGATTGGTGCCTGATGAACGACGAGCGGTGTAGCCCTGGCCCCTCAGCCGACGCCGATTTCTTCCTTGAACAGTTCCATGAATCCCTTCAAGCGTTGATGGCGAACCTGTGCCAGACGCTGGCCGGTGGTCGTTTGGAAACCGTCCGCGAGGTGCAGCAGCTTGGTCTGGAAATGATCGAGGCAAAAGCGTTTGTCGTCGTAGTCCCGCTCGTTTGCCTCCGGGTCCACTGGGTCGTACAACGCGCTGCCCATGCGCCCGGCAATGTAGAAGGTACGCGCCACGCCGAGCATGCCGAGTGAGTCGAGGCGGTCGGCGTCCTGGATGATTCGGGCTTCAAGGGTGTTGGGTGTGATGTTGGCGCTGAAACTATGGGCCTCAATGGCATGGACGACCGCGGTGATTTTTGCGTCAGGCCAATCCATGGCTATCAGTACTGTCGAGGCTTTCTGCGCCGCCAACCGTGACGCTTGGGACCGCAGAGGCGAGTTCTTCTCCACCGCCACGCAATCGTGCAACAGCACGGCGGCCAGCAGCACCTCAAGATCACCGCCTTCTTCGGCATGAAGCGTGCGCACGTTGTGCCACACCCGTTGCAAGTGCGACAGATCGTGGGCACCGTCCTCGCCAGGTTCCAGCGCATGGGGCAGCAGTTCGGAAGCCAGAGTGTGCAGAGGCGCGAAAGCGGCGGTGGTCATAAATGTCCTTAAGTATGAAAACGCTTTTGTGGCAAGGGAGCTTACTCCAATGCCAGTAAATCAAACCGCAAATGCGATCTGTAGCAGCTGCCGAGCCTGCGAGGCTGCGTTCGGCTGCGAAGCAGTCGTGAATCCGGCTGACGTGGTCTGCCTGACGCACCGCAAGTTCTGGTTTGACGACTGCTGCGCAGCCGAACGCAGCCTCGCAAGCTCGACAGCTGCTACGGCCGAACGCAGCTTCGACCATTTCAAATGTGACGAGCGCCGCGCGCGGACTTAGTATGGCGTTTTCAACTTTTGACAAGGCACGTCCATGACGATCGAAATCCGCCCGGCAACCCCCAGCGATGCTCCGCAAATCCTCGCGTTCATCACTGAACTTGCCGACTTCGAACGTGCCCGCCACGAAGTCATCGCCAGCGTCGCCGACATCGAGCGCAGCCTGTTCAGCGAAGGCGCCACCGCCCATGGCCTGATCTGCCTGCGCGATGGCCTGCCGATCGGCTTCGCGGTGTTCTTCTTCAGCTATTCCACCTGGCTGGGCAGCAATTGCCTGTACCTCGAAGACCTCTACATCACCCCTGAACAACGGGGCGGCGGCGCCGGTAAAACCTTGCTGCGCCACCTGGCAAAAATTGCCTGTGCCAACGACTGCGGCCGTTTCGAATGGAGCGTGCTGGACTGGAATAAACCGGCGATTGAATTCTACAAATCCCTCGGCGCACAACCGCAGGAAGAGTGGGTGCGCTACCGGATGGATGGGTCGGTGTTACGCGAGTTTGCCGAGGGCGGCTGATCGATTGATGGCAATCTGACACGGATCGGTTGTCCGCACCGCCCTAGTCCGGCATTCTGTGCGCCTTTTGCGCGCTCACGGACGACACTTGCAATGCCTTTGGCACCCTTTCTCCACGCCCGTGGAGCCTTCGCCGCGTCAATGAGTGACTGGCGATGAGCGGACTTCGGGCGACGATGCGTTTGTATGGCCTGGTGAAAAAACTCGGCTCCACGGACGACCGCCATCGCCAGCCGGTGGACATCCTTTGCACCCTCAATCGCACGGGCGGTAAGGCGATCCGGGCGTTCGTCTCGCGTCTGGATGCCGAGTTGATGGCGCGCAGTCGCGGTCTTGAGGAGTACCGCGTTGTCCCGCTTCGCACATTCGATCCAAATCAGTTGATCCAGGATCATCAGGGCTGGCTGACGCTGCACGTCTGCTGTGGCTTCGTTGTCCTGGCGGATCAATCGTTATTGAACGATGGCACATTGTTGCCCATGGGCTGGTACGTCTATTCCGACGTCGGTCAATGGACCGCAGAGCATTACATCGACTTCGGCCCGCAGATGACCAGCCTGCTGCAAACGTCCTATAACCGGATCGGCTTGCGCGACTACAACGCTTGGCTCAATGACTTCGACAGCGTCTCGGATGCGGATATGGAATGGCAAGTCGCCGAAGCCTGGCAAACCCTTCACAACGTTTCATCCCCCGACAGCCATGACAATTGTCACGCGCTATTCGACCCGGTCGATAACCGCTGGCGCTTCGCCGCGGCCGACATTGATGTCTATCAGCCTCACCCTGAACCTCAGAAGCAAGGAGCTTTGACTTGAGTGGAAAACCCGCTGCGCGCGTCACCGACCCTACCGCGTGCCCGTTGCCGGGCCATGGCACCAACCCGATCGTGTCTGGTTCCCCGGACGTGTTCTTCGACTGCCTCGGCGCTGCCCGAATGACCGATAAATCCGCCTGCGGCAGCCCGATCACCGGCGCGGTCTCCAGCACGGTATTTATCAATGGCCTCAACGCTGCAACGCTCGATAGTACGGGCGGGCATGGCAACGTGGTGGTTGGCGGCTCCGGCACCGTCATTATTGGGCAAAGCGGGGGAGGCGCCACGTTCAGTGGGTTGTTGCCGATGCCGGTGCATTTCACGGACAGGTTGCAAGTGGTCAATGAGGCAACTGGAGAGCCGGTTCCCTATCACCCCTACACCATTCAGCGTGGGGACGGCAGCGAAGAGCATGGCATCACGGATGCGTCCGGGTTTACCCATACTGTCAGTTCACATTTGGCTGAAACCATTAAATTGTTTGTGGAGTAATTGGGGATGCCAGGTGAAAACGCGGCAGCGAAGGAAGCGTTGCCGAAAAGACAGGTTTGCGATCATCCACTGACAGACCCAAAAGACACTTCGGTGAAGCAGGTTGCCATTACGGTAAAGAAAATATTTATCTTTTTTATCGGTGGGGCTGGGGATCAGGAAAGTTACTACTTGAGTGGTCCTAACTGGAACGTCAGTTATGTTCGTGACGACGTGTTGGCGGATGCTGATGCTCTGAACTATCTCTGTCGGTGCCCTGTACGGGCAATGGCCTACAATAAATTTATAACTGATGAAGATTTGGCAAAAAATGTTCTGAGTGAAATTCCTGACACCTCCACAGCGGTTTATATTGTTGGACACAGTCTGGGTGGCTGGAACGGTGCACACCTCTCCAGTGTGTTGACGGATAAGGGGTACAAAATAAGGATGTTGATTACTCTGGACCCGGTGGGCGAAGGGAAAATTGTCTACGGCATTTCCAATATTTACAGGTTGACTCCTAAACCCAAAGCAGAATTCTGGATCAATGTCCGAGCTGCAAAAGTAAAAGACCGGAACGTGTCTGACTTTGTTGCGGACTTCGGTGAGCAATGGGAGATTACGTCGGGTCCGAATGTAAGTGGCAGGGTGGATGTCAATCATGCAGATGCGAACATTATGTTCGCGAAGCCGTTAGACGGTGGAAAGTCTGCTCGCCAGTTGTTGGCGGAGTCCATACTCAGCTACTTTAAAGAGAAATAACTATGCGCAATTTTGTTTTTTGTCTTTTTATGGTGTTGTGTGCTTCGTGCTCTTCAAATCACGGAAGACCCATCGCGACGCTTCATTACGAGAAGGTGGAAACTTCACCGAGTGGTAATTCCTATCAGATAAGGTTTACCAGTGATACAGAGCTTTTGGGTTTGTTCAAGTCCAAGATCGGTGAGGGATTGGTATGTGCGCTGGAAGATGATCTTGACTTTTCCGTCGGGCATTACATAAAACGCTCTGGAAGAGGGACTGTCGAATTTGTGAAAGACTCTTCAGGTGAGCATTATATTTCAATGATCCTCTTCCGCGAGGCTGAGGAACTGCAAGGGAAAGAGACTATTCTCACCGGTCAAGCACTGCGTGAGATTCTCGATAAGCGTGAGTTCATGTTGTGCACGTTCAGAGTTCATACCACTCGTTACAAAACATACTTCTCAAATGTTATGCGCGTGCCGACAGCAGATCTGTTGAAGGCAGCTGCTAAAGAGTAATAGCGAACGGTTAGGCTAGCAAGCAGCCTTACTGCACACTCGCTTCACAGTTACCGCTCATCAAACCATCAAGTGCCTGCCTCACGGTGATCTTAAAAACCCCGGCCTTTCCCTCATCGAAGGCCGATTTCCAGTACGTATACCCCTGATTGAAATCCGCAATCTCGGCGGTCTCACCCACGCGGTGGGTGAGGCTGCGTTGCAGAGCTTTGGCGAAGAAAATCTAGTTATATTTGTAAATCCCATAATATGGGACTGATATTTATATATTGAGATTTTCCTGCGTCCAGGTTTATAGTCCAGCTCACTCACTGTCCAAAAAACAAAACAGGTGAAGCGATGCTGGCGCAATTGATCGCGCTCGATTGGGGGACAACCTCATTACGTGCTTACAAACTCGGCTTCGGTGGCCAGGTGCTGGAACAGCGTGCGCTGTCGTCCGGGATCATGCAGCTGCCCAGGACGCCGCGAACCATCGCCGGTCAGGCATGCGCCGACGGCTTTGAACTGGCCTTCGATGAGGCTTGCGGTGACTGGCTCGACGTGCAGCCCGATGTGCCGGTGATTGCCTGTGGCATGGTTGGCAGTGCTCAGGGCTGGTGCGAAGCGGCTTACTGCGACACGCCGGCGAACGTCGCCAATCTCGGAACTTCCCTACAAACCGTTCGCAGTCTTCGCGGTGTCGATGTGCACATCGTGCCGGGTGTGATTCAGCGTTCGCACTTGCCCAACGTCATGCGTGGCGAGGAAACCCAGGTCCTCGGCGTATTGCAGAATCTGCCGGGCGAGGCGGGTAGCGATCTGTTGATCGGCCTGCCGGGCAGTCATTCGAAATGGGTGCAAGTGGCCGACGGCTGCATCGTGCATTTCGATACCTTCATGACCGGCGAAGTCTTCGCCGTGCTCAGCGAACACAGCATTCTGGGGCGCACTCAGCAGCGCGGCGGGGCTTTTGATGGCGATGCTTTTGACCGTGGCGTGCAAGTGGCGCTGTCGGCGGACGGCGAGATCGGGCCGCTGTCGACATTGTTCAGTGCACGCAGCCTGGGGCTGACCGGCGAGCTGAGCGCTAGCGCTCAACCGGACTATCTGTCCGGCCTGTTGATCGGCCATGAACTTTTGGCCCTGGCCAATGTTCAGCGGCGTCGACGCAATAGCGTGCACCTGCCCTCGATCATCCTTATCGGCAATGCCCAACTCTGCACTCGCTACAGCCGGGCGCTCGACGCCTGCGGTTTTACCCGGGTGACCCTGGCCGAGCAGGCCACCGAACGCGGCTTGTGGCAGTTGGCGGTCGCCGCCGGACTGGTCACTGCAAACCCATCCCGTTAAACCTGACTGGAGGTCTGACATGCTCAAGCAAGCATTGGCACAAAACGGTCTGATCGCGATCTTGCGTGGCCTGAGTCCGCAAGAGGCGGCAGCCGTCGGCGAAGTCCTGTATTCGGCCGGATTTCGCGTCATCGAAGTGCCGCTTAATTCCCCTGAGCCGTACGAAAGTATCCGCATCCTGCGCAGCACATTACCCGCCGATTGCCTGATCGGCGCGGGCACGGTGCTGACGCCGGAACAGGTCGAGCAAGTGAAAGCGGCGGGCGGGCAGGTGATCGTCATGCCCCACAGCGATGCCAAGGTGTTGCGCGCGGCGAAGGCAGCAGGGCTGTTCCTGTCGCCGGGCGTGGCGACGCCGACCGAAGCCTTTGCCGCGCTGGCCGAAGGGGCGGATGTGCTGAAGATGTTCCCGGCCGAGCAGATGGGCCCAGCCGTAGTGAAAGCCTGGCTGGCGGTGTTGCCGGCGGGGACGGTGCTGGTGCCGGTGGGCGGGATTACGCCAGACAACATGCAGGTGTTTGTCGAGGCCGGCGTCAAAGGTTTCGGTCTCGGCTCCGGGTTGTTCAAACCGGGCATGACGGCTGACGAAGTAGCGGTGCGCGCCAAGGCATATGTCGCTGCATGGAACGCTCTGCGTTAAGACTTTCTGGCGCTGTGAGCGCTGCATCTACAAGAGAGACAATAGAGATGAAAATCACCAAACTCACCACCTTCATCGTTCCGCCGCGCTGGTGCTTCCTCAAGGTCGAGACCGACGAGGGCGTGACCGGTTGGGGCGAGCCCGTGGTCGAAGGCCGCGCACACACCGTCGCTGCTGCGGTCGAGGAGTTGTCCGACTACCTGATCGGTAAAGATCCACGCAACATCGAAGACATCTGGACCGTGCTCTACCGTGGCGGCTTCTACCGGGGCGGGGCGATCCACATGAGCGCGCTGGCCGGTATCGACCAGGCGTTGTGGGACATCAAGGGCAAGGCGCTGGGGGTGTCGGTCAGCGATTTGCTGGGCGGCCAGGTGCGGGACAAGATCCGGGTTTATTCGTGGATCGGTGGTGATCGTCCGGCGGACACTGCTCGCGCCGCGAAAGAAGCGGTCAGCCGTGGTTTCACCGCGGTGAAAATGAACGGCACAGAAGAGCTGCAATTCCTCGATTCCTTCGAGAAAGTCGACCAGGCGCTGGCCAACGTTGCCGCCGTGCGCGATGCGGTCGGCCCGAATGTCGGCATCGGCGTGGACTTCCATGGTCGGGTGCACAAGCCGATGGCCAAGGTGCTGATGAAGGAACTCGACCCGTACAAACTGATGTTCATCGAAGAGCCGGTGCTCAGTGAGAACTACGAAGCGCTGAAAGAACTGGCGCCGCTGACCAGCACGCCGATTGCCCTTGGCGAGCGGTTGTTCTCGCGCTGGGATTTCAAGCGTGTGCTCAGCGAAGGTTACGTCGACATCATCCAGCCCGATGCGTCCCACGCGGGCGGTATCACCGAAACCCGCAAGATCGCCAACATGGCCGAAGCCTACGACGTGGCGCTGGCGCTGCATTGCCCATTGGGGCCGATTGCCCTGGCGGCGTGCCTGCAACTGGACGCGGTTTGCTACAACGCGTTCATTCAGGAACAGAGCCTGGGCATCCATTACAACGAGAGCAATGACCTGCTCGATTACGTGAAAGACCCGCGGGTGTTCGACTACGACAAAGGCTTCGTGAAGATCCCCAATGGGCCGGGCCTGGGCATCGAGATCAACGAGGAGTACGTGATCGAACGCGCGGCGGTCGGCCACCGCTGGCGCAACCCGATCTGGCGCCATGCCGATGGCAGTTTTGCCGAGTGGTGATACTCACGCGGTGATCGTTCCCACGCAGGGCGTAGGAGCGATCAAACACCATGACCTCAATAAACATAAGAAGAGGCACCCCCATGCAACCGCAAACCCTCACCGGGCAGGCGTCGTTGGTGACGCCCAGTCGCAAGCGTTTTTTCATCATGGTCCTGTTGTTCATCACGGTGGTGATCAACTACCTGGACCGCAGCAACCTGTCCATTGCCGCCCCGGCGCTGACCAGCGATTTGGGCATCGATCCGATCCACGTCGGGCTGATTTTTTCCGCATTCGGCTGGACCTACGCCGCCATGCAGATCCCCGGCGGCTGGCTGGTGGACCGGGTGCCGCCGCGTATTCTCTATAGCGTCGCATTGCTGTTGTGGTCGCTGGCCACGGTGATGCTCGGTTTCGCCGCCAGTTTCATTGCATTGTTCGTTTTGCGCATGGCGGTCGGAGCCCTGGAGGCGCCGGCGTACCCGATCAACAGCCGCGTAGTGACCACCTGGTTCCCCGAGCGCGAACGCGCCACGGCCATCGGTTTCTACACCTCCGGGCAGTTCGTCGGCCTGGCGTTCCTGACGCCGGTGCTTGCCTGGCTGCAACACCAATATGGCTGGCACATGGTGTTTGTCAGCACCGGTGTGGTGGGCATCCTTTGGGCAGTGATCTGGTACGCGGTGTATCGCGAACCACGGGATTTCAAGGGCGCCAATGACGCGGAAATCGAGCTGATCCGCGAGGGTGGCGGGTTGGTGGATATTCAGGCCGAAGCCGCCAGGGCCAAGGCGAAATTCAGCTGGATCGACCTCGGAATTGTCCTGAGCAAGCGCAAATTGTGGGGCATTTACCTCGGCCAGTTCTGCCTCAATTCGACTTTATGGTTCTTTCTGACATGGTTCCCGACTTACCTGGTGAAATATCGCGGCATGGACTTCATCAAGTCTGGCTTGCTGGCGTCACTGCCGTTTCTCGCAGCGTTTGTCGGCGTGCTGTGTTCGGGGTTCTTCTCGGACTTTTTGATCCGTCGCGGCTACACCGTAGGCTTTGCTCGCAAGTTACCGATCATCGGTGGCTTGCTGATTTCCACCTCGATCATCGGCGCCAACTTCGTCGAGTCGACGCCGCTGGTGATCGCCTTTCTCGCGCTGGCCTTCTTCGGTAACGGTCTGGCCTCGATCACCTGGTCGCTGGTGTCGACCCTGGCCCCGGCACGCTTGCTCGGACTGACCGGTGGGGTGTTCAATTTCATCGGCAACCTGGCGGCGATTACCACGCCGATCGTCATCGGTTTCCTTGCCTCCGGTGATTCGTTTGCCCCGGCGATCACCTATATCTCTGTTCTGGCGTTGCTGGGTGCGTTGTCCTACGTGTTGCTGGTGGGCAAGGTCGAGCGTATCAAGTTGTAGTCGCAGCTGTCCGGCGACCATAATGCCGCCCGTTCCCTCGCTCAACGGTAAAGGCTGGATATGCAGGAAGACGCCCCAAAAATCGCCAAGGACGCCGCGCCGACCGGCACCCAGACACTGCTTCGTGGCCTGGGTGTGGTGCAGGCGGTGGCCAGTGGCGCCCGCGATCTCAAGGAAATCGCCCGACTGATCGGCACGACGCGCAGCACCACCCATCGTCTGGCCAGTTGCCTGGTGGACGAGCGTTATCTGCGGGTAGTGCCGCAGGTCGGCTATCTGTTGGGGCCGAAACTGATCGAGCTGGGTTTTCAGGCGCGCGAAGAGCTGCCGCTGGTGACGTTGGCCGGGCCGTATCTGGATGAGTTGTCGGCGTTGACCGGCGACACCATTCACCTGGCGATTCGTGAAGGCGACGAGGTGCTGTACCTGCTCAAGAATCCGGGGCGCAATGGCCCGGAAATGCGTTCGCGGGTCGGCCATCGCATGCCGTTGGCGCGTACCGGGATCGGTAAGGCGCTGATGCTTGATGACTCGCAGGAAGAATGGCAACGGCTGTATGAAATCAGCTTGCCGGTGGGTGGGAAAAATCAGTTCTGGCCGCAGCACCCGGAGCAATCCTGGGAACAGTTTCAGCAGCGCATGATCGAGTACGTGGCCGGCGGCTACGCCTTCGACCTGGAGGACAACGAACCGTCGATTCGCTGCGTGGCGGCGCCGATCCGCGATGCCAGCAAGCGCATTGTCGCCGGCATCAGCATCGCCAGCACCGTGCCGTACATGCCACTGGAAAAAATGGCCGAGCTGATTCCCCTGATCAAAGGGGTCACAGCCCGGCTGTCGGCGGAATTGGGCCTGAAGGTTTAGAGTTTCAGCGTCGCCATGTCGATCACGAAGCGGTATTTCACGTCACCGGCGATCATGCGGGTGTAAGCCTCGTTGATCTGGCGGATGTCGAGCATTTCGATGTCGCAGGAGATGCCGTGCTCGGCGCAGAAGTCCAGTACTTCCTGGGTTTCGGCGATGCCGCCGATCAGTGAGCCGGCCAGCATGCGACGACCCAATACCAGTTTGGCAGCATGCACCGGCGGATCGATCGGCTCGATCAAGCCCACCAGAATGTGCACGCCGTCGAAACGCAGGGTATCGAGGTAGGGGTTGAGGTCGTGCTGCACCGGAATGGTGTCCAGCAGGAAGTCGAATTGTCCGGCGGCGGCCTTCATCTGTTCGGCATCGGTGGACACGATCACGTGGTCCGCGCCTTGGCGACGACCTTCTTCAGCTTTGCTCGCCGAGCGGGTGAACAAGGTCACCTCAGCGCCCATCGCCTTGGCGAACTTGATCCCCATGTGACCGAGACCGCCCATGCCAAGAATCCCGACCTTGTCGCCGGCCTTGACGCCGTAGTGCTTGAGCGGCGAGTAGGTGGTGATGCCGGCACATAGAATCGGCGCGGCGCTGGCCAGGTCGAGCTTCTCCGGGATGCGCACGACAAAGTGCTCGCTGACCACGATGCTGTCGGAGTAACCGCCCATCGTGTTGCTGCCATCGACCCGGTCCGGGGTGGCGTACGTCATGGTCGGGCCTTCGAGGCAGTATTGCTCCAGATCGGCCTGGCAGGCTTCGCAATGGCGGCACGAGTCGACCATGCAACCGACGCCGACCAGATCGCCGACTTTGTGTTTAGTAACGTTCGCGCCGACGGCGGTCACTTTGCCGACGATCTCATGGCCGGGCATCAGCGGGTAAACCGCAATGCCCCACTCGTTGCGCGCCTGGTGGATGTCGGAATGGCAGACGCCGCAGTAGAGAATCTCGATTGCGACGTCGTCGGGCCGTGGACTGCGGCGTTCGAATTTCATCGGGGCGAGGGGAGTGGTGGGCGACTGAGCGGCGTATCCGATGGCGGTGTACATGGTGAACCTCGCAAAAGCAGTGACAGGTGAGGCGAGCCATTCTGGGCACCGCACGGGTGACCGGCCATGGCGATTCCTCCGGGTGTCATGCCTAATCCTCCGGTATGCGCCGTTGATTGGCCGCATTGGCGTTCAGACCTGCGATGATGTTTTCATCCCTTTTTTCGCGACTTTTTTGTGAAGAGCTCTCCATGTTGTTGACCCGTCATCTCGATGCCAATGCCACGCTGGTTTCGCTGATCCAGCCGCTGACCACCCGCGATGGTTTCACGCCTACCGCGTTGCCGGGCGTGCAGATTTTGCGGGCCAGTTGTGATTTGGCCCGTGGCCCGCAAATCTACGAGCCAAGCCTGGTCATCATCGCCCAGGGCAGCAAGTTGGCGTATCTGGGGTCGCGTACTCTGGAGTACGGCGCCGGGCATTATTTGATTCAAGCGCTGCCGGTGCCGTTCGAGTGCGAGACGTTTTCCGCGCCCGATGGCCCGATGCTGGGCATTTCCATCGCCATTGACCGGGTGTTGCTCGGTGAGTTGGTGCTGGCCATGGGGCTGGCGTCGGGGCGCTGTATCGCGGCGCAGACGCCAGAGTCCATGACTTCGGCGGTGCTCGATGATGCGATGCGTGGTTGTGTTGAACGGCTGTTGCGCTGTCTGCACGACCCGCTGGAGAGCCAGGTTATGGGACAGGCGCGATTGCGTGAGTTGTTGTTCGTCGCCTTGCGTGGGCCGCAAGCCGATGTATTGCGGGCGCTGGTGGAGCAACAGGGGCAGTTCGCCCGGATCGCGGCCTCCCTGAGCCATCTGCATGCCCATTACACCGAGCCGCTGAACGTCGACGCCCTGGCCAGTTGCGCGAACATGAGCGCGTCGACGTTTCATGAGCATTTCAAACGCTGCACCTTGTTGTCGCCAGTGCAGTATCTGAAGCGTTTGCGCTTGCTCAAGGCCCAGCGCTTGCTGCAGGGCGAAGGATTGGGCGTGGCCCAGGTGGCGCATCGGGTGGGGTATCAGAGCACGTCGCAGTTCAGCCGTGAGTACAAGCGCTACTTCGAGCGTAATCCGGGGGATGAGCGCGCTGCCTGATCCACAGGTTCTTGTGGTGACGCTTGAATTGCGGGCAACAAAAAGGCCCCCGTTCAGGGAGCCTTGTTGTTCAGACGGTCGACTTACATGTTCGGATAAGTCGGGCCGCCGGAGCCTTCCGGCGCCACCCAGGTGATGTTCTGTGCAGGGTCCTTGATGTCGCAGGTCTTGCAGTGAACGCAGTTCTGGGCGTTGATCTGGAAGCGCTTCTCGCCGTCTTCCTGGGTGACCACTTCGTACACGCCGGCCGGGCAGTAACGTTGGGCAGGTTCATCGTACAGCGGCAGGTTCTTGCTGATCGGGATGCTCGCGTCGGCCAGCTTCAGGTGGCACGGCTGCTCTTCTTCGTGGTTGGTACCGGAGATGAACACCGAGCTGAGCTTGTCGAAGCTGAGCTTGCCGTCCGGTTTCGGGTAGTCGATCTTCTTGCAGTCGGCCGCCAGTTTCAGGCACGCGTAATCCGGCTTGGTGTCGTGCAGGGTGAACGGCAGTTTGCCGCCGAAGATGTTCTGGTCGATCCAGTTGAAGCCAGCGCCGAGGATCGGGCCGAACTTGTGCATCGCCGGGCCGAAATTGCGGCTGGCGAACAGTTCGTCGTAGAGCCAGCTCTTCTTGAAGGCGTCGACGTAAGTGGTCAGCTCTTGCGTGCCGTCCAGATCGGCGAACAAGGCATCGGCCACGGCGTCAGCGGCGAGCATGCCGGACTTCATCGCCGTGTGGCTGCCTTTGATCTTGGCGAAGTTCAGGGTGCCGAGGTCGCAACCGATCAGAGCGCCGCCCTTGAAGACCATTTTCGGCAGCGAGTTCAGGCCGCCTTTGCAGATGGCGCGAGCGCCGTAGCTGACGCGCTTGCCGCCTTCCAGATATTGCTTGAGCACCGGGTGATGCTTGAGGCGCTGGAACTCATCGAACGGCGACAGGAAGGTGTTGCTGTAGGAAAGATCGACGATCAGACCGACCACCACCTGGTTGTTTTCCAGGTGATAGAGGAACGAGCCCCCGGTGTTCTCGGTGCCCATGATGTCCAGCGGCCAGCCGGCGGTGTGGACCACCAGGCCTGGCTGGTGCTTGGCCGGGTCGATTTCCCAGATTTCTTTCAGACCGATGCCGTAATGCTGGGCGTCGGCTTCGCTGTCGAGGTTGAAACGCTTGATCAGCTGCTTGCCGATGTGGCCGCGGCAACCTTCGGCGAACAGCGTGTACTTGGCGCGCAGTTCCATGCCTGGGGTGTACAGGCCTTCTTTCGGATTGCCTTCGCGGTCAACACCCAGATCGCCGGTGATGATCCCGCGAACTACGCCGTTCTCGTCGAACAGCGCTTCCTGGGCGGCGAAGCCCGGGTAGATTTCCACGCCCAGGTTCTCGGCCTGCTGGGCCAGCCAGCGGCACAGGTTGCCCAGGGAGATGATGTAGTTACCTTCGTTGTGCATGGTCTTGGGCACAAAGAGGTCTGGAATCTTCTGCGCGCTGTCAGCGTTTTTCAGAACGAAGATGTCATCGCGGGTGACTGGCGTGTTCAGCGGCGCGCCGAGTTCTTTCCAGTCCGGGAACAGTTCGTTCAGGGCCCGTGGTTCGAACACGGCACCGGACAGGATATGAGCGCCGACTTCGGAGCCTTTTTCGACCACGCAGACGCTGATTTCCTTACCGGCTTCGGCGGCCTTCTGCTTCAAACGGCAGGCGGCAGACAGGCCAGCGGGGCCGGCACCGACGATGACCACGTCGAATTCCATGTATTCGCGTTCCACAGGCTATCTCCTACTCAAGGCTCAACAGTTTTTTTTCTAATTGGAGGTTGGGTGTCGCATTCATGAATTCCCCATAGTGCGGCACAGAGGACAATCGATGAACCACCTTTCTCTTTGGGTGGCGCATTATATCTACACCACTCTTAGCGTCCAATACAAACGTTTGTTTGAATCGGCTCAAAGCCAGATAAATCAAAGTCACGCGGCTTATGACTGGCCATTTTGCCGTATTGACCGGAATAGGTGTTCCGGTCAAGATACGGGCGGTTTTGCGCTCGCCGTAGGCTGAATACAGGTTTCAAGAGCACCTCTAAAGACAGGGCGATGGCAGTACAAGGTGAAGCGCCGCGCAGGTATCGCGCGCAGTTTACACGCCACGGTAATGAATGACTTGTCGGTCACCACTGACGAACGGTCATCAGCCTCGTGAGCAAGGTTCACCCGATACATCTGCCAGCGTTTTTAGAGGTGCCCTTGCGCCGATGAGCATCAACCGCCAGGTTCGCCTAGGCGACTTTCTTTTCACCGGAGAGTAACGAGGAATCCATGAAGGTTCTTGTAGCTGTCAAACGCGTTGTGGATTACAACGTCAAGGTTCGCGTCAAGGCGGACAATTCCGGCGTCGACCTCGCCAACGTCAAGATGTCGATGAACCCGTTCTGCGAAATCGCAGTGGAAGAAGCCGTACGTCTGAAAGAGAAAGGCGTGGCGACTGAAATCGTCGTCGTCTCCATCGGCCCATCCACCGCTCAAGAGCAACTGCGCACCGCGCTGGCTCTGGGTGCCGACCGCGCCATCCTCGTCGAATCCGCTGAAGATCTGACTTCCCTGGCCGTGGCCAAGCTGCTCAAGGCCGTGGTCGACAAGGAGCAGCCACAGCTGGTGATCCTCGGTAAACAAGCCATCGACAGCGACAACAACCAGACTGGCCAGATGCTCGCGGCATTGAGCGGCTACGGTCAGGGCACGTTCGCGTCGAAAGTCGAAGTGTCCGGCGATACAGTTGCCGTGACCCGCGAAATCGACGGCGGCGCGCAGACGGTTTCCCTGAAACTGCCGGCCATCGTCACCACCGACCTGCGTTTGAACGAGCCGCGCTACGCGTCCCTGCCAAACATCATGAAAGCCAAGAAGAAGCCTCTCGAAGTGCTGACTCCGGACGCTTTGGGCGTTTCCACCGCCTCCACCAACAAGACCGTGAAAGTCGAAGCGCCAGCTGCACGCAGCGCGGGTATCAAGGTCAAGTCGGTGGCTGAACTGGTCGAGAAACTGAAAAACGAAGCGAAGGTAATCTAATCATGACTATCTTGGTAATCGCCGAACACGACAACAAAGTGCTGGCCCCGGCCACGCTGAACACCGTTGCTGCTGCCGCCAAGATCGGTGGCGACATCCACGTTCTGGTTGCAGGTCAGGGCGCTGGCGCCGTGGTTGAAGCCGCTGCGAAAATCGCTGGCGTGAGCAAAGTCCTGAACGCTGACAATGCTGCTTACGCGCATCAGCTGCCGGAAAATGTTGCTCCACTGGTAGCCGAGTTGGGCAAGGGCTACAGCCACATCCTGGCTGCCGCCACTTCCAACGGCAAAAACATCCTGCCGCGCGTCGCCGCCCAGCTGGACGTTGACCAGATCTCCGAGATCATCTCGGTAGAAAGCGCCGATACCTTCAAGCGTCCGATCTACGCCGGTAACGCCATCGCTACTGTGCAATCGAATGCTGCAGTGAAAGTGATCACCGTGCGGGCTACCGGTTTCGACCCGGTGGCTGCCGAAGGTGGTTCGGCCGCTGTTGAAGCTGTTGCCGCTATTCACAACGCCGGCACTTCCAGCTTCGTCAACGAAGAACTGGCCAAGTCCGATCGTCCGGAACTGACCGCTGCCAAGATCGTCGTTTCCGGTGGTCGTGGCATGCAGAACGGTGACAACTTCAAACACCTGTACGCCCTGGCCGACAAGCTGGGCGCCGCCGTTGGTGCTTCGCGCGCTGCGGTTGACGCAGGTTTCGTACCCAACGACATGCAGGTCGGTCAGACCGGCAAGATCGTTGCGCCACAGCTGTACATCGCCGTCGGTATCTCCGGCGCGATCCAGCACCTGGCCGGCATGAAAGACTCCAAGGTGATCGTGGCGATCAACAAGGACGAAGAAGCGCCGATCTTCCAGGTGGCCGATTACGGCCTGGTGGCAGACCTGTTCGAAGCCATCCCTGAGTTCGAGAAGCTGGTCTAATCCGGCGGCTTGACTTATAAAGAGCCCGGCCTTTTGGTCGGGCTTTTTTTTTGTGCTTTTGTTGGCATATCCGGGATTGAGAGGAGTGTTTGGCCATGGATCTGCGCCTTGTATGGGGCTTGCTGGGATTATCGCTATTGCCAGGGCTGTCGTTTGCCGCGGGCAAGTGCGAGCGCCTGATCGTGACCGGCAGTCCCGACGCGCCGCCGTACCTGTGGCAAGACCCGCAAAACCCCAAGCACCTGATTGGCGCCAGTGCTGATTTATTGCAACAAGTGGCGGGGGAGTTGGGCATCAAGGTCGAGCTGCTCTATGCCGGTAAACGCTCCCAGGCCCTGGATGAAGTGCGTAGCGGGCGCATGGACATGTTGGCCGATGCGCCGTTGATGGTCACAGAGCTGGAAAATCTGGATTACATCCATCCTGCGCTGCTGGAAAACGATTATCTGGTCTGGACTCGCAACGACTCGTTATTGGTTTACAACGAAGCGCAGGACCTCCACGGTCATCCCGGCGCGTTGTCGGAAAAGGCTCGAGTGAGCCCTTCATTCGGCACTTTCGCCGAGCAGCAATTGACCCTCGTGCGCACACCCAATCTGACTCAGGCCTTTCAGAAATTGCTGCTGGGCGAGGTGGAGTTTGTCCTCGCCGGTCGCTACTCGGGCATGGCCATGGTGCAAACGCTGGGGATGGCCAATGACTTGATGGCCCACCCACAACCCATCGACAAACCCGGCCTGTACCTCGCGGTTTCCCATAACTCCGCCTGTAACGATCCTTGGTTGCGCGGACAGCTGGCCAAAAAGATGACAGAATTGCCCGCGTCCGGACTGACGGAATCTGCGTTGCTGCGCAATATCGAGCGTTGGAAAGCGCAAGGCTCACAACCGCAGCCACAACCTGTCAGTACCCCAAAACAGTAGGGATTTTTAGTGAGTATTCGACCTCTTTTCGCTGCCCTGGCCGTTCTGGCTCTGGCGGGTTGTGCAGCCGATCCGGCGCCGAATGAACAAATACGCCTGACCGAACAGGCCCTCGAACAAGCCAAGGCCGTGGGCGCTACCGCCGAGGAAGTGCCGGAGCTGAAACTGGCCCAGGACAAGTTCAACCGTGCCAAGGGCAACATGGCCGACCAGTCCTTCAAGAATGCGCGCATGCGGGCCGAGCAGGCCGAGCTGGACGCGCGCCTGGCCGAAGCCCGGGTCCTGACCCACAAGAGCGAGGAGCAGTTGAACGTGCTCAATACCCGCATCACCCGCCTGCGCAAGCAACTGGGAGATGCCCAATGAACCTGAAGACCAAAGCACTCGGCGGCTTGATCCTGGCCGGCTGCGCAAGCCTTTATGGCTGCGCCGGTCAACACAGCGAAGCCGCGTTGCAGCAGGCCGGCGCCGACTTCCAGAAGGTCAAGGAAGATTCCAACGTGCTGCGCATTGCGCCCAAAGACGTGATCCGCGCCGGCGAGTCCCTGGCCCGCGCCGATCGTCTGTCCAGCTACTGGGGCAGCGGTTCGGACGTGGCGCATTACGCCTACCTGAGCCAGCGCTACAGCGAAATCGCCCGGGAACACACCAATCAAGTGCTCAACGAAGAGCGCGCAGCGAAGCTCGAACTCGAGCGTCAGCGCCTGCAATTGGCGCTGCGTGAGTCCAAGTTGCTCAGCGTGCAGCAACAGGGCAAGTGGCTCGAAGAGCAGATCGTGGCGCTGGCGACCACCCAGACTGACCGTGGTCTGGTGATGACCCTGGGTGATGTGCTGTTCGATACCGGTGAGGCGGAGCTGAAGAGCTCGGCGAACCGCGTGGTGTTGAAGATCGTCCAGTTCCTGCAGCTCAACCCCAAGCGTGTGGTGCGGATCGAGGGCTACACCGACAGCACTGGCGGTAAACAGGAAAACCTCAAGCTGTCCCGCGACCGGGCGCAATCGGTAGCTGACGTATTGACGGACCTGGGCATCGACGACAAACGCATCCAGGTTGAAGGGTACGGCGATGAGTACCCGGTGGACGCCAACGCTTCCGAGCGCGGTCGTGCACAGAACCGTCGGGTGGAAATTGTGTTCTCCGACGAAAAAGGCCAGCTCGGCGCGGCTCGTTAAGGGCTGCCAGAAATCCTGTAGGAGCTGGCGAAGCCTGCGATCTTTTGATCTTTCGCTTGGGACTCAAGTGGGCCTGGAAAGATCGCAGCCTCGTTTCACTCGACAGCTCCTACGACCCGGCCTGCTCAGCAGCGCCGGGTTTTTTTGCGCCCGTCAAATGCGTCGTTAAAACAGTACAGTTTTTGCTGACACCGCACTGTATGGTCGACTATTGTATTAACTGTCCCAGTACACTTCTAAACTGTTCCGGTATTGTTTCACACAAGAATAAAATGCCCGTGAAATCGAGTGCTGCGTCATGACCAATCTCTTGCTCTATCAACGTATTGCTCAGCAACTGGCCGAAGACATCCGCCGCGGCGTCTATCAGCCGGGAGAGCGCGTGCCTTCAGTGCGCAAGATGAGCTCGCAGCTCAACGTCAGCCATGCGACGGTGTTGCAGGCCTACGCCAACCTTGAAGATCAAGGGCTGATCCGTGCCCGGCCGCAATCCGGTTACTACGTGCACCAGACACCCGCCCTGACGGCACCGACCCCGGACATCGCCCGGGTCGAGCGCCCAGGCCTGGTCACCCGCAGCAGCATCATTCAGCAAGTCCTGGTCGAATCCCGCCGCGAAGGCGTGTTCCCGTTGGGCGCAGCCGTACCGAGCGTCGATTATCTGCCGGTGCGGGCACTGCATCAGCAACTGGCCAAAGTCACCCGTTTCCATAGTCCGCGCGCGTTCAGCTATATGTTCAGCCCTGGTTTCGAGCCGTTGCGTCGGCAAGTGGCGATCCGCATGCGCGATGCCGGCGTGGTGGTTGATCCGTCGGAAGTGGTGATCACCCACGGCTGCGTCGATGCGTTGCAGATGTCTCTGCGTGTATTGACCCGGCCGGGCGATCTGATCGCCGCCGAGTCGCCGACCTATTACGGTTTGCTGCAACTGGCCGACCTGCTGGGGCTGAAAGTCATCGAGATCCCCAGCGATCCGGCCACCGGCATGAGCCTCGAAGCCTTGCAGTTGGCGGCCAACCAGTGGTCGATCAAGGCACTGGTGCTGACCACGCGCCTGAGCAATCCCTTGGGCGGCACCATGCCCGAAGAGCGGCAGAAACAACTGCTGCGCCTGGCCTCGGATTTCGATATCCAGGTTGTCGAAGACGATATTTACGGCGAGCTGATGTTCGAGCAGGGCCGCACCAAATCGCTCAAGGCCTATGACCGGCTGGATCGGGTGATTTATTGCTCCAGCTTCTCCAAAACCCTGTCGCCCGGCGTGCGGATCGGCTGGATGATTGCCGGCAAGTACCAGCAGGAAATTCAGCGCTTGCAGACGTTCAGCACGCATTCGGCCTGCAGCGTCACGCAAATGGGCATTGCGGCCTATCTGGAGAACGGCGGGTACGACCGGCATTTGCGTTACATCCGTCAGGAGTACCGCAAGAACCTCAGCGCTTTCCAACTGGCAGTGCAGCAATACTTCCCGGAAGGTACACAGATGACCCGGCCTACCGGCGGTTTCATTCTGTGGGTCAGTCTGCCGGGGCGGGTCAATACGCAAGAGTTGCATGTGCGTGCGCTGCAGCAGGGCATCAGCATTGCGCCGGGGCTGATTTTCAGTAACACCGAACAGTTCAATCACTGCATTCGCCTGAACTGTGGCATCCCCTGGAACCGCGAGGCCGAGCGTGCATTGATGACGCTGGGGCTGCTGGCGACACAACTGTGTCAGGAGACAATGAGCGGTTTTTGACTTGCCGGGCAGTTATGAACTGCCCGCTTGTCTTGTCGCCTCCAACAGGCGAGCATATAACCTTCTGCCGTTCGCGCCGTTGGGTCCATGAAACCGATTTTTCCTGCCGCCTGGTTATTGATCTGCCTGTTGATGACTTGTCATGCGGAAGGTGTCATGGCGGCTTCCGTCCAGGAAAAACCGACAGCCGCTGCAACCGCGAAAAAACCGGCGACTGTCATAAAAACCACTCCGGCCACAAAGAAGGCTGCACCGGTCAAAAAGCGTTCTCCCATTGCTTCCAAGTCAAAACCAGCCAGTGAAGCGCTGAAGACCAAACTCCCTCCCGCCAATCTCGACTTGAGCTTGCCCAAGGATAAGGTCGATGAATTGAAACCGGTCGGCACGGTACCGTTGCCTCGACACGATGCGGTGTTGCCGCAAATGTTCGGCGGCAAAAGCAGTCCGTTTCAGCTGAACGGTCGCCTGATCAGCAACGAAATGCAGCTGCAACGGCGCAATGAAGAGCGCCGGGACGTTGAAGGCGCGGCGCTGGAATTCGAGTTCAAGCAGTAAATTTCCCCCTGTTCGTGACCCGCGAAACAGACGCTTTGTCGGAGACTGGTCAGTCACGTTCGTTTGAGCGTAAAAACCCGGGCCCGGGTAATTTAAAACAACTGTTTTAGCCGTTACTCTGTGCCACGTCCCTTTAACACATTGCTCGTCGCGAGGAGCTTGTCGTCATGAGATGCCGTGAAGGCTGTGGCGCCTGTTGCATTGCCCCTTCCATCAGTTCGCCGATTCCCGGCATGCCCAATGGCAAAGCCGCCGGAGAACGATGCGTACAACTGTCTGCCGATAACCTGTGCAGCATTTTCGGCAAGCCGGAACGTCCCGCGGTGTGTTCGGCGTTTGAGGCCGATGTCGAGGTTTGCGGAAGCAGCCGCGACGAAGCGATCAAATTGCTGGGCTGGTGGGAGCAAATGACGGCCGCGTGATGTGTTCAACGAACGGAACTTCAACAATAAGGAATAAGACTATGGGTTCGCTGCATCGTATCGCTGTGCTGTGTGGTTTGACGGTTTTGCTGGCCTCCACGGCCCAGGCCGAAGACTGGAAAACCGCCAAGGACGAAGACGGCATCAAGGTGTCCTTGAGTGAGGTGGCTGGTTCCCAATACAAGGCTTACCGTGGTGTAACGGTCATGAAGACCACCATGGCCAAACTGCGTGCACTGCAGGAAGACGTTCCGGGAGCCTGCGCCTGGATTCACGAGTGCAAGGTCCAGAAGCTGCTCAAGCATGAAGGCAACCAGAGCTGGACCTACACTCAGTTCAATACACCGTGGCCGGTGACTTCTCGCGATTCTGTATTGCATGTCACCACCGTTGACGGCGCCGATGGCAGCCTGACCCGCGAGCTGGAAGGGCAGCCGAAGTACCTTCCGGAAGAAAAAGGTTTTGTACGGGTTGCCCAAGTCAAGGGTTTCTGGAAGTTCGTGCCCAAAGGCGATCAAGTCGAAGTGACGTATCAGGTCCACACCGATCCAGGTGGCAGCGTGCCGTCGTGGTTGGCCAACAAGTTCGTGGTCGATGCGCCATTCAATACTCTCAAAGCCCTGAAAGAACGCGCCGAGAAGTAACCGCGTATCCAGTTGATACGACCTGTTGAACAACGCCCCGACTTGATCGGGGCGTTTGCGTTTTTTACCAAGGGCTGGCTTTATTTTGTTTCCGGATATGCGTTGAACAAAATTTTCACAAAGTCTCCAAGACAATTCGCTCTCGCCTCAACGAGTCAACCCCGCAACTTTGCGCCACGCCTCTTGTCCCAGAGCGCTACAAGCGACAGTTGGGCTGTCGGGCAGTAATCAATGGCAATGCAGCTGTTGATCGTGCAACATTTGCGCACCGCGCACGCCCCGGGGCCGAGGATGGCCAACAGAGGGCAAGGCGCCACTGTATTTTTGTAACTTCAACTTCCAATGGGTCCTAAAACGACATGGCAAACCCGGACGCCCTGAATCAGCAGCGAGCTACTAGTCGCCTGCTGCAACCGACCGTCAAATCGCATCTGGCCTACACACTGTTGTGCGCCCTGATCATGATGGTCATGTTCAGCCTGCTGCGCGTCGCGCTGCTGGTTTACAACCGCTCGATGATCCTCGACACACCGGCTTCGACCTTCCTGGAAGCGTTCGCCAATGGCCTGCGTTTCGACTTGCGCCTGGTGGTTTACCTCAGCGTTCCGCTGCTGCTGGCCCTGTTCAGCGCCCGGGCCATGGCGGCCCGCGGGTTCTTCCGGCTCTGGTTGACCATTGCCTCGAGTATCGCGTTGTTCCTCGGCCTGATGGAGATGGACTTTTACCGCGAGTTCCACCAGCGCCTCAACGGCCTGGTCTTCCAGTATGTGAAAGAAGACCCGAAAACCGTGATGAGCATGCTCTGGTACGGTTTTCCGGTAGTTCGCTACCTGTTGGCCTGGGGTGTGGGCACGTTGATTCTGACCCTCGCGTTCAAGGGCGCCGACCGCGCCACACGTCCTCGCGGGCCGTTCAGTGGTGGCAGCATCGGCACGCGCCAGGTCGCTCCGTGGTATGTGCGCGGCGTGGTGTTTGTGGTCTGTCTGATGATCTGCGTGGTCGCGGCGCGCGGCACTCTGCGTCAAGGCCCGCCGCTGCGTTGGGGTGACGTTTACACCACCGACTCGAATTTCGCCAACCAGTTGGGCCTCAACGGCACGCTGTCGCTGATCGCCGCGGCCAAGAGCCGGATGTCCGAAGAGCGCGACAACATCTGGAAAGCCACACTGGAACAACCTCTGGCCCAGCAGACCGTGCGCGATATGCTGCTGACTCCGAGCGACAAACTGGTGAACCCGGAGACCGCCGCGGTGCGCCGCAACTACACCCCCGACGCCAACAAGACACTGCCGATCAAGAACGTCGTGGTGATCCTGATGGAAAGCTTCGCCGGTCACTCGGTGGGCGCTCTGGGACGTCCGGGCCAGATCACGCCTTCCTTCGACAAACTGTCGAAAGAAGGTCTGTTGTTCGACCGTTTCTTCTCCAACGGCACCCATACCCACCAGGGTATGTTCGCCACCATGGCCTGCTTCCCGAACCTGCCAGGTTTCGAATACCTGATGCAGACCCCGGAAGGCAGCCACAAACTGTCCGGCCTGCCACAGTTGCTCAGCACTCGTGGCTACGACGATGTGTATGTTTATAACGGCGACTTCGCCTGGGACAACCAGTCGGGCTTCTTCAGCAACCAGGGCATGACCAACTTTATCGGGCGCAATGACTTCGTCAACCCGGTGTTCTCCGACCCGACCTGGGGCGTGTCTGACCAGGACATGTTCAACCGTGGCCTGGAAGAGTTGAAAGCCCGCGACGGCAAGGACAAGAAACCGTTCTATGCCTTGCTGCAAACCCTGTCCAACCACACGCCATACGCCTTGCCGACGCCGTTGCCGGTGGAGCGCGTGACCGATCGTGGCAGCCTCAACGAACACTTGACCGCCATGCGCTACTCCGACTGGGCATTGGGTCAGTTCTTTGAAAAGGCCCGCAAAGAGCCGTACTTCAAGGAAACCCTGTTCGTGATCGTCGGCGACCACGGTTTTGGCAATGAACAACAGATCACCGAAATGGACCTGGGCCGCTTCAACGTGCCGATGCTGATGATCGGGCCGGGCATACAGGAAAAATTCGGTCAGGTCGACCACACCGTGGGCACCCAGATCGACATCGTGCCGACCATCATGGGCCGCGTGGGTGGCGATGTGGTTCATCAATGCTGGGGGCGCGACTTGCTGAACCTGCCGGAAGGTGACAAGGGTTTCGGCATGATCAAGCCGTCGGGCAGCGATCAGACGGTCGCCTTGCTCACCGCGGACCGCGTGCTGGTACTGCCTAAAGAGATGCCGCCAAGGTTGTATCAATACGAACTGGGCGCTAACCCGAAAGGTGAAGTGATCCCGGCATCGGCTGATGAAGCGGCGCTCAAGCAGAAGCTCGAGTCGTTCATCCAGACGGCTACCAAGAGCCTGTTGGACAACACCGCCGGTGTGGTTGACGGCAAACCGGACTAAGTTTTCCGAACATGGAAAAGAGGCCCTTCGCAGGGCCTCTTTTTTTTGCCGGTAAAATCTTTATATCTTGCCAAGCAGCAATAGGATTAACAGCACCACCAACACCACGCCGATGATGCCGGACGGGCCGTAACCCCAACTTCTGGAGTGCGGGAAGACCGGCAGGCCGCCTATCAGCAACAGGATAAGAATAACGATAAGAATTGTGCCCATGTCTATTTCCTTGTTGGAAGCGTTGTGGGTTTGACCTGGCGTTTTAGCCATCAGCTGGACTTGTATTAATCCTAGCTGCTTAAAAAATCCGACTCATGGCTATGAAAAAAAATTCCAAGTTTTTTTAATGTTTTTGGAAAGTATGTTTATTTCTTTTGCTGTGTCTCGAAGTTGAAACAACCGCACCGCGCCGTGGTTCATCGCTGGCCATTCAGCACTCTGATGGAGCGTGGGTCGCGCATTATCCTTCGCTACACTCGGTGCATCTTCCCCGGAACAACAAGGCTGTTTGCTATGCAAAATCGCATGATGATCACTGGCGCGGGCTCAGGCCTGGGTCGCGAAATCGCGCTGCGCTGGGCGCGTGAAGGCTGGCAGCTGGCCTTGTCGGATGTCAGTGAGCCCGGCCTGCAGGAAACCCTCAAGTTGGTGCGCGAAGCTGGCGGTGACGGCTTCATTCAGCGCTGCGATGTGCGCGACTACAGTCAGTTGACCGCCTTCGCCCAAGCCTGCGAAGAGAAACTCGGCGGTATCGATGTCATCGTCAACAATGCCGGTGTGGCCTCGGGCGGGTTCTTCAGTGAACTGTCGCTGGAGGACTGGGATTGGCAAATCGCGATCAACCTGATGGGCGTGGTCAAGGGCTGCAAGGCCTTCCTGCCGCTGCTGGAGAAAAGCAAAGGCAAAATCATCAACATCGCCTCGATGGCGGCGCTGATGCAAGGCCCGGCCATGAGCAACTACAACGTGGCCAAGGCAGGTGTGGTGGCGTTGTCCGAAAGTTTGCTGATTGAACTGGCCCATGAGGAAGTCAGCGTGCATGTAGTTTGCCCGTCGTTCTTCCAGACCAATCTACTGGACTCCTTCCGTGGCCCGACCCCGGCCATGAAAGCCCAGGTCGGCAAATTGCTGGAAAGCTCGCCGATCACCGCTGCCGACATTGCCGACTACATCTATCAGCAGGTCGCCGCCGGCGAATTCTTGATCCTGCCCCATGAACAGGGGCGCATGGCCTGGGCAATCAAACAGAAAGACCCGCAACTGCTCTACAACGAAATGACTGTGATGGCCGACAAAATGCGCGCCAAGGCCAAACAAAACGCAGGCTGAACTTGCCCGTGCGCAACACCGTCGTTAGGGTGGCCGCAATCGGTCATCCTCACGAGACGTTTGCATGCTCAATTACCTGTGGTTTTTCCTCGCCGCGCTGTTCGAAATCGCCGGCTGCTTCGCTTTCTGGATGTGGCTGCGCCAGGGTAAAAGCGTGTGGTGGGTCATCCCGGCCTTGCTCAGCCTGACGTTATTCGCGCTACTGCTGACCCGTGTCGAAGCGAACTACGCCGGTCGCGCCTATGCCGCCTACGGTGGCATCTACATCATCGCGTCGGTTGGTTGGCTGGCGGTGGTCGAGCGGATTCGACCATTGGGCTCGGACTGGATCGGCGTGGCGCTGTGTGTACTCGGGGCGAGTGTCATTTTGTTTGGCCCGCGCCTTACCGCTTCCTGACGGATCGGTCCTTCATTCAAGCGGTTTGTCAGACACGTCCGTCAGGGTGATGCAGCCTGCATTGTAGGGCGGGACTGTTTTGCGGTCGTTGCATTGAAGACCCGCTCTGCGCCGGGCATCTTCAGGGGCCGGTAACCCTGAAGGATGAATGCCATGCTTGTACTCAGTCGCGTTGTGGGCGAATTGATATCCATTGGTGACAACATTTCCGTGCGGGTGCTCGCCGTCAACGGAAGCAGTGTGCGCTTCGGTGTTGAAGCGCCACAGCAGGTCAACGTACACCGCGCCGAAGTCTACGAGCGCATCCAGATCAAACAGGCAAAAGCCAAAGGTCGTTGACTCAGTCGAACAGGTGCTTGGGCACGTCGTGCTTGAGCATCAACTGGCATTGCTCGCTTTCCGGATCGAAGACGATCAGCGCCTGGCCCTTGGTCAATGCCTGACGGACACGCAATACACGGGTTTCCAGCGGCGTGTCATCGCCGTTGTCCGTGCCGTCACGGGTCACGAAATCCTCGATCAGGCGGGTCAGGGTGTCGACTTCAAGTTGGTCGTGGGGGATCAGCATAAGGCACCTCGGTTAAACATTGGCGCGATGCTACGGCGGATATGAACACATCACCAGTGTTCGCCTCAGCTTTCTGTGCGCTGTCCCAGCAGGCTATCCACCGATGGCACCCGGGTATCGCTTTCCATCTGCGTCTCGTGCTCGATCTGGTGACTGAACCGGTCCAGTGACCCTGTGGCCGGTTGTGCATCGCTGGCGAATACCGGTGGGCTGAGGATGTAGGCGCCGAGCAGGCGGCTGAGGGCGGCGAGGCTGTCGATGTGGGTGCGTTCGTAGCCGTGGGTGGCGTCGCAACCGAAGGCCAGCAGCGCGGTGCGAATGTCGTGGCCGGCGGTGACGGCCGAGTGAGCATCGCTGAAGTAATAGCGGAACAGGTCCCGACGCGCCGGCAGTTCGTTGTCAGCGGCCAGGCGTAGCAGGTGCCGCGACAGATGATAGTCATAAGGCCCGCCGGAATCCTGCATCGCCACGCTCACCGCGTGTTCGCTGGAGTGCTGGCCGGGCGCGACCGGCGCGATGTCGATGCCGACGAATTCGCTGACATCCCAGGGCAGGGCAGCCGCCGCGCCACTGCCGGTTTCCTCGGTGATGGTGAACAGCGGATGGCAGTCGATCATCAACTCTTCGCCGCTGTCGACAATTGCTTTCAGGGCCGCCAGCAGTGCGGCAACGCCGGCCTTGTCATCGAGGTGACGGGCGCTGATGTGGCCGCTTTCGGTGAATTCCGGCAACGGGTCGAAGGCGACGAAATCGCCGATGCTGATCCCCAGCGAATCGCAATCGGCGCGGGTGGCGCAATAGGCGTCCAGGCGCAATTCGATGTGATCCCAGCTGATCGGCATTTCATCCACGGCGGTGTTGAACGCGTGCCCGGAAGCCATCAGCGGCAACACGCTGCCGCGGATCACGCCGTTGTCGGTGAACAGGCTGACGCGGCTGCCCTCGGCAAAACGGCTGGACCAGCAGCCGACGGGCGCCAGGGTCAGGCGTCCGTTGTCCTTGATCGCGCGAACCGCCGCGCCAATGGTATCCAGGTGAGCGGAGACTGCTCGGTCCGGACTGTTCTTCTTGCCCTTAAGAGTCGCGCGGATGGTGCCTCGACGGGTCATTTCAAAGGGAATGCCCAGCTCTTCGAGGCGCTCGGCGACGTACCGCACGATGGTGTCGGTGAACCCGGTGGGGCTGGGAATGGCGAGCATTTCCAGCAGGACTTTTTGCAGGTAATCGAGATCCGGTTCGGGAATTTTGCTGGTCATGGAAACTCCTGATGGTGTTGGTACAAACAACACATCACTAAGGGACTGCCGGCTGACTATGCGCAAACAACAAATCCACAAACCGCTCGGCCGTCGGCTGCGGTTCATGGTTGGCCAGGCCGGCGCGTTCATTGGCTTCGATAAACACGTACTGCGGCTGGTCGGCGGCAGGCACCATCAGGTCGAGCCCGACCATCGGAATATCCAGCGCTCGCGCCGCGCGCACCGCCGCATCCACCAGGGTTGGATGCAGAATCGCCGTGACGTCTTCAAGGATGCCGCCGGTATGAAGATTCGCCGTGCGCCGTACGAACAAGTGCTCGTCGGCCGGCAGAATACTGCCGTAGTCATAACCCGCCGCCTGCAAGGTGCGTTGGGTCTCCTGATCCAGCGGGATTTTGCTTTCACCGCTGGTCGCTGCCTGACGGCGACGGCTCTGGGCCTCGATCAGCGCGCCGATGGAATGCTGACTATCGCCCACCACTTCCGCCGGCCGGCGAATGGCGGCCGCGACCACCTCGAATCCGATCACCAGAATCCGCAAATCGAGGCCTTCGTGAAAGCTTTCCAGCAGCACTCGACTGTCGAATGCACGGGCGTTCTCGATGGCTTGCTGGACCTCCTCGATGCTGCGCAAATCCACCGCCACCCCTTGGCCCTGTTCACCGTCCAGCGGTTTGACCACCACCCGTTCGTGCTCGTCGAGAAACGCCAGGTTGTCGTCCGCGCTTCCCGCCAGTTGTTGGGCGGGCAGTTTGAGGCCGGCGTTTTTCAGCACTTTGTGGGTCAGGCTTTTGTCCTGGCACAAGGTCATGCTGATGGCGCTGGTCAGATCGCTCAAGGATTCGCGGCAACGCACCCGGCGACTGCCGTGAATCAAGGTGAACAGACCGGCTTGCGCGTCATCCACCTGCACCTCAATGCCGCGCCGATGAGCCTCTTCGACGATGATCCGCGCATACGGATTGAACTCGGCTTCGGGGCCGGGGCCGAGAAACAACGGCTGGTTGATGCCGTTCTTGCGCTTGATCGCAAACGTCGACAAGTTGCGAAAACCGAGCTTGGCATAAAGGCTTTTCGCCTGACGGTTGTTGTGCAGCACCGACAGGTCCAGGTAACTCAGCCCACGGCTCATGAAGTGTTCGATCAAGTGCCGCACCAGCACTTCACCGACACCTGGGCGGGAACATTGCGGATCCACAGCCAGGCACCACAGGCTGCTGCCGTTTTCCGGATCGTTGAATGCCTTGTGATGATTGAGGCCCATGACGCTGCCGATGATTGCGCCGCTGTCCTCGTCTTCGGCCTGCCAGTAAACCGGGCCGCCCTGATGATGGGGCGTCAGTAAACCTGCATCGATCGGCAGCATGCCGCGGGCCTGATACAGCTGATTGATCGCCTGCCAGTCCGCCTCGCTTTGCGCCCGACGGATACGGAAACCGCGAAACACCCGGGTGGCCTGACGGTAATCGCTGAACCACAGGCGCAAAGTATCTGACGGGTCGAGAAACAGTTGCGCCGGTTCCAGCCCCAGCACTTGCTGGGGGGCGGCGACGTACAAGGCGATGTCCCGCTCACCGGGCTGCTCATTGAGCAACTCTTGGGCGAGGCTCGCCGCATCGGGAAAGGTATGGCCGATCAACAACCGGCCCCAACCGCAATGCACGGCGATGGGCACGGCGCTCAATGCACTGCCGTCTTCGGCCAGGCGTGCCTGCAAGCGTTCGTAGGAGGGCGCCTGACCGCGCAACAAGCGTTGGCTGTAAGCCGTGGCGTGGGGTTTCATCGATCAGATTCCTTGTTCACAGAGCCACAGGTTCAGGGCCGCCAATTGCCACAGCTTGGAGCCGCGCAACGGGGTCAACTGGCCTTGCGGGTCGGTCAGCAGGCGGTCGAGCATGGCGGGATTGAACAGGCCGCGATCCTGACTCGGATCGAGCAGCAGTTCACGCACCCAGTTCAGTGTGTCGCCCTGCAGATGCTTGAGACCTGGCACCGGGAAGTAGCCTTTTTTGCGATCGATCACTTCGCTCGGAATCACCAGCCGCGCCGCTTCTTTCAGGACTTGCTTGCCGCCATCCGGCAGTTTGAATTTGCCCGGCACTCGCGCCGACAACTCCACCAGGCGATAGTCGAGAAACGGCGTGCGCGCTTCCAAACCCCAGGCCATGGTCATGTTGTCGACCCGTTTGACGGGGTCGTCCACCAGCATCACGGTGCTGTCCAGGCGCAGGGCTTTGTCCACCGCCGCGTCGGCACCGGGTTGGGCGAAATGTTCCTTCACGAAGTCGCCGGCGGCATCGTTGGCTGTCAGCCATTTCGGCTGCACTGTGGCGGCATAGTCGACATGGCTGCGGTCGAAAAACGCATCGCGATACGCCGCATACGGATCGCTCGCGCCGTCCACCTGCGGATACCAGTGATACCCGGCGAACAACTCGTCCGCGCCCTGGCCGCTCTGCACCACTTTGCAATGCTTGGCCACTTCCCGGGACAGCAGGTAGAAGGCAATGCAGTCATGGCTGACCATCGGCTCGCTCATGGCGCGGAACGCTGCCGGCAGTTGCTCGATGATCTCTTGTTCGTCGATACGCAGTTGGTGATGCCGGGTGCCGTAGTGTTTGGCGATCAGGTCCGAATACTGAAATTCATCACCGCGCTCGCCGCCGGCATCCTGGAAACCGATGGAGAAGGTCGACAAGTCTTCGACCCCGACTTCGCGCAACAGTCCCACCAACAGACTCGAATCGACGCCACCTGACAGCAGCACACCGACATCCACAGCCGCCCGTTGACGGATCGCCACCGCTTCACGGGTGCTGTCGAGCACACGGTCACGCCAGTCTTCGAGGGTCAGATTCAGTTCGTCGGCATGTGGGCCGTAGGGCAGGCTCCACCAGGTTTGCTGCTCGGTGGTGCCGTTTGCTTCGATGCGCATCCAGCTCGCCGGGGGCAGTTTTTCGATGCCCGTCAGCAACGTGCGCGGGGCCGGGACCACCGCGTGGAAGTTCAGGTAATGATTGAGCGCCACCGGATCGAGGATCGGGTTGATGTCGCCGCCCTTGAGCAATGCCGGCAATGCCGAGGCAAAGCGCAGGCGCTGGCCGGTGCGCGACAGGTACAGCGGCTTCACACCGAGACGGTCGCGGGCGATGAACAGACGCTGGGCGTCACGTTCCCAAATGGCGAAGGCGAACATGCCGTTGAGCTTGGGCAACAGCGCTTCACCCCAGGCGTGATAGCCCTTGAGCAGCACTTCGGTGTCGCCACCGGAGTAGAAGGCATAACCGAGGCTTTCCAGCTCGGTGCGCAGTTCCGGGAAGTTGTAGATGGCGCCGTTGAAGGCCAGGGACAGGCCCAGTTGATGGTCGATCATCGGCTGTGCCGAGCCGTCCGACAGGTCCATGATTTTCAGGCGCCGATGACCCAGGGCAATCGGGCCTTGGCTGTGGAAGCCCCACGCATCAGGGCCGCGAGGGGCCAGGTGATGGGTGATTCGTTCAATGGCTGCGAGGTCCGCAGGTTGATGGTCGAAACGTAATTCTCCAGCTAATCCGCACATAAGTCCTTACCGGTTTTTCCGTTGGGGAGGGTCAATCGATACCCGCCAAAAAACGGCGGGTACCCGGAAACTGACCCGGCTGAATCCCTGGAGTTTTAGACCGATAAGTTATAAGTCTGCGTGTCAGACTTTTCCGCGGATCAACTGGCGCAAGGCAAAACGGTTGGGGTGGCAGGCTTCGGCCACGGTTTTGGGCAAGGGCAAAGGCTCGCTCTCAAGCCATGCCGCCAACAGCTCTCCGGACAATGGCGCGGTGATCAAACCGCGAGAGCCATGACCGCTGTTGACGTAAAACCCATCGAGCCACGGGCAGGGCACATCGGGCACTTGTCGGGCATCTTTGCTCAGCGCGGCATAGGCATTGGCGAAGCTGGCCTGATCGGCCAGTGGTCCGACGATCGGCAGGTAATCGGGACTGGTGCAGCGGAACGCCGCGCGCCCTTCAAGCTGCTGCGGGTCCAGGTCTTGAACATGCAGGCGGGTGACCAGGTCGGTGGAGATTTCTTCGAGCAACGCCAGGTTGCCGAGGTGTTCGGCGACGGTCGGGGCCAGATCGTCACTCTTGAAATCGAAGCTGGCGCCGAGGGTGTGTTCGCCCAGACGTGCCGGTGCCACATAGCCTTCGGCGCAGACGACGGTTGCCAGGCTCTGGCTTTCAGGGGTTTGCGCCAGTCGGGTGATCTGGCCGCGAATGCGTTTGAGGGGCAACTCGGCGCTCTGGGGAAAACGCTTGATCTCGGCGGCGCCGGCCAGAATCACCACGGGCGCGCTGGCCAGCAGTGCCTCGCCGTCCCAGGCTTGCCATTGATCATCGACCTTGCGCAGTTCCAGCACCTCGCGATGGGGCAGCCACTGGATGTTCGTTGAAGACGCCTGCCACTGGCACAACGCAGGAGGATGAACCCAGCCACCTTCCGGGAAGAACAGGCCGCCGTGCTCCAGTTCGATGCCGGCCCGGGCCTGTGCTTGCGGTTGATCGAGCAGGTGTACCAAGCCTGGCGAAAAAGCCGCGGCCAATTGCGCCTGACGCTCGGCTTCCTTGGCATTGAAGGCCAGTTGCAAGACCCCGCAATCGTCCCAGTCGACGCCGCGCTGCAACTGTTCCAGCAGGCGCCGGGTGTAACCAAAACCGCTGACGATCAATTGCGACAGCGCGGTGCCGTGGGCCGAAAGCTTGAGGTACAGCACACCCTGAGGGTTGCCCGAGGCTTCCTGCGCCAGTGCTTCGTGGCGCTCCAACAGGCTCACTTGCCAACCCCTCGCGGCGAGACTGGCGGCGCTGGCGCAACCGGCCAGCCCGGCACCGATCACCAGGGCGCGGCGCTCGCCGGTCGGCGGGGTTGGGCGAGCGAACCAGGGTTTAGTCGCGGCAGGTGGTGCGGTCTCTTCAGGCCAGCCAAGAAAGGTGCCCCGCAGGATCTCCCACTTGTGACCGATGCCTGGCGTGCGTTTCATCTTGAAGCCTGCGGCGTTCAACAGGCGGCGTACCCAGCCGGTGCTGGTAAACGTGCTGATGGTAGAGCCGGGTGCCGCCAGACGCGCCAGTTCAGCAAACAGCTCGGCAGTCCACATGTCGGGGTTTTTCGCCGGGGCAAACCCGTCGAGAAACCAGGCGTCGATCTGCGCGTCCAGTTGCGGCAACTGCTCCAGCACATCGCCGATCAGCAAGGTCAGGGTGACGCGGCCACTGTCCAGCACCAGCCGCTGAAAGCCCTGATGGATCGCCACGTATTGCGCCAGCAGTTGATCGGCGAACGGCTTGAGCTCTGGCCATAACGCCAGGGCTCGTTGCAGGTCGGGAGCGCTCAGCGGGTACTTTTCGACACTGACAAAATGCAGCCGCGCACCGGCCACCGCGTGTTGTTCGAACAACTGCCAGGCACAGAGAAAATTCAGCCCGGTACCGAAACCGGTTTCGCCAATCACCAGTCGACCGCCCGCCGGCAATGCGGCGAAGCGGTCGCGCAATTCGTTTTGCTCCAGAAACACGTAGCGGGTTTCTTCAAGGCCCGACTGGTCGGAAAAATACACATCATCGAACACCCGCGAGCGCGGGCGACCTTGGTCGTCCCAGTCGAGCTGGGCGTGGGGCAATACAGGTTTCATGGCAGGCTCGGCAACGGCAAGGTGGCCATTCTAGCCGATCGCCACGGCGGTGCTTGATCCGTGGCAAGTGCCACATTCGGGAGGCAGGGAGAATCGTCGTTTTGTGGCGAGGGAGCTTGCTCCCGCTCGGGTGCGAAGCAGCCGCAAGTTGGTTGTCTATGTAGCACCGGAGTACAAGTTTTCTGATATCGGGACGGCTTCGCCGTCCAGCGGGAGCAAGCTCCCTCGCCACAGGGTTCGTATCAGTCTCAAGGATGGATTTGTCCTGCGCATGAGACGCCAATCCGCTAGTCTTGCTCAATCCTGGAAGGAGCGCGCTCATGTTCGAATCCGCCGAAATCGGTCATGTCATTGACAAAGAAACCTATGAAGCCGAAGTGCCGGCCCTGCGTGAAGCCTTGCTCGAAGCGCAGTTCGAACTTCGGCAGCAACACCGTTTTCCAGTGATCATTTTGATCAACGGCATCGAAGGGGCCGGCAAGGGCGAGACGGTCAAATTACTCAACGAGTGGATGGACCCGCGCCTGATCGAGGTCCGCACCTTCGACCAGCAGACCGACGAAGAGCTGGCTCGACCACCCGTCTGGCGCTACTGGCGGATGCTCCCGGCCAAGGGGCGCATGGGGATTTTCTTCGGTAACTGGTACAGCCAGATGCTGCAAGGGCGGGTTCATGGTTTGTTCAAGGATCCGCGACTCGATCAAGCCATCAACGGCGCCGAACGGCTGGAGAAGATGTTGTGCGACGAAGGCGCGCTGATCTTCAAGTTCTGGTTTCATCTCTCCAAGAAGCAAATGAAAGCGCGGCTCAAGGCGCTGGCCGATGACCCGCTGCACAGCTGGCGCATCAGCCCGCTGGACTGGCAACAATCCGCGACCTACGACAAGTTCGTGAAGTACGGCGAACGGGTACTACGCCGCACCAGCCGCGACTACGCGCCGTGGCACGTGATTGCTGGCCTGGATGCTCGTTATCGCAGCCTGGCGGTCGGCAAGATTCTGCTCGAAGGCCTGCAGAGCGCGCTCAAGAGACCCAGGATTCACCCGCACAAAGTCAGTGCCGCGCCCTTGTCTCCCAGCGTCGATCACGTGAATCTGCTCGACAGCCTGGACCTGACCCTGAACCTGGACAAGGACGATTACGAAGAGCAACTGATTACCGAGCAGGCACGGTTTTCCGGGCTGATGCGCGACAAACGCATGCGTCGTCACGCGCTGATCGCGGTGTTCGAGGGCAACGACGCGGCAGGCAAGGGCGGGGCGATCCGTCGGGTGGCCGCGGCACTCGACCCACGTCAGTACAACATCGTGCCGATCGCCGCGCCTACCGAAGAAGAACGGGCGCAGCCGTATCTCTGGCGGTTCTGGCGGCATATTCCGGCGCGGGGAAAATTCACTGTGTTCGATCGTTCCTGGTATGGCCGGGTGCTGGTGGAGCGCATCGAGGGTTTTTGCAGCGAGGCGGACTGGTTGCGTGCCTACGGCGAGATCAACGACTTCGAAGAGCAGCTCGACGATGCCGGGGTGATCGTGGTCAAGTTCTGGCTGACCATCGACAAACAGACTCAGATGGAGCGCTTCCAGGAGCGCGAAGAGATCCCCTTCAAGCGTTTCAAGATCACTGAAGACGACTGGCGTAACCGCGACAAGTGGGACGATTACCGCGCCGCGGTCGGCGATATGGTCGACCGCACCAGCACCGAGGTATCGCCCTGGACCCTGGTGGAAGCCAACGACAAGCGCTGGGCGCGGGTCAAGGTATTGCGCACCCTCAATGAGGCGCTGGAAACAGCATTCGAAAAGTCCGACAAACGGGAGAAGAAACTGCAAAAGCGCAAGCGCTGAGCCGATGGTTACGCATACGCGGGGTGAATGATTGTCGCGGTCAGTCATGAGTGGGGCTTATGCTCGGTCCAACTCCCGACTGACAACAACAATGAGGTGTATGCCATGCGTGAAGTGGTGATCGTCGACAGCGTGCGGACCGGCCTGGCCAAATCCTTTCGCGGCAAGTTCAACATGACCCGTCCCGACGACATGGCGGCGCACTGTGTCAACGCGCTGCTCACGCGCAATGACGTTGACCCGGCCAGCGTCGAGGATTGCATCGTTGGCGCCGGTTCCAACGAAGGCGCCCAGGGCTACAACATCGGTCGCAACGTCGCGGTGCTGTCGCACTTGGGCATCGGCACGGGTGGCATGACCCTTAACCGCTTCTGTTCGTCGGGCTTGCAGGCCATCGCGATTGCCGCCAATCAGATCGCTTCCGGTTGCAGCGACATCGTCGTCGCCGGTGGTGTCGAGTCGATCAGCCTGACCATGAAAAGCGTCAACACCGACAACCTGATCAACCCGCTGCTGAAAGAGCAGGTGCCAGGTATCTATTTCCCCATGGGCCAGACCGCCGAGATCGTCGCGCGTCGTTACAGCGTCAGCCGCGAGGAGCAGGATCTGTACGCCCTGCAAAGCCAGCAACGTACCGCTCTGGCGCAGGCCGCCGGGTTGTTCAACGATGAAATCGTGCCGATGGCGGTGAAGTATCGCGTTGAAGACAAGGCCACCGGCCAGGTGCAGATCCTCGACGGCATTGTCGATCACGACGACTGCAACCGCCCCGACACCACCCTGCAAAGCCTGGCCGGGTTGAAACCGGTGTTTGCCGAAGACGGCTCGGTGACCGCTGGCAACTCGTCGCAGCTGTCTGACGGTGCTTCGATGACGCTGGTGATGAGCCTGGAAAAAGCCCTGGCGCTGGGGCTCAAGCCCAAAGCCTTCTTTCGCGGTTTCACCGTGGCCGGGTGCCAGCCGGACGAGATGGGCATCGGCCCGGTGTTCTCGGTGCCGAAGTTGCTCAAGGCCAAGGGGTTGCAGATTGCCGACATTGATTTGTGGGAGCTCAACGAAGCGTTCGCCTCGCAATGCCTGTACAGCCGCAACCGGCTGGAGATCGACAACGACAAATACAACGTCAATGGCGGCTCGATTTCCATCGGCCACCCGTTCGGCATGACCGGTTCGCGTCAGGTCGGGCACATCGTGCGCGAGTTGCAGCGGCGTAACCTGCGTTACGGCATCGTCACCATGTGGGGGGGGGGGGGGTTGGGGGCTACGGGGTTGTTTGAGGCGGTGCGGTAATTCCGTGAGGTCGCCTTCGCGGGCAAGCCTCGCTCCTTGTATGTTGCGCTTACACCCCGCGAGAGCAGTTATGCTCGCGGGTGTTGTCACCTCGATGACATGTTCATGCTCAAAACCTGCATCCGCTCGATATAAGCCTGAATCTCCTTCTCGGCCGTCGCCGCATTATCGAACGGCCCCTCCAGGGTCTGTTCCCGGGTGGTGAAATACAACTCCCCATTGACACGACACAACCGGTCACAGCGAAAGTGCGTGGCGGGGGCGGTGTCATGGGCGCGCATGCCGTACATGGGTGATCTCCTGCAGAGGGCGGTTTCAATGAGCTTATGCATGAACCCTTTGCAACGCCTGGCGAGCTGATCGACGGCATCCCGTCAATGTCATGGTACGACCTGCACAGTTTCAATCGCGGCCCGAGGGCAACTGTCCCTGTGTCGCGCCCCGGTCTGAGCCTAGAATGAGCATTCTTGCCAATGGGCTTCGGGGGCAGCATGCATATTTCATCGGGTCGCTGGGTGTACGGTTTATTCCTGGCCTTGCTGACCGCGTTGTTGTGGGGAATTCTGCCGATCAAACTCAAGCAAGTGCTGCTGGTGATGGACCCAGTGACAGTGACCTGGTTTCGCCTGATGGTGTCCGGCGGTTGCCTGTTCATTTATCTGGCGGCGACCAAGCGCTTGCCGAGCCGCAAAGTCCTTGGCCCGCGCGGTGGCTGGTTGGTGTTGATGGCGGTGCTCGGACTGGTCGGCAACTACGTGCTGTACCTGATGGGCCTGAACCTGCTTAGCGCCGGCACCGCACAACTGGTGGTGCAGATGGGCCCGATCATGTTGCTGATCGCCAGTCTGTTCGTGTTCAAGGAGCGGTTCAGCGTGGGGCAGGGGATTGGCCTGTTGGTGCTGTTGATCGGCTTTGCACTGTTCTTCAATCAGCGCCTGGGCGAGTTGCTCACCTCCCTGACCGATTACACCGCGGGTGTGCTGATGGTGCTGTTGGCGTCGACGGTCTGGACCTTCTATGCCTTGGGCCAGAAGCAGTTGCTCACGGTGTGGAATTCGTTGCAGGTGATGATGGTGATTTACCTGTTCTGCGCGCTGTTGCTGACGCCCTGGGTGCATCCGCTGGAAGCACTGCAACTGAGCCCGCTGCAAGGCTGGCTGCTGCTGGCGTGCTGCTTGAACACCCTGATCGCGTATGGCGCCTTCGCCGAAGCCCTGGCCCATTGGGAAGCGTCGCGAGTCAGCGCGACGCTGGCGATCACGCCGCTGGTGACCTTTGCCGCGGTGGCCGTGGCTGCGTGGTTATGGCCGGAGTATGTGCATGCCGAGCAGATCAATGGTCTGGGTTATGGCGGGGCGGTGCTGGTGGTGCTCGGGTCGGCGCTGGTGGCGTTGGGGCCATCGTTGATCGCCGGGCTCAGGGCACGGCGGGTGCGGATGGCAGCCAGTTAGACCGCGTTATCGTTCATCGCGGGCAAGCCACGCTCCCACAGGTTTTGGGTCGCTCACGGGTGTTGTGATTGACACAAATCCTGTGGGAGCGTGGCTTGCCCGCGATGACTGACTGTCGGGCGCTAGAGAACTCAGCCCTTGGCACCTGCCTCCAGCATATTCTCCGGCCGCACCCACGCATCGAACTCTTCATTGGTCAGATACCCCAACTTCAACGCCGCCTCACGCAGTGTCAGCCCCTCGCTGTAGGCCTTCTTGGCAATCTCGGCTGATTTATCGTACCCGATGTGCGGGTTCAGCGCTGTCACCAACATCAAGCCTCGTTCCAGATGCTCGGCCATTTTCTCGGCATCCGGTTCCAGGCCGGCGATGCAATGCTGCTGGAAGTTGCTGCAGCCGTCGCCCAGCAAGCGGATCGATTGCAGCAGGTTGTGGATGATCACCGGTTTGAACACGTTCAATTGCAGGTGCCCCTGACTGGCGGCAAAACCGATGGCGACGTCGTTGCCCAACACCTGACAGGCCAGCATCGACAACGCTTCGCACTGGGTCGGGTTGACCTTGCCGGGCATGATCGAGCTGCCCGGCTCGTTGGCCGGCAGTTTCACCTCGGCAAAACCGGCTCGTGGTCCGGAGCCCAGCACGCGCAGGTCGTTGGCGATTTTCATCAGGGTCACAGCGAGAGTTTTCAGGGCGCCGGACAGCGTGGTCAGTGGCTCATGACCGGCCAGTGCGGCGAATTTGTTCGGCGCGGTGACGAACGGCAGGCCGGAGAGGGCGGCCAGTTCGGCGGCGATTGCTTCGCCAAAACCGTGGGGTGAGTTCAACCCGGTGCCGACCGCGGTGCCGCCCTGGGCCAGTTCACAGACCGCCGGTAACGCGTTGCGGATCGCCCGCTCGGCGTAATCCAGTTGTGCGATGAACGCCGAGAGTTCCTGACCGAAGGTAATCGGCGTGGCGTCCATCATGTGGGTACGACCGGTCTTGACCAGTTTCATGTGCCGCGCGGACAGCTCCGCCAAGCCGCCGGACAACTCAGCGATCGCCGGCAGCAAATGCTGTTGCACCGCCTGAACCGTCGCGATGTGCATGGCCGTGGGGAAGCAGTCGTTGGAACTCTGGGAACGGTTGACGTGATCGTTGGGATGCACCGGGCTCTTGCCACCGCGCGGGTTGCCGGCCAGTTCGTTGGCGCGACCGGCGATCACTTCGTTGACGTTCATGTTGCTCTGGGTGCCGCTGCCGGTCTGCCAGACCACCAGCGGGAACTGGTCGTCATGCTGGCCGTCGAGCACTTCGTCGGCCGCTTGTTCGATCAGGCGAGCGATGTCGGCGGGCAGGTCGCCATTACGATCGTTGACGCGTGCCGCGGCTTTCTTGATCAGGGCCAGGGCATGCAACACAGCCAGCGGCATGCGTTCGTTGCCAATGGCGAAATTAATCAGCGAGCGTTGCGTCTGAGCGCCCCAGTAAGCGTCATCCGGGACTTCCACCTGGCCCAGGCTGTCGGTTTCGATACGGCTCATCATGCACACTCCTGTAGGTCTGATAGCGCAGTTTAGGCTGTGATCGCCGGTCGTGGTTCCATCAGTCTGGAATTTGACCGTTCAACCCCTCTAAATCAGTCGCGACAAGGCTTGGGGTTGAGCGACACACTTTTTTAGGCGCAGAATGGTCGCCCTTGGGGTTATACCTCGCCTGCTAGAAAAGGAAACTCGATGACTCGTCTTCGTGCCATCTGTACCGCGGTTGCACTGGTTTGCGCCAGCGGCCAGGTTTTTGCCGATACCGCCAGCCACAACGCCAGTGCCGAAGCTTTCCTGACCCTGGCGCACGCTGACAAACTGGGCACTCCGGTGTACATGCAAGTGCAGCAAATGTTCGCTCAGCGCTTTGAACAGACCAAAGCACCTGAGTCGAAAAAAGCCTTGTTGGAAACTTACCAGGCCAAAGCCAACGCAGCGCTGGACGCAGCCATTGGCTGGAACAAGCTGAAGCCGGACATGGTCAAGCTCTACACCACCAACTTCAGCGAATCCGAGCTCAAGGATCTGGTGGCGTTCTACCAGTCGCCACTGGGCAAGAAAGTCCTGGAAAAAATGCCGCAGCTGACTCAGCAATCGGCCCAGATGACTCAAGCCAAGCTGGAAAGCGCGGTGCCTGTGGTCAACAAACTGCTGGCTGACATGACGGCCGAGCTGACGCCGAAAGATGCGGCCGCTCCAGCTCCAGCCAAGAAAAAGCCTTAAGCGGAGTTCGGGATGACCATGCAACAACGCATCGAATCGACGCTGGGGCTGCTACAGCCCGAGCACCTGCAAGTGCTGGATGAAAGCCACATGCACAGTCGTGGGTTACAGACCCACTTCAAGGCGGTGGTGGTCAGCCGGCAGTTCGAAGGGCTCAATCGCGTCAAGCGTCACCAGAAGGTGTACGGCACTTTGGGCGAACTGATGGGCGAGTTCCATGCGTTGGCGCTGCATACCTACACGCCGGAGGAATGGGCACAGATCGATGCGGCTCCGGCCTCGCCGACCTGTGCTGGCGGCAGTCATTGATCTGATGGCCCGGGGCTGTTGTGGCGAGGGAGCTTGCTCCCGCTCGGCTGCGAAGCAGTCGTAATGCCGGCAACTGAGCTCTTTCAAACAGAACACCGTTGCAGGTTTTGGGACCGCTTCGCGGTCCAGCGGGAGCAAGCTCCCTCGCCACAAAGGTATCTCACAGTCCTAAAGCCATACGGTTTTTGCTAGAATCCGCAACGCGCCGCTCACCCGGCGCGTTTTTTTTCGCATCCGGTTCACCCCTTACGAGGGTAGCCACCTGGAGAATTACCCATGACACAACAGATTGTCGTGGCGGCACTGTATAAGTTCGTCACCCTGGAAAATTACGTCGACCTGCGCGAACCACTGCTGCAAGCGATGATCGACAACGGCATCAAAGGCACGCTGCTGATCGCCGAAGAAGGCATCAACGGCACCGTGTCCGGCAGCCGCGAAGGCATTGACGGGCTGATGGCCTGGCTCAAGAACGACCCGCGCATGGACGACATCGACCACAAAGAGTCGTACTGCTTTGATCAGCCGTTCTACCGCACCAAAGTCAAACTCAAGAAAGAAATCGTCACCCTGGGCGTTGAAGGCGTGGACCCGAACAAAAAGGTCGGCACCTATGTGGATCCGCAGAACTGGAACGCGCTGATCAGCGATCCGGAAGTGTTGTTGATCGACACCCGCAACGACTACGAAGTCTCGATCGGCACCTTCGAAGGCGCCATCGATCCGAAGACCACCAGTTTTCGCGAGTTCCCCGACTACATCAAAGCCAACTTCGACCCGGCCGTGCACAAGAAAGTCGCGATGTTCTGCACCGGCGGCATTCGCTGCGAGAAGGCGTCGAGCTACATGCTCAGTCAGGGTTTCGACGAGGTCTATCACCTCAAGGGCGGCATCCTGAAGTACCTCGAAGAGGTGCCGCAGGAAGAAACCAAATGGCAGGGCGACTGCTTCGTGTTCGATAACCGCGTGACCGTTCGTCACGATCTCAGCGAAGGCGACTACGATCAATGTCATGCCTGTCGTACGCCTGTCAGCGTTGAAGACCGCGCATCCGAGCACTATGTGGCCGGCATCAGTTGCCCGCATTGCTGGGATAAGCTGAGCGAGAAAACCCGTCGCAGTGCCATCGACCGGCAGAAGCAGATCGAACTGGCCAAGGCGCGCAACATGCCGCACCCGATCGGTTACAACTACAAGCAATCCGCTTCCGAGGCTTGAACCATGTCTGCACGCCTGCTCTATGTGATGGATCCGATGTGTTCCTGGTGCTGGGGCTTCGCTCCGGTGGCCAAAGCGCTGGTCGAGCAGGCGCAGGCGGCGGGTGTGGAGTTGCATCTGGTGGTGGGTGGTTTGCGCACCGGCAGTGGCGCGGCGCTGGAGCCGACCACCCGGCGCTACATCCTTGAGCACTGGCAGGCGGTTCACGAGGCCACCGGCCAGCCGTTCAAGTTTGAAGGCGCGTTGCCCGACGGGTTTGTCTACGACACCGAGCCTGCCTGTCGGGCGCTGGTGACCGCGCGCAGCCTGGCGCCGGATTGCGCCTGGACACTGCTCGGGCTGATCCAGCATGCGTTCTATGCTGAAGGTCGCGACGTTACCCGTGCCAGCGTGTTGGTGGAGCTGGCGGAGCAGGCCGGTTTGCCGCGCATCGAGTTTGCCGCAGCGTTCGACCGTGCCGATCAGCACGCTGCGACCGCCGCCGATTTCACTTGGGTCCAGGACTTGGGCATTGCCGGTTTCCCGACCTTGCTGGCAGAGCGCAATGGTCAATTGGCGCTGCTGACCAATGGCTATCAGCCCCTGAGCGAGTTGTCACCATTGCTCGGCCGCTGGCTGGAGCGCGCTGCCTGTGCATGATCTGCCCGATGATGCAGCGGCTCCCAAACGTGTCGATCGGCTGAGCTGGGCGGAAATCCGCCGCCTGGCCCTTCACCATAAAAAATCCCTGTGGATCGCCAACGGCGTTGCGGTATTGGCAACGCTGTGCAGCGTGCCGATCCCGTTGCTGTTGCCGTTGCTGGTGGATGAAGTGCTGCTGGGCCACGGTGATGTTGCGCTGAAAATCATGAACCACGCGCTGCCCGACGTCTGGCAGAAAGCCGCGGGTTATATCGGCCTGATGCTGCTGGTGACCCTGGCGCTGCGTTGCGCCGCGTTGTTGTTCAACGTGGTGCAGGCGAAATTGTTTGCGGCGCTGGCCAAGGACATCGTGTATCGGATTCGGGTGCGGTTGATCGACCGGCTCAAGCGCATCTCGCTGGGCGAATACGAAAGCCTGGGCAGCGGCACGGTGACCACGCACCTGGTCACCGACCTGGACACGCTGGACAAATTCGTCGGCGAAACCCTCAGTCGTTTCCTCGTGGCGATGCTGACACTCGTGGGCACCGCATCGATCCTGATGTGGATGCACTGGAAACTCGCGCTGCTGATTCTGCTGTTCAACCCGCTGGTGATCTACGCCACGGTGCAGTTGGGCAAGCGGGTCAAACATCTGAAGAAGCTCGAGAACGACAGCACCTCACGCTTCACCCAAGCCTTGACCGAAACCCTGGACGCCATCCAGGAAGTGCGTGCCGGTAATCGTCAGGGGTTTTTCCTCGGACGGTTGGGGCAGCGAGCGCGGGAAGTGCGCGATTACGCGGTGAGCTCGCAGTGGAAAACCGATGCATCGAACCGGGCCAGCGGTTTGCTGTTCCAGTTCGGCATCGATATTTTCCGCGCCGCGGCCATGCTCACCGTGCTGTTTTCCGACCTGTCCATCGGCCAGATGCTGGCGGTGTTCAGTTACCTGTGGTTCATGATCGGTCCGGTGGAACAGCTGCTCAATTTGCAGTACGCCTTTTACGCCGCCGGCGGTGCGCTGTCGCGGATCAACGAGTTGCTGGCCCGTGCCGACGAGCCGCAATACACCGGCGGTGTTGATCCGTTCCAAGGGCGCGACACGGTGGGCATCGAAGTGCAGGGGCTGAGTTTCGGCTACGGCGACGAGTTGGTGCTGAACCAAATGAACCTGTCGATTGCCCCCGGTGAAAAAGTCGCGATTGTCGGTGCCAGCGGGGGTGGCAAAAGTACCCTGGTGCAGTTGCTGCTGGGTTTGTACACGCCGCTGGCCGGGACCATCCGTTTCGGTGGTTCGACTCAGCAAGAGATCGGCCTGGAAACCGTCCGGGAAAATGTCGCCGTGGTCTTGCAACATCCTGCCCTGTTCAACGACACCGTGCGGGCCAACCTGACCATGGGCCGCGAACGCAGTGACGAGGCCTGCTGGCAGGCACTGGAAATTGCTCAGCTGCAACACACGGTACGTGAACTGCCCAATGGCCTGGACAGTATCGTCGGGCGATCCGGCGTGCGTTTATCCGGCGGGCAGCGTCAACGCCTGGCGATTGCCCGAATGGTGTTGGCCGAGCCCAAAGTGGTGATCCTCGACGAAGCCACGTCCGCACTGGACGCGGCCACTGAGTACAACCTGCACCAGGCACTGGCGCGCTTCTTGAGCCACCGTACCACGTTGATCATTGCGCACCGATTGTCGGCCGTGAAGCAGGCCGATCGGGTGCTGGTGTTTGATGGCGGGCAGGTTGCCGAGGATGGCGACCATCAGCAATTGATTGCCGATGGTGGTTTGTACGCCAAGCTTTATGGGCATTTGCAGCAGCACTAAATTAGTGCCACATAACGTTCAGGGCATTTTCCCCGCCGTCGTAAGCAAATTGCTTCATCACTACCGAGCACGAGTCACAAGGCGGCATGGTGGTGGCAACGTCAACTGATTTGATCGATTGGGGATCGGAGTATTTCTCGCGGATTACACCAATCAGCTTGCTCTCGCTGTCCAGTGAGGTCGGTGCACTGGTCAATGGCGGTGTATAGGTGTCGATGTTTTTTATGGTGTGCGGCACGGCCAGCAGTTTGCCCTCGGGTGTCACGCTCAGAGACATGCCGGGGAGTGGTGGATTGAGATCAATATTGAAGTACGTCGTTTCTCCGACTTTCACATGATCTGCCCCCAGGTTTTGCTTGAACAATGGCAGATGTCCGGTTGTCCCCTGTGCACCTGAAACGCTCACGTAAACCTCTCGCTTTCCCGCCGCGGTGGTGACTTCGGCGTACGCGATGTTTCTCGGGTTGCGAGTGCGCTGGCTTCGAGGGATCAGGTTCTGGAGCTTTTGCATCGCGCTGTCGATCCGCAGGGCGCTGTCGACATTCTTCGGTTTGAAGGTCGGTTCAAGAAATAACGTATTGAAAATTTCCATCGTCCTCTGGCGGAGCACTTCCGGTGCCTCCTTGCTGCGTGACCAGTTTTTCGCACCGTCTGGCAGTCGGGTGACAATCATTCGGGTCGAGTGGTCGAACAGCACCGCTTCTCCCGGACTGGTATCGACCTTGAGCAATTTGAGCGTATCGGGCGGGTTCACGTGGCCGCCAATCGGAATGGCAATTTCCTCCATGGTTTTCAACGCACGCTCCACCGCTTCCGTGCCGTAAATCCTTGCCATGTTGTTGGCATTCAACGATCCGGTGTAGACCTTCAGCAATTCTGTTTTGAGATCTTCCGGCAATGTGGAGGCTTTCTTGAAATTGAGCGTGTCTCTTATGCTTTGACCTTGTGCCAGTTCGGCGATGTAAAAAGCTCCAGCATCCAGCCGGGTGAACACATAGTGCTTCGAACCGTCCATGGCCGGGATGAGGGTGGCACCCGCCTCGAAGGTATCAAATTGATTCTGGGGCCCGTAGGGAATACTCACCTTGATCCTCCCACAAATCCCTTTTTGGAACTCCATCGTAGCCGGGAGCCGGTTTTTACTCTTCAGGGTTTTAAGCAGCATCGCCCTGTTCTCAGTAGCCGGTGTATAGATACTGTCTCCGAACCACGGCGCCCAGCCTTTGTTGTCGTCGAAACTGCCGACGGGCGGCGTCGGTGCCGGATCACGGGTGACGAATGTGGTGGTGCATACATCGGCACCCGGGCTACGTCGTACCCGGCAAGGCAAGGATTTGAACATCGCCTGATCATCAATCAAGTCGGCACGCCGCAGTTGGTTGCCGTCCAGACGATAGGGAACGTCATCAACGAACAGCGTAGTTCGACCATCGACCTCAAGTACTTCACGGACATGGGCGTCTTTCGGGAGTTCTACCAGGACGTGGGATTCGGCAGGAGATAACGTTTTGAAGGTTGACCGGCCCTGTATGAGGTTGTTGCTGTGATTGTGCAGGCGGGGGCCATAGGGCAAGGACGTTACCGGGTCGACGGGGTGGAATCGGGTCAGGTCCGATGGGCTGGTATTGCGCACGAGTACGTCATCGACGCCATTGACCGTAGCCAGTCGATCACTGCTTGCCAGCGGCTTCCAGCGCCCCGGATCGGTTGTCTGGGGCAGGTTGTGCACCAGTCGGTAGCTGTCGGCGCGTCCTGCCAGTTTCCTGAACCCGCTAACACTAACGCGTCCCGCCATGTGCAGTCCTTTCCAGGCACCGCTTCCCATTGACTTGAGCAGTGTCGGGACCCCGTCCAGCGGATTGAGGTTGCTCAGGGAGGCGGTCAGGAGTTTTCGGCTCAACGTTGAAAAGGAAGGCAGACTTGCTTTGACGGTCATTCGCGAGGCAGTTGCCCCGGCCCTGATCAACCGCACCGAACCCGACATGAATTTCCCGACAGGGGTGAGGAATGAAGCCAGGTCCAGCACGAGTCCGGCCACGCCTATGAGTATTTGGCCAACTTTGCCCGACAAAATGTCCTCGATGCTGCCCCAGAAGGGCACGAACCCTTTGGCTACTTCCAGGGTCGTATTGATCCGTTGTTCGCTTCTGGTCCTGAGGGTGTCGAATGCCGTCATGCCGCGGGCCTGGGTACGCAACTGCTGTTCGTCGACGTACAGAAAATTCGTTGCAATGTAGTGGGCCACTGCATTCAAACGGGAGGATGCCAGCGCTGTTACTTTGCTATCGCTATCGTCTGCGATCGGCGATACAGCTGTGGGCACGTCACCTACCACGCCGAGGATCGCTATGCAGTACTCTCTATCAGCAGGCTGTGTGCCCTTTAAGTGAGCGGCCCAATCGAGAAGCAGCGTAGTGCTGAGTTCAGCGGTATATGTTTGTCCGGGGATCGAGGCGTGCAACGAAAACGTGGTGCGAACTCCGTTGATTGTTGAAACTCTCAGGTGGGGTCGACAACGAATGACGCCAGCACTCGGGATCAGTTCGTAATAGGTAATTTCATGATTGTGGGTCACCTGTAGAACGAAACCTTTTCTTGGCCGGATGTCTCCCCTTGCCTTGATGTGTTTTTCGTCCAGGTGCAGGCTCAGCAAGCGGACGTCACCCCGTTCAAGGGCCTGGCGGTCGGTCAGTGGCAGTGAGGTCAGCAGACTGGTAATCAGGGTTTGATAGGCCGTCCTGATTTTCGAGAGGTAGTTTGTGAAGTCTGTTTCAAACTGCGTGTTGATATCAGGCAGTGTCTCGCCTTCGTATCTGGTAAGCACACGCCTTTCGATCCCCTCATGATCTTTGCGAAAGAATTCCCCATGACGCAGGGTTCGCTTGTCGTCGATCTTGATCCACTGACTGGTTCGTGTTTTTCCGTCGGGTCGGGTTACAAACCATTTTCTCTTGTCATCGAATTGGCCGTCGGCATAGACATCCAGGAATGCATAGCCTGGCAGTTTCAATGAGGGCGTGTCTCTGGGGCCGCCGCTCGGTGGATCATCGCGCAGCAACTTGCGCCCGTCCGATTCGAACATTGCCTGGCCAAACAGATCATCCTTTACCCGTTTGGCCATCTTCAGTCTTTCAGGGGGCGGCAAATCCAGTGTCATAACGGCGTTGTTCAGGCTCTTGCTGTGGCTTTCCAGAGCCGCCATCGCCCGCTTCATATCGTCCTCGTCGTAATCGGATTTTCTTCGTGATTGAACGATGCCGCAGCAAACCGCCCATTCCAGTGCCGGCCCCATCCTCAGTCGAGTAATCTGCTCAAGTTGCTCGGGTGAGGCGTCGGCGCTCCGGGTCAGGGGCAAGTCGACGAGTTGTTGAAAGGACAGCGGTTGCAATCGATCAAGGCCAAATTCATCTGCCAGCAGCACGCCGTGCATGAAGTTCACCCACACCACCGAACTTTTGTAAGGAAGGTCGGGCGGAGTATCGCGCACAGCGAAGTCCTTTGAGAGGCGGGTCTCGAACACCCGTGCGAGAAAGGCCGCCTCTTTTGCATCAGTCACCCGGTTGGTGCGTAGCAAGTGCAGTTCAAAATCGCTGCGCAGGGCCTGGTAGCTTTTGCCCCAGTGAGCCGTGTCTTGCCAGCGGAATCCGGCGACTTCCTGCGGCTCATCCGCTGACGGGGCTTGCAAGTAAAGGCATATGGCTTTGCATACCAGCTGATGGCGCACGGACGCCGAAGTTTGTTCGCCAGGGCCTGCGCCATACCACCTGAGCGTCCTGAGCAGTCTGTCCCCCAGCTCTTTTGCTTCGACTGTGTTCAGTATTCGCTGGAGGAATACAGACGGCGTCGCTCGCAGTTGATCCATGGAGGCGGAAGCCAGTACAGAGGCGCCGAGATGACCGATTAACGAACGCTTGCCGTTCAGGAAAGCTTTCACGATGTCGGTGATTTGAGCATCGTTGCGTTTTGCCTTGTAAGTGTCGATGGTCATGTGTTTCGCGAGGCTGGGGGCCGCGCGTTGAATAGCCTTGAACCCTCGTCGATCCTGGGCGGTGGTGCGAAGGCTGAAGTTTTCGATATCCGGGCCGTCGTCGAGTCCCAGAGCCTGTCTGGCGCGAAATTCTTCGTCTGCGGGTGACAGCGCCGGTTGATCGGGTGAAGGTGAAGACGTCTCTGTCATGTTGCACTCCTTTGAAAGGGTTCCCGTAACGGATAGGGGGAGCCCGAAGTGCCCAGTAAACAGATCTCCAAACTGGCCTTGGCGGTATATATCTATTTGGGGCGCACGTGTACGGCATAGAGGTCGATCCTCTGCTTGCCGGTTTCGAGATCGCACCCTAGTCTAGCTGTAGCGATCACGTTGGATGATGATCTGGCAGTGCTAAAACAAGGGACCTCATGAATCAAGCGCGGACTCTCGGAACGCCACGGCTGTTGGGCATCGTCTGGCCATTTATCGCCGTTGTGTTGTTTCAGGCACTGTTGGGCGGCGTCAGTCTTTACGTTCTTTCGGCGGTTCGTGGCTACGTCGGCGGTGAGAGCCTGTGGTCCAAGGGCCAGAAAGACGCCATCTATTACCTTAATCTCTACGCCGACAGTCGCGACGAGACGATTTTTCTCAAATACCAGACCGCGATTGCCGTGCCTCAGGGCGGCCATGAGTTGCGTATGGCGCTGGATCATCAGCCACCGAATATCGAGGCCGCGCGGCTCGCGATCCTCAAGGGCGGCAATCACCCGGACGACGTCCCCAGCCTGATTTGGCTGTACCTCAATTTCCGGCACATCAGTTACCTGGAAAAAGCCATCGAGCTCTGGACGATCGGTGACGCGTACCTGGTGCGGCTCGATGACGTCGCGCAGGAAATGCATCAGGGTATCGTCGATAGCCAGGCCTCCGATGCCGACATCAAGCGCTGGAAGGCGCAGATTTTGGCCATCAACGATGGCGTGACGCCCCCTGCCAAAGCGTTCAGCGATGCCTTGGGCGAGGGCTCGCGCATGATTCTCCGGTTGCTGCTGGCGACGAACCTCGCGACCGCGCTGGGCCTGATCGTGCTGGCCTTGCTGCGTACCCAAAAGCTGCTCGAGCAGCGCCATGCCTTCGCCGATGCCTTGCAGTTGGAGAAAGATCGGGCGCAGATCACCCTGCAATCGATTGGCGACGGGGTGATCACCACCGACGTCGAGGGCGCGATTGCCTACATGAACCCGGCCGCCGAGGCCTTGACTCACTGGAAAGCCGAGCAGGCAACGGGGTTGCCATTGGCGGCGCTGTTCAATCTGCTGGACGAGAACGCCCAGGCCGACGGTTTTACCTTGATCGAGCACATTTTGAGCGGCCAGCTCAGCGGCGGCAGCGAACATTCCAAACTGATCCAGCGACTGGATGGCAGCACGGTTTCGGTGACCCTGGTCGGTGCGCCGATCCGCAACGCGGGCAAGGTCAGTGGCACCGTGCTGGTGCTGCATGACATGACCCAGGAGCGGCAGTACATCGCCAATCTGTCCTGGCAGGCGACCCATGACGCCTTGACCGGGCTGGCCAACCGCCGCGAGTTTGAATATCGCCTGGAACAGGCCCTGCACGGCCTGACGCGACAAGCGGGGCGTCATGCCTTGATGTTCCTCGATCTGGATCAATTCAAACTGGTCAACGACACCTGCGGTCACGCTGCCGGCGATGAGCTGTTGCGGCATATTTGTGCGTTGCTGCAGTCAGGTTTGCGCGAAGGCGACACCTTGGCCCGATTGGGTGGCGACGAGTTCGGCATTCTGTTGGAAAACTGTGCGCCGGAAGCCGCCGAGAAAATCGCCGAAGTCCTGCGCCAGACCGTGCAGAACCTGCACTTTGTCTGGAAAGGCCGGCCGTTCGTGACCACGGTGAGCATTGGCCTGGTGCACGTCACTCAGAGTCCGGCCACCCTCGAGGCCTCGCTGCGAGCCGCTGATATGGCCTGTTACATGGCCAAGGAAAAGGGCCGCAACCGGGTTCAGGTCTATCACGCCGACGATTCGGAGCTGTCCCTGCGCTATGGCGAGATGGCCTGGGTGCAGCGCCTGCACATGGCGTTGGAGGAGGACCGCTTTTGCCTGTACTCCCAGGAAATCGCGCCTCTGGGTCTTGGCGAGCGGGACGGCGGACATATCGAAATCCTGCTACGCCTGCATGACGAAGCCGGGCGCATGATTCTGCCGGACAGTTTCATTCCGGCCGCCGAACGTTATGGTTTGATGACGTCGCTTGACCGCTGGGTGGTGGAGAACGTTTTCAAGGTCATTGCCCAGGCCATCGCCCAAGAGGGCGAAGAGCCGCTGGCCATGTGTGCGATAAATCTGTCAGGTATTACTATCGGAGATGAGGCGTTTCTGGACTTCCTTCGTGAACAGTTTGTTGCATATTCAATTCCGCCTGAAATGATTTGTTTTGAAATTACAGAAACTAGCGCGATTTCCAACTTGCCTAGCGCGATTAGATTTATTAATGAACTCAAAGGCTTAGGTTGCCACTTCTCATTAGATGACTTCTGCGCCGGTATGTCCTCATTCGCTTACTTGAAACATTTACCTGTAGACTTCCTGAAGATCGACGGGAGTTTCGTAAAGGATATGCTGGACGACCCGATTAACCGCGCCATGGTCGAAGTGATCAATCACATCGGGCATGTCATGGGTAAGCGTACGATTGCCGAGTTCGTTGAAACACCTCAGATCGAGCAGGCATTGCTGGAGATCGGGGTGGATTACGCTCAAGGGTATCTGATTGAACGCCCGCATCTGTTTACCTGCGACAGTTTACAAAGTCGTCCTGCCAGGCCCCGGCCTTTGTTATTCAAGGCGCCCGGCACGTTCCGTTGAAATCTCTTGTTGATCTGAAAATCACAATCAAAAGGAGCGCGACAGTGATCGACACATTCAACAGAACCGGACCCCTCATGGAAGCTGCAAGTTACCCCGCCTGGGCTCAGCAATTGATTCAGGATTGCAGTGAGAGCAAGCGCCGCGTCGTCGAACATGAACTGTACCAGCGGATGCGCGATAACAAGCTCAGCGCAAAAACCATGCGTCAGTACCTCATTGGTGGCTGGCCGGTGGTCGAACAGTTCGCCTTATACATGGCACAGAACCTGGCCAAGACCCGTTTTGCACGCCACCCTGGCGAAGACATGGCGCGTCGCTGGCTGATGCGCAATATTCGCGTCGAACTGAACCATGCCGATTACTGGGTGCACTGGAGCCGTGCTCACGGTATCAGCCTGGAAGATCTGCAGGCGCAACAGGTTGCGCCTGAACTTCACGCCTTGAGTCACTGGTGCTGGCACACCAGTTCGTCGGACTCGCTGATCGTGGCTATCGCCGCCACCAACTACGCGATCGAGGGTGCAACCGGAGAGTGGTCGGCGCTGGTTTGTTCCAGTGGCGTCTACGCGGCATCGTTCCCAGAGGAAGATCGCAAGCGGGCCATGAAGTGGTTGAAGATGCACGCCCAGTACGACGATGCCCATCCTTGGGAAGCGCTGGAAATCATCTGCACCCTGGCGGGGCTGAACCCGAGCAAATCCCTGCAAATGGAATTGCGTCAGGCGGTCTGCAAAAGTTACGACTACATGTACCTGTTCCTGGAACGTTGCATGCAGTTGGAGTTGGCAGCGAAAGCCCCGGTAGTCCGTGAGCGGATGGCGTTGGCCGAGAGCTGATATGAAGACTACACGAAACAACTGTAGGAGCTAGCCTGTGTGGCGAGGGGACAAGCCCCCTCGCCACACATTTGATTATCGGGAACTGACTCAGCCCGCCATCGCCAACCGGTTACGCCCCTCGCGCTTGGCCACATACAGCGCACTGTCGGCTCGTCGCAACAGGCTGTCGGCAGACTCGCCGGGCAGCAGGGTCGAGCAACCCAGGCTGACCGTCAGTTCGATAGTCTTGCCTTCGGCCACATAGTCCTGAGCTTGCGCAGCAAACCGCAGTCGTTCGCCGACCATGGCCGCGGCTTCCCGGCTGGTGTTGGACAGCAGGATCATGAATTCTTCGCCTCCAAACCGGAACACCATGTCCACGTTACGCAACTGGCTTTTGATCGAGGCTGCGACGGCCTTGAGCACTTCATCGCCGGCGCTGTGCCCGTAGGTGTCGTTGATCTGTTTGAAGTGATCGATGTCCAGCATCAGCAGCGACAGGGGCTGTGAGTGTCGGCGCGACATCTCGATTTCCCGTTGCAGCGTCTGATCCATCGCGATGCGATTGCCCGTGTCGGTCAGCGGGTCGCGCAAGGCGCTTTGGGTGGCGGCACGGTAGAGCAGGGCATTGCGCATCGGATAGAGAAGCGCTGATAACAGCGACTCCAGATGGCCTTGCTCTTCATCGCTGAAACGCTGATTGCGACGGAACACCAGTTCACCCAATTGCTCGCCTTCATGACTGAGGCTGTAGCTGATCGAATGATGACCTCGCTGGCCGAACTGCAGGCGCAAGTCGCTGGGCTGATGCTCATAATTCAAGGCATCCAGCGGCACAAGGCGCTGAATTTCACGGAAGAAAAGTCCGAGAATGCGTTGCGGCTCAAGACTGGTTTGCAGTTGCAGGCCCAGCGCCTGACGCAATTGCGCAAGACTGACGGGCCGCTCCAGAAGGGGAGGCTGCTGACCAAAGCCCAGGCGTTGCAATTTGGCGCTGTCGAAGTCAATTGCGTTGGTCTGGGAAGGTGATTTCATATGGCGTGAGCCCCTAAACAGTAAGACTGTCTTACAGGCTGGGTGAGAGCGGCTTTGGGCTGCGCGTCATACTGGTCCATCAGTCCCGTAGGACATTTGGCACGAGTTTAGTCCGCTTTGCCGAAGATTAGTAACCTCTCGGCTCAAGCTCCGCCCCGTCTGCTTTCACACGGCGTGTCTGAGCAAAATTAGAGCGAAAGTCGTGCCATTCAGTTCAGTCGGCTAAAAAGCGTTCTAAATCAATAGGGTTTAGGGTTTTGCGAAGGATGGTGCCGGGGGCGTTGACATTTATTTGACTTGAAACAGTGGCAGTTATCACTGGCTTTGCGTACCGCGACGGGAAGCCGTCGCGGCACAAAAGCGACGCACGGGCATTACTGAGCGTCGAACGCCTGGCCATTGATACCGGTACTGTCCGGCCCCATCAGGTAAAGGTAGACCGGCATGATCTCCTCGGGTGTCGGGTTGTTCAGCGGATTTTCCCCAGGGTAGGCCTGAGCGCGCATGCTGGTACGGGTGGCGCCGGGGTTGATGCTGTTGGAGCGCACGGGGGCGACGGTGTCTACTTCGTCGGCCAGGGTTTGCATCAGGCCTTCGGTCGCGAACTTGGACACGCCGTAAGCGCCCCAATACGCACGACCCTTGCGACCGACGCTGCTGGAGGTGAACACCACCGAGGCGTCCTGCGACAGCTTGAGCAGCGGCAGCAGGGTGCTGGTCAGCATGAACATGGCGTTGACGTTGACCTGCATGACGCGCATGAAGTTCTCGCCGGACAACTGCTCGATCGGTGTGCGTGGACCGATGATCGACGCGTTGTGAAGCAAACCGTCGAGGTGGCCGAATTCGGTTTCGATCATGGCCGCCAGTTCATCGTATTGGTGGGGCAGGGCGGTTTCCAGGTTGAACGGGATCACTACCGGTTGTGGATGCCCGGCCGCTTCGATTTCGTCGTAGACCTGAGTCAGGTTGGCTTCGGTCTTGCCCAACAGCAATACGGTGGCGCCATGCGCGGCGTAGGTTTTCGCGGCGGCAGCACCGATGCCTCGGCCAGCGCCGGTGACCAGGATGACCCGGTCCTTGAGCAATTCAGGGCGGGCGGAATAATCAAACATAAAAAAACCTCAACACAATTCAACAGGCAGGCATCGTATTTGTGGCGAGGGAGCTTGCTCCCGCTCGGCTGCGAAGCAGTCGTAAACCTGCAAATGCGACATACCTGACACTGCGCGATAATAAAAGGGGCCGCTTCGCAGCCCAGCGGGAGCAAGCTCCCTCGCCACAAAAGCCTCTGTAATCAGCAGCTGCACAAAGCGCTATCCAGCACCTGACGCAACTCCAGCGGATGATCGACCACCACATCCGCGCCCCAATGCCGCGGGTTATCGTCCGGGTGAATATAGCCATAGGTCACGGCGGCTGTCTTGGTGCCGGCATCACGCCCGGACTCGATATCGCGCAGGTCGTCGCCGACGAACAGCACGTTGGCCGGATCGAGGTCGAGCATCTTGCACGCCAGGATCAACGGCTCCGGGTCCGGTTTGCTGTTCTTCACGTGATCCGGGCAGATCAGCAGCGCCGAACGCTCGGCCAGCCCCAATTGCTGCATGATCGGCTCGGCGAAGCGCAGCGGTTTGTTGGTGACCACGCCCCAGATCAGGTTGGCCTTCTCGATGTCGGCCAGCAATTCGCCCATGCCGTCGAAAAGCTTGCTGTGCACCGCACAACCTTTGACATAGCGCTCCAGAAACTCCAGGCGCAGCTCCTCGAAGCCCGGCGATTCCGGGTCCATCGAGAAAGTCACCGCGACCATCGCCCTGGCGCCGCCGGAGATCTCGTCACGGATGTGCTTGTCGTTCATCGGCGGCAAACCACGGTCAGCACGCATCGCCTGGCAGATGGCGATGAAGTCCGGCGCGGTGTCGAGCAGAGTGCCGTCCATGTCGAAAAGAACTGCTCTGATACGCATCGGCTTACTCCTCGCGCAGGGTCTGGATCATGTAGTTGACGTCGACATCGGCTGCCAGTTTGTAGTGCTTGGTCAGCGGGTTGTACGTCAGGCCGATGATGTCCTTGACGGTCAGGCCGGCCATGCGGCTCCAGGCGCCGAGCTCGGAAGGGCGGATGAACTTCTTGAAGTCGTGAGTGCCGCGCGGCAGCAGCTTCATGATGTATTCGGCGCCGACGATGGCGAACAGATAGGCCTTCGGGTTGCGGTTGATGGTGGAGAAGAACACCTGGCCGCCAGGTTTGACCATGCGGAAGCAGGCGCGGATCACCGAGGACGGATCCGGCACGTGTTCGAGCATTTCCAGGCAGGTGACCACGTCGAATTGCTCAGGCATTTCTTCGGCCAGGGCTTCGGCGGTGATCTGCCGGTACTCGACATTCACGCCGGATTCCAGCTGATGCAATTGCGCGACCGCCAGCGGCGCTTCGCCCATGTCGATGCCCATCACGGTGGCGCCGCGTTGGGCCATGGCTTCGCTGAGGATGCCGCCGCCACAACCGACGTCGAGGACTTTCTTGCCGGCCAGATTGACGCGCTCGTCGATCCAGTTGACCCGCAGCGGGTTGATGTCGTGCAGCGGTTTGAACTCGCTTTCGCGGTCCCACCAGCGATGGGCCAGGGCTTCGAACTTGGCGATTTCGGCGTGGTCGACGTTGCTCATGGTGTCAGTCCTCTAAAACTTGAAAAATTCTGTTGCCCCGGTTTTGGTCCAGGGTGCTTATGATTCGGTGTGGCCGCTGATGCGCTGGCCCCAGGCCTTGGCGGTGGCGCACAGTTGCGCTTCATCCAGGCGGGTCAGGCGGCGGTCGTCGAGCAGTTGCTTGCCGGCGACCCAAAGGTGTTTCACGCAGTCGCGGCCAGTGGCATAGATCAGTTGCGAAACCGGGTCGTAGACCGGTTGCTGCGCCAGGCCCGACAGGTCGAACGCGACGATGTCCGCCGCCTTGCCGACTTCCAGCGAGCCGGTTTGCGCTTCGATCCCCAGCGCACGGGCGCCATTGAGCGTGGCCATGCGCAGGGCGCGATGGGCGTCCAGCGCGGTGGCCGAGCCGGCGACAGCCTTGGCCAGCAAAGCGGCGGTGCGGGTCTCGCCGAGCAGGTCCAGGTCATTATTGCTGGCCGCGCCATCGGTGCCGACCGCCACATTCACTCCGGCCTGCCACAAACGCTCGACCGGGCAGAAGCCACTGGCCAGCTTCAGGTTCGACTCGGGGCAATGAATCACATTGGTGTTACTTTCTACCAGCAGCGCCAGGTCTTCATCGCTGATCTGGGTCATGTGAACGGCCTGGAAGCGCGGCCCGAGCAGGCCCAGGCGGCCGAGGCGGGCCAGCGGGCGTTCGCCGCGCTGTTCCACCGACTGCTGCACTTCGAAGGCGGTTTCGTGGACATGCATGTGAATCGAGGCGTCCAGCTCTTCGGCGATCACCCGGATTTTTTCCAGGTTTTCGTCGCCCACGGTGTACGGGGCATGGGGGCCGAAGGTGATTTTGATCCGTTCGTGATGCTTGAGATCGCCGAATAATTCGACGCCCTGACGAATGGCTTCATCCGCGGTGCTGGCGCCTGGAATCGGGAAATCGAGGATCGGAATGGCGATCTGGGCGCGAATGCCGCTGTTATGTACGCGTTCGCTGGCGACCTTCGGGAAGAAATACATGTCAGAGAAGCAGGTGATGCCACCTTTGATCTGCTCGGCGATGGCCAGGTCCGTGCCGTCGCGTACGAAAGCCTCGTCGACCCATTTGGCTTCGGCCGGCCAGATGTGTTTTTCCAGCCAGGTCATCAGCGGCAGATCGTCGGCCAGGCCGCGGAACAGCGTCATTGCCGCGTGCCCGTGGGCATTGATCAGGCCGGGGCTGAGCAGCATGCCCGGCAATTCGCGCACTTCGCTTGCGTTAAGCTTCAAGGCTGCTGCGCGTGGGCCGATAAACACGATACGACCGTCGCGGATGCCCAGGGCATGCTCTTTAAGGACCACGCCAGCCGGTTCGACGGGTACCAGCCAGGTCGGCAGCAATAATAGGTCGAGCGCAGCGGTGGGGGTCGGCATCGAGAGTCGGTTCCAGTGCTTTTGTAAAGGATGGCGAAGTATACCCGAGCGTCTTCGCGGGGGGATCGCTATAATCGGCGGCTTTTGTTCATGAGTGCGGGGTGTGGGATGCGCGATCGACTGTTGGCTGCGGAGAAGGTGAAGGCCATCGATTGGCGTGATGGCGCACTGTACCTGCTGGATCAGCGTATTTTGCCGTTCGAGGAAACCTGGATCGCCTACACCAGCGCTGCGGGTGTGGCCGAAGCCATTCGCTCGATGGTGGTGCGCGGTGCGCCGGCTATTGGTATCAGTGCGGCCTATGGCGTGGTGCTGGCGGCCCGTACCCGTTTTGCCGAAGGGGGCGACTGGCAAGCGGCGCTGGAAGAGGATTTCGCGCTGTTGGCTGACTCCCGTCCGACCGCGGTCAATCTGTTCTGGGCCTTGGGTCGCATGCGTGAGCGGCTTGAGCGCCTGAAGGAGCACGCCGATCCGCTGTCGGTGCTGGAAGCCGAAGCCATCGCCATCCACGAAAGTGATCGCGAAGCCAACCTGACCATGGCCCAGTTGGGCGTCGACCTGATCCGCAAACATCAAGGCAACGCCCAGGCGATCCTCACGCATTGCAACACCGGTGCACTGGCCACCGGTGGTTTCGGCACGGCGCTGGGGGTGATTCGCGGGGCGTTCATCGAAGGCATGGTCGAGCGCGTCTACGCCGACGAAACCCGGCCATGGCTGCAAGGTTCGCGATTGACTGCGTGGGAATTGGCCAATGAGGGTATTCCGGTGACCCTCAATGTCGATTCCGCTGCCGCGCACATCATGAAAACCAAGGGTGTGACCTGGGTGATCGTCGGCGCCGACCGGATTACCGCCAATGGCGATGTGGCGAACAAGATCGGTACCTACCAGTTAGCGGTCAACGCCATGCACCACGGCGTGCGCTTCATGGTGGTAGCGCCGAGTTCGACCATCGACATGAACCTGGCCAGTGGCGACGAGATTCCTATCGAAGAGCGTGATGGCCGCGAGTTGCTGGAAGTTGGCGGCAAGCGGGTGGGGGCGGATGTGGAAGCGTTCAACCCGGTGTTCGACGTGACCCCGGCCGACCTGATCGATGCGATCGTCACCGAAAAAGGCATCGTCGAGCGCCCGGACACCGCGAAAATGGCCCAGTTGATGTGCCGCAAGCGTCTGCATTAAATCATTCAGGCTGTACGAAATCGGTGTTTACAAGTGAAAAATACGGTTGAATGCCGGTTGATCACGCCTCTAAGCCCCTCTCGTCTCCTTCAAGCCTGTCACCGGTCAACTAACTATGCTCCATGCGCATCTGGGGGATAGGTGCGTGGCGGCTCTTGTGATAACATCCGGCGGTTTCCAGGGTAGCCTGATGTGGCTGCCTTTACTGCGCAGATCCATGGCATAACTCGTTGATTTGTCGTAAGTCGGTGCATGGCACTCAGTCTGCATCGGCGAGCTTCGTTCGTCCCATATGGATGTGACGAAGTTTCACCAGAAAAAGGAATCAGGCTTCTCATGGGCGAACTGGCCAAAGAAATCCTCCCGGTCAATATCGAAGACGAGCTGAAGCAGTCCTACCTCGACTACGCGATGAGCGTAATTGTCGGGCGGGCACTGCCGGATGCGCGCGATGGCTTGAAGCCCGTGCACCGGCGTGTGCTGTTCGCGATGAGCGAGCTGGGCAACGACTTCAACAAGCCGTACAAGAAATCTGCCCGTGTTGTCGGTGACGTGATCGGTAAGTATCACCCGCACGGTGATACCGCGGTGTACGACACCATCGTTCGGATGGCGCAGCCATTCTCGCTGCGTTACCTGCTGGTGGACGGCCAGGGCAACTTCGGTTCGGTGGACGGCGACAACGCCGCGGCCATGCGATACACCGAAGTGCGCATGACCAAACTGGCGCACGAGCTGCTGGCCGACCTGCATAAAGAAACCGTGGACTGGGTGCCGAACTACGACGGCACCGAAATGATCCCCGCGGTCATGCCGACCAAGATCCCCAACCTGCTGGTCAACGGCTCCAGCGGTATCGCCGTGGGCATGGCGACCAACATTCCGCCGCACAACCTCGGTGAAGTCATCGACGGTTGCCTGGCACTCATCGACAATCCGGAGCTGACTGTCGATGAGTTGATGCAATACATCCCCGGTCCGGACTTCCCGACCGCCGCGATCATCAACGGTCGCGCCGGCATCATCGAAGCCTACCGCACCGGTCGCGGGCGCATTTACATGCGTGCCCGCTCGATCATCGAAGACATCGACAAGGTCGGTGGCCGTCAGCAGATCGTGATCACCGAACTCCCTTACCAGCTGAACAAGGCCCGTCTGATCGAGAAGATCGCCGAGCTGGTCAAAGAGAAGAAGCTCGAAGGCATCACCGAGCTGCGCGACGAGTCCGACAAGGACGGTATGCGCGTCGTGATCGAGCTGCGTCGCGGCGAAGTGCCTGAGGTGATCCTCAACAACCTCTACGCCCAGACTCAGCTGCAAAGCGTGTTCGGCATCAACATCGTCGCGCTGATCGACGGTCGTCCGCGGATCCTCAACCTCAAGGATCTGCTGGAAGCCTTCGTTCGTCACCGTCGCGAAGTCGTGACCCGTCGTACCGTGTTCGAGCTGCGTAAAGCGCGCGAACGTGGCCACATCCTGGAAGGTCAGGCGGTTGCCCTGTCGAACATCGACCCGGTCATCGCCCTGATCAAGGCTTCGCCGACCCCGTCGGAAGCCAAGGAAGCGCTGATCAGCACGCCTTGGGAATCCTCCGCCGTGGTCGCGATGGTCGAACGTGCCGGTGCCGATTCGTGCCGTCCGGAAAACCTCGATCCGCAATACGGTCTGCGCGACGGCAAGTACTTCCTGTCGCCAGAGCAGGCGCAAGCCATTCTGGAGCTGCGTCTGCACCGTTTGACTGGTCTGGAACACGAAAAGCTGCTGGCCGAGTATCAAGAGATCCTCAACCAGATCGGCGAGCTGATCCGCATCCTCAACAGCGCCACGCGCCTGATGGAAGTGATCCGCGAAGAGCTGGAAGTGATCCGTGCCGAGTACGGCGATGTGCGTCGCACCGAGATTCTCGATGCCCGTCTCGACCTGACCCTGGGCGACATGATCCCGGAAGAAGAGCGCGTCGTGACCATTTCCCACGGTGGCTACGCCAAGACCCAGCCGCTGGCGGCGTACCAGGCTCAGCGTCGTGGTGGTAAAGGTAAATCGGCTACCGGCGTGAAGGATGAGGACTACATCGCTCACCTGCTGGTCGCCAACAGCCACACCACGCTGCTGCTGTTCTCCAGCAAAGGCAAAGTGTACTGGCTGAAAACCTATGAAATTCCGGAAGCGTCCCGCGCTGCCCGTGGTCGTCCGCTGGTCAACCTGCTGCCGCTGGACAGTGATGAATACATCACCACCATGCTGCCGGTCGAGGAATACACCGAAGGTCACTTCATCTTCATGGCCACTGCCAAAGGCACCGTGAAGAAGACCCCGCTGGAATCCTTCAGTCGTCAACGCAGCGTCGGTCTGATCGCGCTGGAGCTGGATGAAGGCGACGTGCTGATCTCTGCGGCCATTACCGATGGCGATCGCGAAGTCATGCTGTTCTCCGACGGCGGCAAGGTGACTCGCTTCAAGGAAACCGACGTTCGCGCCATGGGCCGTACCGCTCGCGGTGTCCGCGGCATGCGTCTGCCGGAAGGCCAGAAGCTGATTTCCATGCTGATCCCGGAAGAAGGCAGCCAGATCCTCACCGCTTCGGCGCGTGGTTTCGGCAAGCGCACCGCGATCACCGAGTTCCCTGAGTACAAGCGTGGCGGTCAGGGTGTTATCGCGATGGTCAGCAACGAGCGTAACGGCCGTCTGGTCGGCGCGGTCCAGGTGCTTGATGGCGAGGAAATCATGCTGATTTCCGACCAGGGTACATTGGTTCGTACCCGCGTCGACGAAGTGTCCAGCCTGGGTCGTAACACCCAGGGCGTGACCCTGATCAAGCTGGCCAACGATGAAACGCTGGTGGGCCTGGAGCGGGTTCAGGAGCCGTCGGAAGTCGAAGGCGAAGAGCTGGAAGGCGAAGGGCTTGAAGGTGAAGAGGGTGCAGTGTTCGACGGTGAGGTCGTGATCGACGATGTTGCCGACGACCAGCAACTCGACGCCGCCGCCGACGAAGAGCCGCAGGAGTAAGCGGGCAAGCAGGGGGCGGATGAAGATTCGCCCCCTTGTTGTTTGTCCTCAGGGAACTGTGGAATTGTTTTTAATGTAGGAGCTGTCGAGCGAAGCGAGGCTGCGATCTCTTGATCTGGCTCTTGCTTTCGCTCAGCACTAAAAGATCGCAGCCTCGCTCTGCTCGACAGCTCCTACAGATTTATTGCGTGATACCACCAAATCAGAGCGAGATTGGATGTGAGCAAGAGAGCCTATAACTTCTGTGCCGGTCCTGCGGCGCTTCCCGAAGCTGTCCTGAAGCGCGCCCAGGCTGAACTCCTTGATTGGCACGGCAAGGGCCTGTCGGTCATGGAAATGAGCCATCGCAGCGATGAGTTCGTGTCCATTGCCACCAAGGCCGAGCAGGATCTGCGTGATCTGCTGAATATCCCCTCGAACTATAAAGTGCTGTTTCTGCAAGGTGGCGCGAGCCAGCAATTTGCTCAGATTCCGCTGAACCTGTTGCCGGAAAACGGCACCGCCGACTATATCGACACCGGTATCTGGTCGCAGAAAGCGATCGAAGAAGCCTCGCGCTACGGCCACGTCAACGTTGCCGCGACCGCCAAGCCTTACGACTATTTCGCTGTGCCTGGTCAGAACGAATGGAACCTGTCGAAAGATGCGGCCTACGTTCACTACGCGCCGAACGAAACCATTGGCGGCCTGGAATTCCAGTGGATCCCGGAAACCGGTGATGTGCCGCTGGTCGCCGACATGTCCTCGGACATTCTTTCGCGCCCGGTGGATGTCTCGCGTTTCGGCATGATCTACGCCGGCGCCCAGAAAAACATCGGCCCGAGCGGCATCGTCGTGAACATCGTTCGCGAAGACCTGCTGGGCAACGCCCGTTCCATCTGCCCGACCATGCTCAACTACAAGGTCGCGGCCGACAACGGCTCGATGTACAACACGCCGCCGACCCTGGCCTGGTACTTGTCCGGTCTGGTGTTCGAGTGGCTGAAAGAGCAGGGCGGCGTCGAAGCCATCGGCAAGCTCAATGAAGTGAAGCAGCGTACGCTGTACGACTTCATCGACGCCAGCGGCTTGTACAGCAACCCGATCAACAAGCCTGACCGCTCGTGGATGAACGTGCCGTTCCGTCTGGCCGACGATCGTCTCGACAAGCCGTTCCTGGCGGGTGCCGACGAACGTGGCCTGTTGAACCTCAAAGGTCACCGTTCCGTGGGCGGCATGCGTGCCTCCATCTATAACGCCGTCGATATCGTTGCGGTCAACGCACTGGTCTCGTACATGGCAGAGTTCGAGAAGGAACACGGCTAATGTCTGAGCAAGAACTCAAGGCACTGCGCCTGCGCATTGATGCTCTGGACGAAAAGGTCCTGGAACTGATCAGTGAGCGCGCACGCTGCGCCCAGGAAGTTGCGCGAGTAAAGATGGCCTCGCTGGCCGAAGGCGAAGTGCCGGTGTTCTATCGTCCTGAGCGCGAAGCTCAGGTGCTCAAGCGCGTGATGGAGCGTAACCAGGGGCCGCTGGGTAACGAAGAGATGGCGCGGCTGTTCCGCGAAATCATGTCCTCGTGCCTGGCCCTCGAGCAGCCGCTGAAAGTGGCTTACCTCGGCCCTGAAGGTACCTTTACTCAGGCTGCGGCCATGAAGCACTTCGGTCACGCGGTGATCAGCAAGCCAATGGCAGCGATCGACGAAGTGTTCCGTGAAGTGGCGGCCGGTGCGGTGAACTTTGGCGTGGTCCCGGTGGAAAACTCCACCGAAGGCGCGGTCAACCACACCCTCGACAGCTTCCTCGAACACGACATGGTGATCTGTGGCGAAGTCGAGCTGCGCATTCACCACCACCTGTTGGTTGGCGAAAACACCAAGACCGACAGCATCAGTCGCATCTATTCCCACGCCCAGTCCCTGGCCCAGTGCCGCAAGTGGCTGGATGCCCATTACCCGAATGTCGAGCGCGTGGCGGTGTCCAGCAACGCTGAGGCGGCCAAGCGGGTCAAGGGTGAGTGGAACTCGGCGGCGATTGCCGGCGACATGGCTGCCGGCCTCTACGGGTTGACCCGTCTGGCCGAGAAAATCGAGGATCGCCCGGACAACTCCACGCGATTCCTGATGATCGGCAACCAGGAAGTGCCGCCGACCGGCGACGACAAGACCTCGATCATTGTTTCCATGAGCAACAAACCCGGCGCGCTCCACGAATTGCTGGTGCCGTTCCACGACAATGGCATCGACCTGACGCGGATCGAGACCCGTCCGTCGCGCAGCGGTAAATGGACCTACGTGTTCTTCATCGACTTCGTCGGCCATCACCGCGACCCGCTGGTCAAAGGTGTGCTGGAAAAGATCAGTCAGGAAGCAGTGGCACTCAAAGTGCTGGGTTCCTACCCGAAAGCAGTTCTCTAAGGGCGGTAGCAAATGAGTGGCAACTTCCTCGCTCTGGCACAGCCGGGCGTGCAACAACTTTCGCCTTACGTTCCGGGCAAGCCCGTGGACGAACTGGCTCGTGAGCTGAACCTCGATCCGGCCAGCATCGTCAAACTGGCGAGCAACGAAAACCCGCTGGGCGCCAGTCCCAAGGCGCTGGCGGCGATTCGCGAAGCGCTGGCCGAGCTGACCCGCTATCCGGACGGCAACGGTTTTGCGCTCAAGACCCTGCTGGCCGATCAGTGCCGCGTCGAGCTGAACCAAGTGACGCTGGGCAACGGCTCCAACGACATTCTGGAGCTGGTGGCGCGTGCCTATCTGGCACCGGGCCTGAACGCGGTGTTCAGCGAGCATGCGTTTGCGGTCTATCCGATCGTGACCCAGGCCGTTGGCGCCCAGGCAAAAGTGATCCCGGCCAAAGATTGGGGTCATGATCTGCCGGCCATGCTGGCCGCGATCGATGCCGACACTCGCGTGGTGTTCATCGCCAACCCGAACAACCCGACCGGGACCTGGTTCGACGCCGAGGCGCTGGATGAATTCCTGCAGGACGTTCCGGCCCATGTACTGGTGGTGCTGGACGAGGCCTACATCGAGTACGCCGAAGGCAGCGACTTGCCGGATGGCCTGGACTATCTGGCGGCCTATCCGAACCTGCTGGTCTCGCGCACCTTCTCCAAGGCCTATGGCCTGGCGTCGCTGCGGGTCGGCTACGGTTTGTCCTCGGCCATCGTCGCCGATGTGCTCAATCGCGTGCGTCAGCCGTTCAACGTCAACAGCCTCGCACTGGCCGCCGCTTGTGCTGCGCTGCAAGACGTCGAGTACCTGGCTGAAAGCCGTCGCCTGAACCAGTCCGGCATGCAGCAGCTAGAGGCAGGTTTCCGTGAGTTGGGGCTGAGCTGGATTCCATCCAAAGGCAACTTCATCTGTGTCGATCTGGGTCGCGTTGCTGCCCCGGTGTTCCAGGGGTTGCTACGTGAAGGCGTGATCGTGCGTCCGGTGGCCAACTACGGCATGCCGAACCACCTGCGTATCACCATCGGTTTGCCAGCGGAAAACAGCCGCTTCCTCGAGGCGCTGACCAAGGTTATGGCTCGTGGTTGATGTCACTGCACTGCAATCTGCTGAACCTATGATCGGTCGCCTGGTGGTGGTCGGTCTGGGGTTGATCGGCGGTTCGTTTGCCAAAGGCCTGCGTGAAAGCGGTCTGTGCCGCGAAGTGGTCGGGGTCGATCTCGATCCACAGTCGCGCAAACTGGCGGTCGAGTTGGGTGTGGTGGATCGCTGCGAAGTAGACCTTGCGGCAGCTTGCCAGGGTGCCGACGTGATTCAGTTGGCGGTACCGATCCTGGCCATGGAGAAACTGCTCGCGCTGTTGGCGGGCATAGATCTGGGGCAGGCGATTCTGACCGATGTTGGCAGCGCCAAAGGCAATGTGGTGCGTGCGGCGACCGAGGCGTTTAGCGGCATGCCGGCGCGTTTCGTGCCGGGGCATCCGATTGCCGGTTCCGAACAGAGCGGGGTGGAAGCCTCCAATTCCGACCTGTTCCGTCGCCATAAAGTGATTCTGACGCCGCTGGATCAGACCGACCCGGCCGCGCTGGCGGTGGTCGACCGCTTGTGGCGCGAATTGGGCGCCGACGTCGAGCACATGCAAGTCGAGCGTCATGACGAAGTGTTGGCGGCGACCAGCCATTTGCCGCACTTGCTGGCGTTCGGTTTGGTCGATTCATTGGCCAAACGCAATGAAAATCTTGAGATCTTCCGTTACGCTGCGGGCGGTTTCCGCGATTTCACAAGAATCGCCGGTAGCGACCCGGTCATGTGGCACGACATCTTCCTCGCCAACCGCGAAGCTGTCCTGCGCACACTCGATACATTTCGCAGCGACCTCGACGCCTTGCGCGACGCGGTCGATGCAGGGGATGGGCACCAATTGTTGGGCGTGTTCACTCGCGCCCGGGTTGCCCGCGAGCATTTCAGTAAAATCCTGGCCCGCCGGGCCTATGTGGACGCTATGAATTCCAACGATCTGATTTTCCTGGCACAACCTGGTGGCCGCCTGACTGGGCGGATTCGTGTACCGGGCGACAAATCGATTTCCCACCGCTCGATCATGCTCGGTTCCCTGGCTGAAGGCGTCACCGAAGTGGAAGGTTTCCTCGAGGGCGAAGACGCCCTGGCGACCCTGCAAGCTTTCCGCGACATGGGCGTCGTCATCGAAGGTCCGCACCATGGTCGTGTGACCATTCACGGCGTCGGCCTGCATGGCCTGAAGCCTGCGCCGGGCCCGATCTATCTGGGTAACTCCGGCACTTCGATGCGTCTGCTGTCTGGCCTGTTGGCTGCGCAGAACTTCGACAGCACCCTGACCGGCGACGCTTCGTTGTCCAAGCGTCCGATGAATCGCGTGGCCAATCCGCTACGTGAAATGGGCGCTGTGATCGAGACCGCCGCTGACGGTCGTCCACCGATGACCATTCGTGGCGGCAACAAGCTCAAGGGCCTGACTTACACCATGCCGATGGCCAGTGCCCAGGTTAAATCCTGCCTGCTGCTGGCGGGTCTGTATGCCGAAGGCAAGACCACGGTCACCGAGCCGGCACCGACTCGCGACCACACCGAACGCATGCTGCGTGGCTTCGGCTACCCGGTGACCGTTAACGGGGCGACGGCCTCGGTCGAGTCCGGCCACAATCTGACCGCGACCCACATTGAGGTGCCGGGCGATATCTCGTCGTCGGCGTTCTTCCTGGTGGCGGCGTCGATTGCCGAAGGTTCGGAGTTGGTGCTCGAACACGTCGGTATCAATCCGACCCGTACCGGCGTAATCGACATCCTGCGTCTGATGGGCGCTGACATCACTCTGGAAAACCAGCGTGAAGTCGGTGGCGAGCCGGTAGCCGACCTGCGCGTACGGGCAGCTAAACTCAAAGGTATCGAGATTCCCGAAGCGCTGGTTCCACTGGCTATCGACGAGTTTCCGGTGCTGTTCGTGGCGGCTGCATGTGCCGAAGGTCGCACTGTGCTGCGTGGTGCCGAAGAGTTGCGCGTGAAGGAATCGGACCGGATCCAGGTCATGGCGGACGGTCTGCTGGCGCTGGGCGTCAAGTGCGAGCCCACTCCGGACGGCCTCATCATCGACGGCGGCCAGATCGGCGGCGGCGAAGTGCACGGTCACGGCGATCACCGGATTGCCATGGCCTTCAGCGTGGCTTCACTGCGCGCCACTGCGCCGATCCGCATCCATGATTGCGCCAACGTCGCGACCTCGTTCCCGAACTTCCTCGCGCTGTGCGCGCAGGTCGGTATCCGTGTTGCACAAGAGGCTCAGTCGTGATCAGCATTGCACCGGTCATCACTATTGATGGGCCAAGCGGCTCTGGCAAAGGTACTGTCGCCGGGATTCTGGCCAAGCGCCTGGGCTGGAACCTGCTGGATTCCGGTGCACTTTATCGATTGCTGGCTTTCGCCGCGCATAACCATGGCGTCGACCTGACCAATGAGGAATTGCTCAAGAAGCTCGCCGCTCATCTGGATGTGCAGTTCATCGCGGCGACCGACGGTCAGTTGCAGCGCATTATTCTGGAAGGCGATGAAGTCAGCGATGTGATCCGTACCGAGAGTGTCGGCTCGGGAGCCTCGCAGGTCGCCGCGTTGCCTGCGGTTCGCGAGGCGTTGCTGCAGCGTCAGCGGGCTTTTCAGGAGGCGCCGGGTCTGGTGGCCGATGGTCGCGACATGGGTACGGTGGTATTTCCCGACGCGCCCTTGAAGATTTTCCTCACTGCCAGTGCCGAAGAGCGTGCGCGCCGACGTTACTTGCAGTTGAAGGGCAAAGTCGATGGTGTTAGTCTGTCGAGTCTGCTAGATGAGATACGTGCGCGCGATGAGCGTGACACCCAGCGAGCGGTAGCCCCGCTCAAACCGGCGGCTGACGCCATACAGCTGGATTCCACGGAATTATCCATCGATCAGGTGCTGGAACGCATCATGAGCGAGATCGCCATTCGCGATATCGCCGGGTGACCAAGAGGGCCGCAGGGGACCAGTCATAGTCCTGCGGAGCTTCTTTTAAATGAAACTAACCCACATCGTCTGGGATGTGGAGATGGGCGTATTCTTCGCCCTTATCAACAGGAATTAAAATGAGCGAAAGCTTTGCGGAACTCTTTGAAGAAAGCCTAAAAACCCTGAACCTTCAGGCAGGCTCCATCATCACCGGTGTTATCGTTGATATCGATTACCAAGCTCGCTGGGTAACCGTTCACGCTGGCCTGAAGTCTGAAGCACTCATCCCGCTTGAGCAGTTCTACAACGACGCTGGCGAACTGAACATCAACGTCGGTGACGAAGTTCACGTTGCTCTGGACTCGGTTGAAGACGGCTTTGGTGAAACCAAGCTGTCCCGTGAAAAAGCCAAGCGCGCTGAATGCTGGATTGTTCTGGAAGCAGCCTTCGCAGCCGAAGAAGTGGTCAAGGGCGTTATCAACGGTAAGGTTAAAGGCGGCTTCACTGTCGACGTTAACGGCATCCGTGCGTTCCTGCCAGGTTCTCTGGTTGACGTCCGTCCAGTGCGCGACACCACGCACCTGGAAGGCAAAGAGCTGGAATTCAAGGTCATCAAACTCGACCAGAAACGCAACAACGTTGTCGTTTCCCGTCGCAGCGTCCTCGAAGCCGAGAACTCCGCCGAGCGTGAAGCTCTGCTGGAATCCCTGCAGGAAGGCCAACAAGTCAAAGGTATCGTCAAGAACCTCACCGATTACGGCGCATTCGTCGATCTGGGTGGCGTCGATGGCCTGCTGCACATTACCGACATGGCTTGGAAACGTATCAAGCATCCTTCCGAAATCGTCAACGTTGGCGACGAGATCGATGTCAAGGTTCTGAAGTACGATCGCGAGCGCAATCGTGTTTCCCTGGGCCTCAAGCAACTGGGCGAAGATCCATGGGTTGCTATCAAAGCCCGTTACCCAGAAAGCACTCGCGTTACCGCTCGTGTAACCAACCTGACCGACTACGGCTGCTTCGCTGAGCTGGAGGAAGGCGTTGAAGGTCTGGTACACGTTTCCGAAATGGACTGGACCAACAAGAACATCCACCCTTCGAAAGTCGTACAAGTCGGCGACGAAGTGGAAGTTATGGTTCTGGACATCGACGAAGAGCGTCGTCGTATCTCTCTCGGCATCAAGCAGTGCAAATCTAACCCATGGGAAGATTTCTCTGGCCAGTTCAACAAGGGCGATAAAATCTCCGGCACCATCAAGTCGATCACCGATTTCGGTATCTTCATTGGTCTGGACGGCGGCATCGACGGTCTGGTTCACCTGTCCGACATCTCCTGGAACGAAGTGGGCGAAGAAGCCGTACGCCGCTTCAAGAAAGGCGACGAGCTGGACACCGTTATCCTGTCGGTTGACCCAGAGCGTGAGCGCATCTCCCTGGGTATCAAGCAACTGGAAAGCGATCCGTTCTCCGAGTACGTTCAAGAGAACGACAAAGGCGCCATCGTTAAAGGCATCGTGAAGGAAGTTGACGCCAAAGGCGCCATCATCACTCTGGCCGACGATATCGAAGCGACTCTGAAAGCCTCCGAAATCAGCCGTGACCGCGTTGAAGACGCGCGTAACGTTCTGAAAGAAGGCCAGGAAGTAGAAGCCAAGATCATCAGCGTTGATCGCAAGAGCCGCGTAATCCAGCTCTCCATCAAGTCGAAAGATGATGCTGAAGAGAAAGAAGCAATCCAGAGCTTGAAAGACAAGCCTGCTGCTGACATCGCTGCTGGTCCTACCACTCTGGGCGACCTGTTGCGTGCACAAATGGAAAAACAGAACTGAGTTCTGTCAGACCATAGAAAAAGGGCGACTTCGGTCGCCCTTTTTTGTGTCTACGATTTGGTGAATCCCAAACGTGCTGATGCTGCAATATTTCTTTCGTGAAACCAATGATCTACATAAGTTGTCTGTAACTTCATACAGGTCAATCGTCTATTCAAGGCTAGGCTTAGTCTGAAGTGAACGACCGCCGGGTTGCGCATCCGGCATAAGGAAGTGAATGAACAAGCTCATTGTCGTGATAGCAGTAATGACATTGGCAGGTTGTACCACCAGCGCCAAGACTCATGTGGTGCGCGGCGTCAGTGGTATAGAGGTCGATTGTTCGGGATTGGGCTCAGGATGGGAGAGGTGTCACAAGCGAGCGGCCAAGGAGTGTAAAGGGGCAGGTTATAAAGTCATCGTAAGGTCTGATGACGCCAAGGAGGAAGATATATTCCCTTTCGGTTTCAATCCCGCGGGCTATCTGACACGCACCATGCTGGTTATCTGCAGGTGAGTGTGTGGGTTCGATCAGAGTTCCGGTGCCTTGAATTGGGCATCTCGCTGCTAGGAACAATATGTCAACACTCGGGCTGTTCAAATTACTCGGGGCATGCTAAAACCTTTGAAGCGCTGATCTAGCTGCTTGAAAAAGAAGGGAAAAATATGACGAAGTCGGAGTTGATCGAACGAATTGTCACCCATCAAGGGCTACTCTCATCCAAAGATGTAGAGCTGGCCATCAAGACCATGCTTGAGCAAATGTCCCAATGTCTGGCCACTGGTGATCGAATCGAGATCCGTGGTTTTGGCAGTTTTTCACTGCACTATCGCGCGCCGCGCGTGGGGCGTAATCCAAAAACAGGTCAGTCCGTCAGCCTCGACGGCAAGTTTGTTCCGCATTTCAAGCCAGGCAAAGAACTGCGCGATCGTGTGAACGAAGATGAGGAGGAAGGGCTTTGACGGCTTCCGCACTTCAAGGAGCCGCTGATGCGTAACCTCAAGCGCGTACTCCTCGCTGTATTTGTCCTGTTGCTCGTTCTGGTGATCCTGGCGTTCGTTCTTGAGAACCAGCAACGCGTGTCCCTGCTGTTCTTCGGTTGGGCGGGCCCACAGTTACCTGTGTCGTTGATCATGGTGATTGCGCTGCTGGTCGGCATGATAATAGGACCGATTCTGGGTTGGTTTCTGGGGCGTGCGTCCAGAGCCTCACGCAAGCGTCTTGTCTGATGTGACAATCCCGTCGTGCGAGTTGGGTTGATGTCACAGCTTGTCCATATCCATTAGTAAAACCTTCATTAAGCTGTAAAATGCTGCGCTTGGCCGATTAGGGGGGGGATTCCCGCATCGGTTCAGACTGACTCTGTCAGAAGCCATGGCTGACTTGATGGCTTTTGCATTCATGGATTAGACGGTGCGCGGTTGGCGGCCCTGTCAGCAACTCAAGGGTATGGTTTCGCGTGAAAATTCTAGTAACTGGCGGCGCCGGGTTCATCGGTTCAGCAGTCATTCGTCATATCATCTCCAACACTGCCGACTCTGTCGTTAACGTCGATAAACTGACTTATGCCGGTAACCTTGAGTCGCTGGCCGAAGTCAGCCAGAACTCGCGTTACGTGTTCGAGCGCGTCGACATCTGCGACCGTGATCAGGTGGATCGTGTCCTGCGTGAACATCAACCGGATGCCATCATGCATCTGGCCGCAGAATCCCACGTTGATCGCTCGATCTCCGGTCCGTCTGAATTCATCCAGACCAACATCATCGGCACTTACACCTTGCTGGAAGCTGCACGCCACTATTGGGCGGCACTGGACGATGCGCGTAAAGCCAACTTCCGCTTCCACCATATTTCCACCGACGAAGTCTACGGAGACCTTGAAGGTCCGGAAGACCTCTTCACCGAAACCACGCCTTATCAGCCAAGTTCGCCGTACTCGGCCAGCAAGGCCAGTTCCGATCACCTGGTTCGCGCCTGGAGTCGTACCTACGGCCTGCCGACCCTGGTTACCAACTGTTCGAACAACTATGGTCCGTTCCACTTCCCTGAGAAATTGATCCCGCTGATCATTCTCAACGCACTGGAAGGCAAGCCGCTGCCGGTCTACGGCAAAGGCAATCAGGTTCGTGACTGGCTCTACGTCGAAGACCACGCCCGCGCACTGTACAAAGTCGTGACCGAAGGCGTGATCGGCGAGACCTACAACATCGGCGGCCATAACGAGAAGCAAAACATCGAAGTGGTGCATACCCTTTGCGCACTGCTTGATGAACTGCGCCCAGACTCTGCTCATCGTCCACACGCCAGCCTGATCACCTACGTTCAGGATCGCCCGGGCCACGACCAGCGTTACGCGATCGACGCCAGCAAAATCCAGCGCGAGCTGGGTTGGACACCGGAAGAAACCTTTGAAACCGGTATACGCAAGACTGTCGAGTGGTACCTGAACAACACTGAGTGGGTGGCTCACGTGAAGAGCGGCAGCTACCAGCAATGGATCGACCAGAACTACACGGACCGTTCGGACAAAGCATGAAAATTCTCCTGTTGGGAAAAAACGGCCAGGTCGGCTGGGAGCTGCAGCGCTCTCTTGCGCCTCTTGGCGAACTGATCGCCCTGGACCGTCATCCGGTCGATGGTTTGAGCGGCGACCTGTCTGACCTCAATGCACTGCGCGCGACGATCCGTCAGGTTAAACCCGACATCATCGTCAACGCAGCGGCCTACACTGCGGTCGATAAAGCTGAATCCGAGACTGAGCTGGCCGATCGTGTGAACGGTCAGGCGAGTCAGGTTATGGCTGAAGAAGCCGCATCTCTAGGGGCTTGGCTGATTCACTACTCGACCGATTACGTGTTCAGCGGTGAAGGCCTGACGCCGTGGCAAGAAACCAATGCCGTCGCACCGGTGAATCACTACGGTGCCAGCAAACTGGCCGGCGAGCAGGCGATTATTGCCTCGGGATGCAAGTACCTGATCTTCCGCACCAGTTGGGTCTATGGTGCTCGCGGTAACAACTTCGCCAAGACCATGCTGCGCCTGGCCAAGGATCGCGAAACCCTGAGCGTCATCGCCGACCAGATCGGCGCCCCTACCGGCGCAGACCTGATCGCTGACGTGACGGCGCTGGCTATTCAGCAAGTGTTGCAGCGTCCTGAGCTGGCGGGTCTTTATCACTTGGCGGCCGCCGGCGAAGTGTCCTGGCACGGCTATGCCAGCCATGTGATCGGTTTTGCCAAGGCCAACGGTGAAGAGCTTGCTGTCACAGCGATCAATCCGATCGAAACGACCGCCTACCCGACACCGGCGCGCCGCCCTCTGAATTCCCGATTGAATACTCAGAAGCTGCGCGACAATTTTTCTTTGCACTTGCCGGATTGGCAAAGTGGTGTCACCCGAATGCTTATGGAAGTCCTGAACAAATGACCACGACAAATCGTAAAGGCATCATCCTCGCTGGTGGCTCGGGTACTCGTCTGCACCCGTTGACCCTCGGCGTGTCCAAGCAGATGCTGCCGATCTACGACAAGCCGATGATCTTCTATCCGCTGTCGGTGTTGATGCTCGCCGGTATACGCGAAATCCTGATTATCTCCACCCCTGAAGACCTGCCGTGCTTCCGTAAATTGCTGGGTGACGGCAGTCTGTACGGCATCAAGCTGACTTACGCTGAGCAGCCAAGCCCGGACGGTCTGGCGCAGGCGTTCATCATTGGTGAAGAGTTCATCGGCAAGGATCCTTGCTGTCTGATCCTGGGCGACAACATCTTTTACGGTCAACACTTCTCGGACAATCTGCGTTCGGCCAGCGCTCAAGAGCATGGAGCGACGGTATTCGGCTATCACGTATCGGACCCGGAGCGTTTTGGTGTAGTGGAGTTCGACGCTGCCGGCCACGCTTTGAGTATCGAAGAAAAGCCACTGAAGCCAAAATCGAGCTATGCGGTGACGGGGCTGTACTTCTACGACAACCAGGTTGTCGAGATCGCCAAGAATATCAAGCCATCCGCGCGTGGTGAGTTGGAGATCACTGATGTCAACCGTGCGTACCTTGAGCAGAAGACCCTCAAAGTCGAAATGCTTGGTCGCGGCTTTGCCTGGCTGGATACCGGTACACATGATTCGTTGCTGGAGGCGAGCCACTTCGTGCATACCATTGAGAAGCGGCAGGGTTTGAAAGTTGCCTGTCTGGAGGAGATTGCTTACAGCAGTGGCTGGATTTCCGCCGCTGAGCTGTCGGCTCAGGCAGTGCGTCTCAGCAAGACCGGTTATGGTTCCTATCTGGAAAAGCTTTTGAAGGCGCAGGATTGACGAGGCTTGAGTGAGAATTGATCGTGGCTGACGATTGATATTATTTTGATGTCGATTTGAAGAAATCGTTTGTTTTCAAATGATTTTCGTATCTGCCCTTCGCATGAGTTATTTATTCCCGGTACTAGCTGTAGAATGGCCGGCAGAACTATCTGACCCCATTCAGTGCTGCATGCCTCAGGCTTATTGGGCCCGCACTCCTGGCTCCGACTTATCGAGATCGCCTCAAAAAATTGAGGCAGGAATACGGATAAGTGGTCGAGCTAGCGAGTGAGGGGGAGGCGTACTCGGTGTAAAATCAACCGGTTTGGATTGATGCTTGGCTGTCACCCTCGGTCGACTCGAGCAAAAAACTTGCATTGCATACGATGCAAGGATGACCAGAAACATAACTGAGCCCACTTTCTGGATGAATCTGCCGGAAGGGGATTAAGGATTTAGAGCATGGAACTGATTCCCGTAATTTTGTCTGGCGGAGTAGGCAGCCGGTTATGGCCTGTCTCCCGGGAGGCCCATCCAAAGCCGTTCATGGATCTGCCAGATGGCCAGAATCTAATCCAGAAAACGTTCCTTCGTGCTTCGCGTCTGGAAGGTGTTGTGGAAGTTCTTACGGTGACCAACCGTGAGCTCCTGTTCAAGACCGAAGACGAGTACGGTGCGGTCAACACGCACAAGCACTCGCAAGGTTTCATCCTTGAGCCTTTCGGGCGTAATACAGCTGCCGCCGTCGCTGCTGCGGCGCTTCAACTGGAAGCTTCGCATGGCCCCGACGCCCAAATGTTGGTGTTGGCGGCAGACCACCTGATCAAAGACGAAAAAGCATTTGCGGCGGCGGTAGCCAGTGCAGTTGCGCTTGCCTCCGAAGGCTGGCTGGTCACCTTTGGTATTCAGCCGACCTATCCTGAAACAGGGTTCGGGTACATTGAAGCTCAAAAAGATGCGCCCCTGAAGGGTGGTCTGAAAGTTGCGCGCTTCGTCGAAAAGCCCAATCTTGAAACGGCTGAAGGCTACGTCAGCGCGGGCAACTACTATTGGAACTCCGGGATGTTCTGCTTCCGGGTTGGCACTGTGTTGGAAGAGCTTCGTCAGCATGCCCCGGACGTGGTGGAAGCTGTCAGTAAAACCATTGAAAGCTCGCGCCTTACCATCTCTGACAAGTATCGTTGCCTGGCACTCGACGCCGATGCATTCGCAGAGGTTCCAGACATCTCCATCGATTACGCATTGATGGAGCGCTCCTCCAAGGTAGCGACCATCCCTTGTGATATTGGTTGGAGTGACATCGGTTCCTGGAACGCGGTCAGTGAACTGACCGAGCCTGATGAAGATGGCAATCGTTTTGAAGGCGAGGTGTTGTCCCACAATTCCCGTAACAATTATGTAAACAGTGAAGATCGACTGACTGCGCTGGTCGGGGTTGAGGACCTGCTGGTCATCGATACCCCGGACGCGGTGATGATCGCCCACAAAGATCACGCCCAAGACGTAAAGCATATTGTCAATCAGCTCAAGGCGGCCAGCCACACGGTGCATTTGCTCCATCGCACCGTTCATCGCCCTTGGGGGACCTACACAACCCTGGAAAACGGCGAGCGCTTCAAGATCAAGCGCATTGTGGTGAAGCCCAAGGCTTCGTTGTCCTTGCAGATGCACCATCACAGAAGCGAACACTGGATCGTTGTCAGCGGGATGGCTAAGGTCATCAACGATCAGCAGGAGCTGATGTTGAACACCAACGAGTCCACGTTTATTCGTGCTGGTCATCAGCACCGTTTGATGAATCCTGGGGTCATAGACCTGGTGATGATTGAAGTACAAAGTGGTGACTATCTCGGCGAGGACGATATTGTTCGTTTTGAAGATAATTACGGCCGCGTCGATAAGTAAGAGTACCGTCGCAGTTACAAGCCGGATCGGTGGATTTCCACCGGTCAGGCTTTTTTGCATCTGGGCTGGTCCTGATGCATTTCCATCCTGACGAGAAAGCAGAGCCGTTAATCGGCTTCGCTTCCACATACCTCAGCAAGAGAGCGGTATGAATACCCCGATCAAAACCCAGTGTTTCAAAGCCTATGACATTCGCGGCCAAGTGCCATCTGATCTCAATGAAGAGGTTGCTTACCGGATTGGCCGGGCCATGGTTGTCGAGCTACAGGGCAAAAACATTGTGCTGGGGCGGGACATGCGGCTCGAAAGCCCGATGCTGGCAGAGGCGATGACACGTGGTTTGCTCGAGGCAGGTGCCAACGTCATCGATATCGGCTTGTGTGGCACCGAAGAAGTCTACTTTGCCACTAGCTCGTTCAAGGCGGATGGTGGAATGATGATCACCGCAAGTCACAATCCCAAGGGTTACAACGGGATGAAGCTTGTGAAGTCCGAATCTCGGCCTATCAGTGGCGACACCGGGCTAAATGCCATACGCGACCGTGTGGAAAGTGGTGATTTGGGAGCCTTGGCTGCAAGCCCCGGCGAAGTTCGATTCGAACTGGATAAGACGACCTACATTGAGCACCTTCTCAGTTACGTCAACGTTGCGAATCTCAAACCGCTGAAAATACTTGCCGACCCGGGCAATGGCGCTGCCGGGCCAGTGTTGCGGCAGTTGGCCCAAAAGCTACCCTTCGAATGGGTGGTCATCAACGCCGAGCCCGATGGCAACTTTCCCAACGGTGTGCCCAATCCGCTTCTGCCAGAGAACCGCACGCTGACACGGCAAGCGTTGCTGGCAAACGGCTGCGACTTGGCAATTGCGTGGGATGGTGACTTTGATCGCTGCTTCTTCTTCGACCAGGATGGCCGCTTCGTCGAGGGCTATTACCTGGTTGGTCTGCTGGCGGAAATGCTGCTCAAGAAGAACCCAGGCTCCAAAATCATCCATGATCCCAGACTGACCTGGAGCACGATCGATCAGGTTCGATTGGCGGGCGGTGTTTCAGTACAATGCAAAACCGGGCATGCCTTTATCAAGGAGCGCATGCGTCTGGAGAATGCGATCTACGGCGGCGAGATGAGTGCTCACCATTATTTCCGGGATTTCGCCTACTGTGACAGCGGCATGATTCCCTGGTTATTGGTGACCGAATTAATGTCTGCGTCGGGAAAAAATCTGGCCCAGCTTGTTGATGAGCGCATTGCCGCCTATCCATGCAGTGGTGAAATCAATTATCGAGTGAACGATGTGTCAGCGGCGCTGGAAGAGGTCCTGGCACATTATTTACCTCACGGGCCTCACCTTGATCAAACCGATGGAGTCAGTCTGGAATTTTCTGACTGGCGATTTAATCTCCGAGGCTCAAATACAGAACCTCTGTTGAGATTGAATGTGGAAAGTAAAGGAGACCCAGCGCTGGTGGCGTTGAAAGTTAAAGAAATTGAGGGACTGCTGAACAGTAGAAATATGGAATGAAAAAACGGTTCTCACTTCCAGAGGGAAGGTGAGGGGCAGCGATAAGTTGGCTCTCCGATAGAGACTTACTGTTCGATTGATTAATTTAAATTGGTGAAAAAATGAGCGACAAGAAAGTAGCGTTGATTACGGGTATTACTGGTCAAGATGGTGCTTACCTTGCTGAGTTCTTGCTCAAGAAAGGTTATTCGGTACACGGTATCAAGCGCCGTGCCTCCTTGTTCAATACTCACCGTATTGACCATCTTTACCACGACCCGCATAAGAAAGGCTATGATCTGAAACTGCACTACGGCGACCTGACCGATTCGAGCAGCTTGATTCGCATCGTGCAGGAAGTACAACCAGATGAAGTTTACAATCTCGGGGCACAAAGCCACGTAGCCGTTTCCTTCGAATCACCAGAATATACAGCTGACACTGATGCCATGGGTACACTGCGCATCCTTGAAGCAATCCGGATCGCCGGTCTTGAGAAGAAAACCAAGTTCTATCAAGCATCCACCTCCGAGCTTTATGGTCTGGTGCAGGAAATTCCTCAGAAAGAAACCACGCCTTTCTATCCCCGCTCCCCATATGCCGTCGCCAAGATGTACGCCTATTGGATCACCGTGAACTACCGTGAGTCTTACGGCATGTATGCCTGCAACGGTATTCTCTTTAATCATGAATCTCCGATCCGCGGCGAAACCTTCGTAACCCGTAAGATCACGCGCGCCTTGGCACGTATCAAGGTCGGTCTGCAAGACTGCCTGTACCTAGGTAACATGGACGCCCTGCGTGACTGGGGTCATGCCCGTGATTACGTGGAAATGCAATGGCTTATGCTGCAACAAGAAACACCAGACGACTTTGTGATCGCTACCGGTGAACAGCATTCCGTTCGGGAGTTTGTTGAAGTTGCAGCGAAAGAAGCAGATATCAAGATTCGTTGGGAAGGCCAGGGTGTAGACGAGAAAGGTTACGACGTCGCAACCAACAAATGCATCGTTGCCGTCGACCCACGTTATTTCCGTCCTGCCGAAGTTGAGACGCTGTTGGGTGACCCAAGCAAAGCCAAAGCCAAACTGGGCTGGGTACCACGTACTACCTTCGCTGAGCTGGTAGAAGAAATGATGCGTGAAGATCTGAGTGAAGCCAAACGCGACAAGCTGGTCGCTGAACACGGCTTTAAATACTTCAAGGGTCAGGAATAAGGGGACTGGGATGATACCGGTATATCAGCCCTTTCTGGGCGGCCGCGAAAAGGAATATGTAAACCAGTGTCTTGATTCGACCTGGATTTCTTCTCGCGGAGAATTCATCTCCCGCTTTGAGAGCGAGTTTGCCCGATACATCGGTGCCGAACATGCGACCACGGTGAGCAATGGCACGGTAGCCCTGCACTTGGCAATGGCCGCTCTGGGGCTTGGGCCTGGCGATGAGGTGATTGTCCCAACGCTCACTTACGTGGCGTCGGTCAACACCATTATGCAAACCGGGGCCAGCGTCGTGTACGCTGAGTCCCTGGCTGATACCTGGAACGTCAGCGTTCCAGACATCCGAAGCCGCATAACGCCGAAAACCAAAGCCGTCATGGTGGTGCACTTGTACGGTCTGGCGTGTGACATGGATGAAGTCGTCGCGCTGTGTAAAGAGCATAATCTGCTGCTGATCGAAGACTGTGCAGAAGCTTTCGGCTCTCTGTACAAAGGTCAGCACGTAGGGACTTTTGGCGATGTCGCCACGTTCAGCTTTTTTGGCAACAAGACCATTACCACCGGTGAGGGTGGAATGGTGGTGTCCAAGAACAAGGACATCCACGAGAGAGCCTGTCATCTTAAAAGCCAGGGTGTGTCCAAGACCCGCGAGTATTGGCACGATGAGTTGGCATTCAACTATCGGATGACCAACATCTGCGCAGCCATTGGCCTTGCCCAGTTGGAGCGTGCAGACGAGATCATCGCTCTTAAGCGTCAGGTTGCAGACTGGTATCGCGAAGCGCTCGAAGGGCTTCCGCTGCAGATGCACGCAGAGCAGCCAGGTACTCGTCACTCCTACTGGATGTGCTCGATACTGTTGGATGATCAGAGTCAGCGTCAGGCATTGCGTGATCATTTGAAGAACAAGGGCATTGAGACACGTCCTCTGTTCGCTCCTGCTCACCATATGCCACATTGCAAGACGGATGAGTCCTTCCCGGTAGCGCAGGACCTCAGCTTGCGAGGGGTGAACCTTCCAAGTTATCCGACGCTGAGCCGTGAACAGGTGCAGCAAGTAGTAGATGAAATTCGGGCTTACTTTGCCAGCTGATGTTGCGTTGGGATTGAGGCTGGTAACAGTCTCAATTCTCATAAAATTCAAAGAGGACGAATAATGTCCAGGCTTTCGAATTTAATTATTCAGGGGAAGTAATGTTTTCGTATTTTTCTCGCGTGTGGGCTGCTCGATACTTTTGGGTGCATCTTGCTCTAGCTGATTTGCGTTCTCGCTGGCGCCGATCTTTTTTTGGCGTAACGTGGTCAATTATCCAGCCATTGGGTATGACGATACTCCTGACGCTGGTATTCAGCCGGCTGTTCAATACGGACGTATTAACCTACGCACCCTATGTTCTATCAGGAATCGTAGTTTGGGAGTTTATTTCCGCTAATACAATTGGCGGGTCATTGTCTTTCGTTCAGGCGGATGCCTACATTAAACAATGTAATCATCCCTTGGCCATTTATACCTTGCGAACAGTGCTCGGTAGTTCAATTGTGCTCATGCTGGCCAGCGTTTCGCTCTATCTCTGGGTGGCAATCATGATGCCTCAGAATTTCGGATGGAGCTGGTTGGCGACGCTAACGATATTCCCTGTCGTTGCCTTGATAGCGTGGCCTGTATCCACACTTCTATCCTACATCAGCACCCGTTTTCGCGACGTTCCCCATGCGCTTGGGCTTGTGATGCAATCATTATGGTTTGTGTCTCCGGTGTACTTTGAAGCGAAAATGTTTCAAAACGGCGGGCTGCATGCGCTGGTTGATTACAACCCGATTTATCACATTCTACAGTTGTTCAGGGCGCCGCTACTGCAAGGGGAGTGGCCAACACTTGCAAATTATACATTTAGTTTAGGTACTGCTTTGTTCTTTGGGCTAATTGCAATGTATGTTGGTTACAAAGCAGAGCGGAAGGTGATTTTTTACCTATGAGAATGAATAGAATCAATCAGATCAATGTAAAGAACGTCAACCTTCATTACGCGGCCGCGGCTTATAAGGAACGTTCATTAAAGTCCTTGCTGGCCAATATTTTCTCAAAGAAAGATACCAACAATCACGTCGCTGATATTCATGCGCTCAAGAACATAAATGTTCAAATTGTCAGCGGCGAACGCGTGGGGCTTCTTGGGCATAATGGCGCGGGCAAAAGCACATTCCTCAAGACGGTCGCCGGCTTGTATCCAATCTCCAGCGGTGAACTGGTGGTACAAGGCCAGGTTCGTTCGCTGTTTGATCTGAGCTTGGGCTTTGAACCGGATGCCACGGGACGTGAGAACATTCTCTACCGTGGTTTACTGCTTGGTTTGTCGCCAAAGTTCATGCGAGAGAAGATCGACGAGATTGTGGCGTTTGCCGATCTGGGCGAGTTTATTGATTACCCGATTAAAACGTACTCTGCCGGGATGCAGGTACGACTGGCTTTTGCTATCTCTACTACGGTTGGTGGCGACATTTTGTTGCTGGATGAAGTGATCGGTGCTGGCGATGCCAACTTTATGGCAAAGGCTAAAGTACGTATTACCAGTTTGATCGAAAAGGCCGAAATACTCGTTCTGGCTTCTCATGACTTTGGTGCCTTGCAATCCATCTGCACCCGGGGTTTGGTGTTCCATCATGGTGAGTTGTTGTTCGATGGTGAGATAACAGACGCTATAGCGGAATACAAAAAGATAAATGGACTTTCTGATGCAAACTAAGCCGTTTCGTGTCATGTGGTTGCTGAATCATGGTGCGGCTCGTCGTTTCGAGTTGCAGATGCTCAAAACCTTGGGAGTCACAGAGTTTTTTCTCCCTAAGTCATTTCCACAGGAAATCGGTTTTCGTTCGGCAAGCATAGACTATTCAGAGGATGCCAATCTGACTATTCCGGCCGAAGATCTGGCGGTGTTGAACGCGCAAAATTGGTTTGTCTCACCTTCGAAAGAGGCGTGGGAAATCGCTAATAAATATTTTGATGTGTGTTTTTTCATCTGTCATTCAAAAGGCTTTATGAATGAGGTTGCTCGATCATTCAGTGGTGCAGCAATCTGGCGTGCTTATGGTTTGGATAAAACATTAAGTTACTCCGAAGTCGTCAAGATCCTCACCTTGGGTACACAGTCAGTAAAGAAACTTGGGCGACGCCTTTGGTTAGGCATCGCCTACGAGCATCTTGCAGATTCTGAGTCCATGTATCTGCAAAAACGAAAGGCATTTTTACCGCTGGGTTTGAGTGATTGCCGGATCAATGATGTTTGGAATGGTAGTCAGAAACACATTTTTTTTGTATGTCCGGATATTGGTTTTAGTAGCTACTATAAAAAAGTATATGAGAAATTTGTCTCGGATATGCAAGGTTTTCCATACAAGATCGGTGGCTCTCAACCGATAGAAGTGGATGATCCGAATGTGTTGGGATTTGTCACCAACGAAGAGCACGAAAGTAATATGAGAGAGTCGCGAGTGATGTTTTATCATTCAAGCGAGCCTAACCATATTCATTATCATCCTTTCGAAGCTATTCGTGTCGGTATGCCATTGATCTTCATGAGTGGTGGCATCCTCGATCGCATGGGGGGAGCGACCCTTCCTGGCCGATGCGAGTCTGTCAAAGAAGCCAGAGAGAAAATCCGTCGCATCTTGAATGATGACTCAGCGTTCATTGAGCAAGTCCGCAGCAGCCAGGCAGTGTTGCTGGAGCCTATGCGTGCAGAGAACTGCGAAGCTGCTTGGATAAACGGTTTCAGAGAAATCCTGCAAGAGTTGGCAGTCAGCCGTTTAGAACAAAGCCAGCGGCCAATAAAACGTAAGAAAATTGCTGTTGTAGTCCCTGTCGAATATCGAGGGGGGAGCCTTCGTGGAGCCAAGTTATTGGCGGAAGCTTTGCATGAAGGGAGCAGGCAATGGGGAGAAGATGTCGACGTAGTGCTCTTGCATTTGAAGTCTGCTGACGACCAGTCGGAAGATCCTTCAGATAAGAATGAGAGGGTTCAGCAGCGCACATTTAAATGGAAAACCCTCGATGCGCAAACAGCACGTAGGGCTATGCGGTATGCCGGTCACGAAGGCTGGGAACCTGACAGCGTAAAATATATTGTCCCGGATGATGGTATCAAACAGCTTTTGGATTGTGATGCATGGATCGTTGTCTCTGATCGGGTGCAGGCTCCCTTGGTACCTCTGCGACCATGCATATTCATGGTTTATGATTATCTTCAACGATATGAAAAGGTACTTTCCAAAAACGGCGATCAAAACTTTATTAGTGCCGTGCGCAGGGCGCAGAAAGTTCTTGTTACGACTGAATTTACAAAGCAGGACGCCATTCAGTATGCCGGTGTGGAAGTAAATCGAATCGCCAAAGTGCCTATGCTCGCTCCCGATTTTTCAAAAGTTGAGCCAGGAATAGTATCGACACCTGATCATCCGTATTTCTTGTGGACAACAAATGCTGGTGCGCATAAAAATCATGAAAATGCGTTGAAAGCTCTTAAGTTTTACTATGAAACTCTGGGTGGGCAGTTTTTCTGTCATGTGACGGGTGTGAATACAGAGAATCTGCTAGAGCGTGGTTTGCCGCATCTTAAGTCCCTGTCTACACTCGTTGGTACAAGCGCTGCGTTAAAGGAAAAAGTTAAATGGCTCGGCGAACTTCCGGACTTTGAGTATCGCTGTGCTTTGGCAAATGCTACGTTTTTATGGCATGCCGGTAAAATTGATAACGGCACCTTCAGTGTTGTTGAAGCGGCTAGCTTAGGCGTGCCAGCTTTGAGTAGTAATTATCCAGCTATGCATGAGATGGATGTTCAATTTTCACTGCAGTTGTCGTGGATGAATGCTGCCGATTATAAAGAGATGGCACATAAGCTGAAAGAAATGGAATTGACTTACTTGTCCAAGAAGGCCCTGCTTCCATCGCCTGAGGTATTGGCAGAACAAGGCGTTGAGAAGTTGGCGGCACAATATTGGGGAGTCATACGAGAGTGTCTATAAAAAAATATGGTATCTACCTGGCCTACGCACCAGGTTTAGATCTTCGTCACGAAGGATTGGGTAGATACCTGGCTGCCTTCTTGAAAGGGGCAGGGGACCGAGAAGATATCCGTTTTGTACTTGTATGCCCCAGTTGGTCAAAAGAGGGGCTTGAAGATCTATTTCACAGCGAAGGTGTCTCTAAAGAGCGCTTCGAATTAGTCTCACCCTCGAAAAAGCCGATGGTGTTGCGCGTCTACGAAGCCTACATCGCTAGAAAGAAACGAAAGCGGAAGCCGGGAATATTTAAAAGAATTTCCAATGGTTTTGCCTCGATTAAAAGAGCTGCCATTGACCACGTTGAGCATCAATTGGTGACGACCGATTCTTACTCAGGGCTGATATTGCTGTTGATAGAGGGCGCTTTTCTTGCCAGCCTTCTGCTCCTGTTTAGTCCAATCATTGTGTTGGCGTTAATCGTTCTTTTTTTCATAAAATTCAAGTTTGTTTTTAAACGACTGATGCGACCGTTTCGGCGTTATGTATCACGTGCTCAAGGGGCTGTCGGGGAGCCGAAAGACGACGCTTTCATATTCCGGCTTTATAAGCGAATGGAGCGGATTGAGTCGGAGCGGATGCTTCGCTTGATTGATAACCTGGCTGATGTGAAAGCCTGGTACAGTCCTACTGCATTCTGGCCAGCCTTCAACAGAATAAATCGTCCACGCTTGATGTGTGTGCCGGATGTGGTGCTATCGGACTTCCCTGTCGGGTTCTCAAATGTGGGAGGCGAACGCTTTTTGCAGACCTATGAGGATGTCCGTAGATCGATCCAGACAGGGCAGCATTACGTTACCTATAGCAACGCGATCAAGTGGGAGACATTGGTCGATCAGTATTCGATACGCGCTTCTAATGTAGCGGTGATTCATCATGCGCCGAATATGCTAAACCAGTGGGTGACAACCCGTGGGTTTGCAGATCTGGAAGCCACCTCGCTTCATTACTCTCAAACACTTCTCGCTAGTGCGATGCGAAAATCCTCAAATAAGAACTACACTGTAGGTTTTGCAAATACTTCGTTCAAGTTTATATTTTATGCGAGTCAGTTTAGACCGAACAAAAACCTGTTGATGTTGTTGCGGACGTACGAGTTTCTTTTAAGAAAAAAATATGTCAGCCACAAACTGGTTCTGACCGGTGATCCCGAGCGGTATCCAGCTGTCAAAAAATTTATTGCCGAACACGGTTTGGAGAACGATGTTCTATGCTTGCACGGTTTGACGGTGCAGGAACTTGCGGCTTGTTACAAGTTAGCGGATCTGGCAGTAAACCCTAGCCTTAGCGAAGGTGGGTGCCCGTTCACATTCACCGAGGCTCTGTCGGTAGACACTCCTGTGGTTATGGCTCGAATCGCGGTTACCGAGGAGATACTTGATCAGCCAGAACTGCAAGATACGACATTTTTTGACCCGTTTGATTGGGAAGATATGGCTCATCGTATTGAATGGGCTCTTTCTCATCGAGAAGAGCTTCTTACACTACAGAAAAATATCTATCAGGGCCTGATTCAGCGTACCTGGACAGATGTGGTGAATGAGCATATCACCGTTCTTGAAGCTATTTCTGAAGGCGGCGGTAGCCCTTCGGAGGGCCAATAATGAGTCCAATCACAGGGATGCTGATTCTGGGGTTCGGTGGTCATGCCCGGAGTGTGGCTGACGTCGCGCTTGCATCGGGAATAACACAATTGTGTTTTATCGACGCTAAGGCTAAACAAGGCGAATCGTTTTGTTCGTTTCCAGTGAAAGCGTCAGTGGACTTTGAGCTGCCCGCAGATTGGTCAGTCATGCCGGCGGCAGGCGACAACAGAAAAAGAATAGAGCAATGTGAATGGGTCATTCAGCAAGGATGGCGGTTAGCGACACTCATCTCCTCTAGGGCCACGATAGGCGTCGGGGCCCAAATCGGTGAAGGTAGTTTTATTGCTCATCACGCACATGTTGGACCGATGGCATCGGTGGGACGCGGCTGTATTATAAACACCGGCGCGATCGTTGAGCATGACTGCACAGTGGGTGACTACAACCACATTTCCGTCGGTGCTGTAGTTGCGGGTCGCAGTCGTGTTGGTGATCGCTGCTTCCTGGGGGCTGGCTCAACGGTGATCGATGGACTGCTGATAACAGACGATGTCATGCTGGGCGCCGGTGCGTGCGCTCATCGTAATCTGGAGCAGGCCGGTACCTATGTTGGAGTTCCCGCGAAGTTTCTGGGGCGCAAACATTGAAAATCCTGCATTTTTTCAAGACTTACTACCCCGATACCATGGGTGGTGTAGAGCAGGTTATCTTTCAGCTCGCTGAGGGGGGGAGACAGCACGGTATCGAGTCTGAAGTCCTTTATCTTAGTCCACGTGGCGCGATGCGCAATGAACGGCTCGGACATCATATGACCCACCGGTCGTATGAGAATTTTCAAGTGGCCTCAACCGGGTTTTCAATCGGGGCGATCAAGGATTTCTTCGAGCTGGCAAAACAGGCAGATATTATCCACTACCACTTTCCGTGGCCATTTATGGATATGGTGCACTTTCTAACCAGAATCAAGAAGCCAACCGTTGTCACTTATCACTCGGATATCGTGAAACAGCAGTCGTTGCTTCGACTCTATAATCCGCTCCTGCACGCGTTTCTTCGAAATGTGGACGTAATCGTTGCTTCGTCACCTAACTATGTTGCAAGCAGCGAAACGCTGGGGAAGTATGTAGATAAGGTTAAGGTCATCCCCATTGGTATAGATCGCAATACATACCCTGAGGTTACTGATGCATCGAAGGCTCATTGGCGTGAGGCGTTGGGTGAGCGCTTCTTCCTTTTCGTAGGCGCGCTTCGTTATTACAAGGGCCTTGATTTTCTTCTGGAGGCGGCACAGCAGACAAAGCTGCCTGTCGTGATCATGGGTAAAGGTCCCATGGAAGCGGCACTGAAACAGAAGGCTAAAGATGCAAAGCTGGAGAATGTCTTTTTTGTCGGTGCCTTGCCTGACAGCGATAAGGCGGCATTGATGAGTCTGTGTTTCGCGTTGGTATTTCCCTCTCACCTCAGGTCCGAAGCTTTCGGGATTACCCTTCTCGAAGGAGCGATGTATGGAAAACCACTGATTTCCTGTGAAATCGGAACAGGTACGACGTACATCAATATCGAAGGTCAAACGGGCTGTGTAGCACTCCCGGGAGACAGTGTGTCTCTCGCAAGCGCTATGAAGAAGTTGTGGGATGACCCCTATGGGGCCGCCAAAATGGGAGAGAATGCTCTAAAACGTTATGAAGAGTATTTCAAGGCCGATGATATGGTTAAGTCCTACAGTGAAATATATCACTCGCTTTTGAAGTAATGAATATTGAAAGCCGAGATATAACTTAGAACGTTGCGTCTATATTGTGCACGGAAAATGACAAAAATAGCGCGTTAAAAACCAGACGTAGAGAATATTATGGATTTATTGGGGTTGCTTCAGCGCCGGCAGCGGGTCTTTTCTTGCTTTACCGTGTTCTTGCTGACTTTTTTAGTTCATCGGGTCATGGATATCTCCTTCTATCCTTTTGATTCGAGTTTGTACTGGGGGCTTAGTTCGCCTTCAGTTATAGTCAATTTTCCCGAAGTGGCTCGTGGATATTTTTATCCACTTGTACTGATGCCGGTTCACGCACTTGCTGATATGGTCGGTGATAACGGTAGAGTGGTTTTTCAGTTCGTATCTTCTGCTGTTTATGCTTGTTTGCTAACAGGCCCCATTGCTGATTTTTTCTTGAAGACCTTTGGCGGTAAACTGTCCTTCGCGCGACGGACAGCCTTTGCATTGCTCACATTCTTGCTGTTTCCTGGCTTATTCTTGTTTCCATTGTCTGATTTGCCCGCACTACTTATACTCATCATTAGTGTGATACTGGCGAGCCGCGCGAACTCAAAATATTGGTTGGGCTGGTTATTTCTATCCGGAGCCGCTGTCAGCGCAGCCTATAATGTTCGGACAATTTATTTGTTCGCAGCAATGGCGCTTTTTTTCGTTGTTTTATTCGTGTTTATGCGAGGTAAACCTTGGCGTTTGCGCGTCTTTGGAATGCTTGTTTTCTTATTCGGCGCAGTAATCGTTGCTACGCCCCAGATGTTGATTAACAAGCGTATACATGGGACTGCTACACCATTAGTGATTGCCATGGTGAAAGGAAAACCACTGATGGCCCAGCAGCTCTATTGGGGAGTCGTAGTCCAGCGTTATGAGACCTATGCAGGTAAAGACAGTCCAGCGCCGAGTCTTTATTATCGTGATCCTGCAGGTGTCGCCCTTCGGGATCTTGATGCGTCATCGTTCTCTGAGCCTAATATGCGCGGCTATCTTTCCATGGTTCTAAGACATCCGATGCAATTTTTAGGTATTTATGGCCGGCACCTTGTTAATGGTTTGGATGTGCGTGATGGCATTGTTTATGCCGAGAAGTCATCCACAAACAAAAGTGTTGTATCGTTTCTTTGCTTTTGTCTGTTGTTTTTCTGTGTGTTGATCTATTGGTTGCGTAAGGAAAAACGATGGATTGAGGCGGCTTACCTAGCCCCCATTCTTCTGCCGGTGTTGGCTATCTTGCCTGGAGCGGTAGAGACACGATTCTTTATGCCGGTTTACCTGGTGTTGTTTGGCGCGGTTATTACCCGGTTCGAATGGGGAGCATTCAAAGCCACAATCTGCCAGCATTGGCTGATCCTTTCGTTGGTCTTTCTGTTTCTCTCTTCGGTGTCTCTGGGGATCACAAGCGCAGCAATGGCTTGCATTTCATATGAGTTGCCCTGACTGCTGATACCCGGTTTTTGGGAAGTGTGAATGATTTTACTTATGGAGCCGATTAATCTTGTTATGTCGGCTCCAAAAGCATTTTTATTTATCAGCCTGGATTTGGCCGAAGTTACATTTTCTTTATGGATTCATCTTGAGATCTTTAAGAATAACCTCTGTCAGCGCGGTTTTAGCGACGTAGACCGATGCAATTGAGGTCAAGTGTGTTGCATCGAAGGTTACCAATCCGCTCTTGCGATCGTTTCCTAAATAGGTGATGCATCCGTCTTTATTGCAAAATAGATCAGTCATTGAAAAGTATTCAAAGCCACCTTGACCATTTCCGTACTTTGCTTTAAGGGATGCATCCACTTCGAATACGGAGCTGTCCACATCGTCAATGATACGCCTTGGAGTGTACAACCAATACTTCCTTGTAATGATCTGATAGAGGCTCGCCTGATACTTGGGAACCGGACCTGCGATAACAATGTGGGACACGCCATAACTTTTCAGTAGTTTTGTCATCGCGGTATAGTCGTTCACGGTGTCATGCCCTGTGATCTGCGCAATAATAACTACTTGGGGCGCTTCTCTCTTTATAACGTCGAGTGCTGTCTGGTTGGATACTCGGCAGTACTCGGCTTCAGTTTGGAACTTGTCCGGAAGATTGGGGAAACATCCTGAACTGGCTACCTGGAGAATCGAAACGCTGTCCGGTAGTGTATGCTGAAGACCATAGTTAAGTTGCTGAACATGTGAGTCGCCCCATAAGAGAATTTTTTTGTTCGCAGTAGGTGTGTAACAACTCGGGGCTATACTACTTGCGGGAATATTGGTGGCTTTTCCTTTAAAAAAACTCTTTGTATCATAAAAGTCGCAGTCCATCCGGAAGCGGGCAGCCGTCTCGTTGTTTGTGAAGTAATTCCAGTCAGGGGCTGTGTTTGCGAATGATTGCGCAAATTCTTCGCGGTCTTTTTGTCGGAATGGAAAGCCACCGTTGACAACGGTTAATGTGGCAATAGAAGCGAAAGTAATTGCGGTAACTATTAGTCCATTAAAAACTACTCTCGGGTTGGATTTTGCTCTGAACGGCTTTTCGACGAATCGATAGGTCGTCCATGCAAGTCCTACGCTTGCCAGAATAACGACTGTTCTTGTTTGTGGACTTGGTACTTCAGATTCGATAATTCTAGCGAAGGTAAGCAGCGGCCAATGCCACAGATATAGCGGGTAACTGATAAGGCCGATCCAAACAGCAATTCGGTTGTTAAAAATATACTTGTTGATCACGGCCTTAGGGCCTGAGGCGATGATTAGCACAGATCCCAACACTGGAGGGATTGCCCAATACCCTGGAAACTGAAGGCCTTTATTAATTAATACAACGGATGCTATCAATAGCCCAAGGCCGAAAATCGAGGTGAAATGAGGGATTATTAAAGATGAAGGGGCGGGCTTTCTTACTACAATGATGTAGGCTAGAACGCTGCCGCATAGCAGTTCCCAGAAACGGTATTGCGGTAAGAAAAACGCGGCAGAGGAATTAGTTGTAACTTCGACGATATTGCAGTACAGAGATGCCAGTAGCATCAGCGCAATAATTATCAGAGCGTTTAGGTTCCAGCGCCATATGAATAGCGAGATAATTGGAAAAGCTAGATAAAACTGTTCCTCTACGCCAAGCGACCACAAGTGCGTGAGCGGTTTTAGCTCAGAGCTGACGTCAAAATAGCCGGACTCTTGAAATAAAATAATGTTCTGGACGAAACCAAGTCCGGCGGCTATATGTTTATTTAGCTGTTGGAACTCAGTTGCCAGCAGTATTATCCAGCCAAACGCGAATGTCGTAGCTAATACTAGAAGCAACGCAGGAAATATTCGGCGTACTCGACGTCTGTAAAAGTCATAAAAACTGAACGTACCGCTTTCCAGATTCTTGAAAATAATGCTTGAGATAAGATAGCCGGAAATTACAAAAAAAACGTCGACTCCAACAAATCCACCTGTAAGAAGGGTAGGGAAGGCATGGAAAATGACTACGGCGAGGATCGCAAAAGCTCTTAAGCCATCGATATCGGGTCGGTAGACAGGATGATAACTCTGTGGGGGTGATGTACTCACTGAAGAGCTTTTATCGATGCGTAACATTCTGGAAATATAATCCCTTCGGTGTCCATGCTTCATAGTGTTGGTAGAAGACCTGAGCAAGCTCATTTTTCGGGGACTGCGACAAAGTACAGGCGTAACCGATCCCGATCAGGCAGGCATCTTAAGGGGATGATCAGCTATCGACAATTGATTTTTAGGCTGTCGAAATCGTCGCCGATGAACGAGGTGCCATTGCTGGTGGTTTCTTTCAAATCGGTGTGTACGAAACCTGACAGTGACAATCAAGGCTTGTAGAATGCCCGTTGTCGCAATGACTCCCTCGGTCATCGGTCTTCAATTCCTTTATGTGCGGTCAAAAAATGGCTAACAGAATCATCGATAGAATCGTTTTTCTCGATGTAATGCGAATATTTGCATTTATCAGTGTGCTTATTGCTCACAAGATGTATGACTCACTGGCTTTTGCTTCTACTAATGAGGCGTTGCATGTAACTGTCCGGTATTTCGCACAGGCAATCCTTCCGTTGTGCTATGGCGGTGGTGCTGGTGTCGTTGTTTTTTTTCTGACATCTGGATATATCATCACTCACGTGCTGCAATCGGAATCGACGCTTGAGTTCTTGCTAAAAAGATTTTTCAGGATCTATCCGCTTTTTATCGTAGCGGTATTAATGGAGGGTTTATTCGATCACTACCTTAGAGGCGTCGCATTTCCCCCTTTTTCAGTATGGGTGCCACGACTTCTTTTGATCGGCGATTTTTTTGGAACTCCTTTGGCTCTTGGCGGGGTCGAGTGGACTCTCAGGCTAGAGATTGCTTTCTATATAGTTATGGCCATCTTCAAGGCATTAGGCCTGTTCAGACGCCAGAACTATTTACCTATTGTTTTTATTGCTCTTGTTGCTGCGATTGTTTTACTACCGCCTTTTCCTAGTGCCGCAAATCTTCCCTTGGCCTACCAAACGATTTACTCAACGTTTCTGTTTATGGGCGCTTGTGTTTATCTTTGGGAAACCGGAAGCGCCAAAAAAAATCTATGCATCGGTGCGTTTTGTGTTTTGTTTGGCTGTTTCCTCTTTATGGTCGCCAAGTATCAACCTAACTGGAAAGAGTTTAATTATGGGCTCTATGCTGTCATGATTTTTCTATTAGGATGGAGCTTGCGACTGAGAATTGAAGATGGGCCCTTGATACGTGTGATTTCCAACATGACATTCGCGGTTTACTTATTTCATAATTGGCTTTGGGGTTATATATCCTCCTTGGTGGACTATTTAGGTCTGGTTTTTATTCCCGCAAAAGCCCAGATTTTGGTTGTATTGTTTTTAGTCTGTTTCGCTATGCATAAAAGTGTGGAGCGGTATGGGTTGCGTGCAGGAAAAATATTCTTGAGTAAGTACCGCGATTCTTCGTTGCGTACAGCCTTTTCAAAAACATCTGAGCCGTTGAACGAAAGCAGATTGAATTAACGCGTGGTCGGGGTTTTCGGAAGACTGATGAGCTATTAACTAAGGTGGTCGCTCAGTGCGCCGGTATACAAAACCGCTCTCCTAGTGAAACTGCGAGGCTACGGTAAGCAAGAGGAAGGAGTAGTGGGCAACACGATTACATTCTGTTGCCCAGACTTCTGATGAGATTTTTCAAAATTTGGGAGTGCATGATGCCGATTTCATCCGACCGTTCAGGTGCGATACCTGCCCTAACCGGACTTAGGTTTGCTGCAGCCTTAATGGTATTTTTTTCACACTATAATATTCCGGGTCTTAACGGATGGGCTTTACGGGTCCAAGGCTCAGGTTATAGCGGTGTGACGTTTTTCTTTGTACTTTCTGGTTTTATTATTGCTTATAACTATCTTGATAGATTTGAATCGGATCCTATAAAAAATACTTACCAATACATTGTGTCCAGGTTTGCCCGGATTTATCCTCTTTATGCGCTCTGCATAATTTATCCCTGGATGAACTCGGGACTAGAAACGCCTTTGCTCCCATATCTTGTCGGGGTGCAAGCCTGGAGTAGTGATGTTTATTTTTCGTTTGGGATCAACGGGCCGGCATGGAGTGTTAGTGTTGAAGTATTCCTCTATCTAACATTTCCATTGCTTATACCGGTGCTGAGTAAGTTAAATGTTATAAAGTCGCGCAACAGGTTATTGATTTTTGCACTGTTTTCTTTTGCTGCTCAACTTTGTCTTGCAGCCTATTTCTCCATGCCGGGGCGAGCGGAGCTGACGTCAATAAACCCTGACTCCGCGCACAGATGGTTATACCGCATGCCGGCTACCAGGATATTTGACTTCTGTTTAGGTATCGCCGCAGCCATCTATTACAAGCGTCATTTTGTAGCGACCAACAAAGTACAACGGACCTGGAGCAGGGCGGTTGCGGCGTCATTGTTATTGATACTGGTGCTTATGGGATGGAGCAAGAACTTTTTGTCCGCGTTTAGCTGGGATGCAGCTTATGCGGCGCTGTTCACTATCGTGATCCTGGGAGTTGCGATAGATCAAAAATCTAAAGTGTCGGCGGCGTTTTCTGGCAAAAGAATGATACTGTTGGGGGAGTCATCATTTGCGTTCTATCTAATACATGCCATCTTGCGCCCACTATATACTGCGCATCCTTCGGGATCGCTTATGTATCAAGTACTGCATTTGGCAATTTTTCTGCTGATTGTTACATGTATTTCTATTGGGTTGCATTTGTCTATTGAGAGACCGCTTCAGAAGTCGATCAAGCAATTGTTTAGCAAAAAGAAATCGACCGTAGCAGTAGCGTGACTACTGCGGAATAATTTATGGCGATGCGCGCGCATTGAAAGGAAGCTGTTCATGTTCACTAATGAGCGTGCAGCTTCTTACCCCGACATTACCAGGTAAGCATCCTCCAGATTGCCGGCGATCTGGCAGGTGAGGGTCGGGGCGTATGGGGCGCTATGCGACGAACCCTTGTGGGGCGGTGTTCATTTAGCACGTAACTAAAAACGCCGGCAACTTGGCCGGCGTGATTGATTATCTGCATCCACTGCTGTGTGAAGACTGGACTCCTGTGAAACTTTTGTCCAAAGTTTTGTGCCATCGCTGATGGCGAGCCAGATACCGCAGGAGAGTCGCGTTAATACAGCGCGATGCTTCCTGCGCATCACTTACGATGGGCAGGAGGCTGAAGTGTATTGGTCTAGTGCTATTTTTTTATCTCAATCCAGTCAAGTCTTCCCGAAAACCCATAGTAATTGTCATCAACGTCACTAATGAAAGTGACTGTATTCATTCCGTCTCGAAGTTGGCTCTTGACGAGTTCAGCCTGAAAGCTGTTGTCGTCCTTCCATTCAAAGGGGATGTTGATACCATTCACTTCAATTTTCATGCTCTTTTTTATTGTCGGGTTGACGATTACATCGAACATTCCGCGCAGCTGATAACGGTCTGATGAAGGTGAAAACTTAAAATCGAGGAATGCCTGTTTATTTGTTTTCCATGCTGAGGCGTTATGCTGAAATTTGTTAACACTCCATTCAGCTTCGCGCCAACCAGAGCCCGCTATTGGCAGTTCCATACTCCACCAGTTACCAAATCCCCAAAAGTAATGCTCATCGGATTTCTGGTCGGTGAAACCAATCAGGCGATTATGATAGTCAGGTTTGTCGATAAATCCACGATAGATCGCGCCAGTGCGGCTTTGGTCGCTGCGTAACATTTTCGCGCGGTTTGTATTGGCCTCGGAGTTTTCATCTGGATTTACAATGATTGTAACGGCTTGAGATTTGGCTAACTTTTTGTCTTCCAAACTTTTGGTGGGTTCGAAACCTGGACCACTTATAGGTGTTGGGTAATGAAAAGTCCATTCATTAGCGGTTTCTTCACAGGTTCCCTTTCGGCCAACACTGTCGGTATGCTGCCACTCATTGCCATTTTCGCGGCATACCTCCATTGAATTAAATGGATGCCCGTAAATATAATTAAGAGTGGCCTGTAAGTTTTCGTTTATAAACATCCAGGTGTTATTGAGCTGGTTTGTTTTGTCGACGATTACTAGTGTTTTGTTGTTGGTTTTACCGTCAAAATTTTCGACGATATTCTTTAGAATATTGCGCTGTCTATCCGATATTTTTACATAGTGGTGGAATTGATATAGTTGGCTTGAGAGGCCGATAAAAACGAATAGGGCTACGCCAAGTGCTGCCAGGTTTTTGCTGGCTTTGCCAATGCCAATAAGTATGGCGAGCGTCACAAACACACCGCCTGGTGTCGCGAACAAGAACGTACGTTGGCTTATCGCTTGATGTGATACCGAGAGTAGAAAAGGGGCATACCCTAGCAGTACCAAAGTGACGCCAGCAATTAACAGGCGGATAATGACTGGCGAGTAAATATCGGCTTCTGCGGGCTGGCTTTTTCTGTAATTGGAAAGTAAAAGAAAAGACGCGATAAATAATATAAGCACTATGCTTATGGCATACCAGTAGGAGCTGAACTCCGCGGCAGTTATTCTTGTTGCATCATACCATCCCCCCAGGGTTGTTCTCAGCAAGCCTATCGAGAACAGGTTTGGAAGTGCATGCCTGATCGTGGTAATAATACTGGTGCTGCCAGCGATACCACTCTGATAACTGTTAACGAGTGGTGCCGTATGGATAGCGTAAGCAATGTACGAAAATGCACCCACAAACCAAATCAGATGCTTCCATATGTGTTGGCGTACTTGGAGGATAACTGATTTTAAATCTGATTTTATGAATATTGTTAAAAGTGGTAGTGCAGTCAGTAATAGTGACGCTTCATACATCGCGCAGGAAGCCAGCAATAGTATTGCTGACGCGATACTCAATAAATACGATGTGATTCTCGATGTCGCTTGCAAAGCGGCTATGAATATCGAGGTTCCAAGCAGTACCGAACTAAGCGCCCAGTTTATGTGGAGCGCTCTGAACGATAACTGCATAGTGTCGGCTGGATAAATTATGATCAGCAGGCCTGCGATCACTCCCCATTTTAATGAGCCAGTAATATGGCTTGTTATGTAACTCAGGCTTGAGCCTTTTACGCAGAGTGAGAGTGCAAGGAGCACATTCCAATACTTGAAAGAATAGGGGTCTAAATAGTAAGCGATGGCTTGAGGAAGAATCGTTAGTGGGCGTAGCGCATGTGCAGCCAGTGGGCTGGTAGTGTCAGTTACAAAGAACAGTCCATGAGTTGTAAACGACCCTAGCAATCCCCACTCTTCTATCAAGCCGATCAGCGAAAATCCGTACGGTACCCACAACGCCAAGACCAAAATAGCAACTGGTAAGATGTGCGCCATCCAAGACTTTATCCCGATACAAGAGCGCGACGGGGAAAACTTTTGGGATAAGGGTTGCTTTGTCAGGTTTGTCATTTGCTTTACTGATCCATTCCTGCCTTGGGCTGATCTGTAGCTTTAAGTATTGTTTTGCTAAGCAAGTAGGTTACAGGCAGAAGCAGTACAATTATCAAAAGCGGTGCTATTTCTTTGGGTATTCCTAGTCTTTCCACCATAAGGCTAAGCATTAAGGCGGATAACATATACTGGAGCAAATACACAATTGGGTAGGCCATCAAGCCTTTCCATGATTTTTTCACATTGAAAACAATGTGTGCGTTAAACAGGTACGAGAATAGGATCCCGGTTATGTAAGCGATGACGTAAGATTTTTGATAGCTTATATACATGTTCAGTAGTAAATAGATTCCATAGGTCAGGAGGGTGTTCAAACAACCTCCTGCCAGGAACGATACCCATCGACGTATATTTTCTTTAGAGATGGTAATGCTCACTAGTTTTTTGAGCCCGTTATTTTAACAAAATCAGAATAGTCTCGAATGTAGTCGGCCGAATCGTAGTAGTCTGAAGTGAATACCAGCAGCACTGCATCTTCGGAATATTTGTACTGAATGCCCCAGATCAAAGGTGGCAAATAAATCCCTTTGTTCGGTGCGTCGAGCATTACTTCCGCGCGGTTTTGACCATCATCTACCACGACGGCGCAACTCCCTTTCACGCAGATGAGGAACTGATGGCAGTTGTGATGAGCATGCTCACCGCGGGTTTTTTGGTTGGGTACATTGAACACCAGGAAATAGCGCTTCGGAATAAAAGGGATTTCCTTTTCGAATTCGCCTACTGACAAATCGCCCCGCATGTCCGCAACGTATTTGAAGTTGTGTATGGTGACGTCGCCCACACCAACTCTTGTAATTCCTTCTTGCGACTTTGCATTTTCAACGAGTTTCGGTTTTTCGCTGTTGTCGCTTGCCGCTGAATTCTCTACATATCCGGTAATCCGCGCCGGTGACCCTGTCACGATCGCATACGGAGGCACGGATTTGGTGACCACTGCGCCCGCTCCAACCATTGCCCCCATACCGATGGTGACGCCAGGGAGGATGACGGCGCCGCCGCCGATCGAGGCCTTGTCGTGTATCACGGTTGGCAGAAATGCTTCCGGGTAGACCTTGGAGCGTGGAAACTTGTCATTGGTGAAGGTGACGTTTGGGCCAATGAACACATCATTACCAACCCTCAGGCCATCCCAAAGATAAACACCCGACTTGATCGTCGTTCTGTCGCCGATAACAACATCATTTTCAATCAGGCAGTGAGAGCAGATGTTCACATCCGTGCCGATCACCGCTTCAGGAAAAACTACAACATACTGCCAAACACGTGTGTTTTGGCCGATGTTGTTACTTTTGACATCTGCGCTAGGGTGGATCGTCGGGTTAGACATGACGGATTTGCTCTCGGTTGTTCAACTGTATGCTCACGACTGCCAACGGTCGCTGTTTGGTGTTCTCATACGCTCGCCAGGCATAGGTACCTACAAGACCCAGACCCAGAAGATTCAAGGTGCCCAGCAGCAGGACCACGACCATAGTGGCGGCGTAGCCTGGTACTGCAATGGTGCCGTGAATTTTTGCAATGATGACCATCAGGCCTATTGCCGCTGACACTAATGAGCCTATCGCGCCCATTTTGACCAATAAACGAATAGGGTAGTCAGTGAAAGCGAAGACGCTGTCCATCATGTATTCGAGCTTCTTCTTGAACGTCCAGGCTGACTTGCCTTCCTGGCGAACCTGGCGATCGTAGTCGACGAATTTTCTTCTGAAACCGAGCCAGAATATTAATGCGATCAATGACGAGCGAGATTCTTCAAGCTTCAGAAGTTGCTCTTTGAACGCGTTATTGCAGCCAAAGATATCTACGCCACCCTTAGGCATATCGTGGACGACCAGCTTTCTGTAAAGCCCCCAGAACATTGAAGAGGCCATTCGGCTAAAAAACGGGTCTTTACGGGCGTTGCGGGTACCGATGGCAACGTCACACTCATTATTTGAAAGTGAGTGAAAAAAGCTGATCAGCAACTCCGGTGGTTCCTGAAGGTCGGCAGCCATGACACCGAAGTATTTTCCGGTTGCTGCCATGAGGCCCGTTCGAATCGCTGGGAATGAACCGAAATTCCTCGAATGGGCCAATAGCTGCGCTGCAAAAGGCAGGTTTGGCAGTTCTTTTTGAATCAACTCAAACGATGCATCCGGGCTGCCATCGACGACAAAAACCGCCTCTACCTCGTTGTTCAGGCTCTCGTTGATTTCACTGAGTGCCTGAATCAAGCGTGGAATGGATTCTGCGTTTTTGTAAACCGGGATGATGATCGAGTAGGTCATGCCGCCCATCCATTGACGGCTGTGATCACGGCACTGACTTCATGCTCTTCCATTTCTGGGTAGCATGGCAGTGTCAGAATCTCTTTTGCCAAACGCTCGGTGTTGGCCAGGTGGCAGTCAGCGTTCACATTCTTGAATACAGGTTGTTTGTAGTCAGGAATCGGGTAGTGAACCTCAGACGCGATTTCCAGGCTGCGCAGATGTTGCTGCAGCGCATCACGTTTCTGGCTCTTGATGACATACAGGTGAGCAACCCAGGCATCACTTGTTCCTTGCGGATGAACAATGTCGGGTTGATTGATTTCGTTGCGATAACGTTCGGCAATCTCATGGCGTCGTGCATTGCCCTGATCAAGGTGAGGCAGGAACTCGGAGAGAATGGCGGCTTGCATTTCGTCCAGGCGGCTGTTTCTGGCTCCGCCCAACTCTACGCAATATTTGGAGGACCATCCGTATTGACGCAACTGTGCGACTCGTTGCGCAATCTCAGCCGAGTTGGTGACGACTGCGCCACCGTCGCCCAGGGCTCCGAGGTTCTTTGTCGGGTAGAAACTGAAGCTCGAGGCGTCCCCGAATGTACCTACGCGTTTGCCATGCATGCTGGCACCGTGTGCTTGTGCGCAATCTTCCAGAAGCACAATGCCTTTGTTTGCACAGAAAACTGCAATCTCCTGGATCTCCGGGATGGCCAGGCCATAAAGATGCGTCACGACGACAGCTTTGGCTCCCGATTCCACGGCGCGTTTCACTTCCGCGAGGGTCACGACCTGGGTTTCGAGATCGACGTCCATGAAGGTGGGTACGGCACCGATGGACAGAACAGAAGTGGTTGTATACATGCCGGCATTGGCAACCGTGGCGACAACGTCACCTTTTTCTACACCCAGAGCCTTGAGGGCCAATTCGATTGCATCGGTGCCATTGGCGACGGTTATGCAGTGGTCGGCGCCCAGGTATTGGGCAAAGGACGCTTCAAAGCGTTTGACCTCGGGCCCCAGCACAACCCATCCGCTGGACACCACGCGTTGGATGGATGCATCGATCTGATCTCGGTATTTGGCGATTTTCGCGCTGAGATTATTGATTTGCTGCATCGATGTGCTCCCTTCGAGGCCTAGCCTGTTGAATTTAGTGTTTATTTTGAATCGCTTGCTGACGCCATTCATCTTGGCGAGGCGCCTCGGGCTCTACTCATAGAGCTTTTGGTCAAAATTGGTGGGATTCTATCTCTCTCGGGTGTTTGCTCCAACCTGTGTGATGGAAATTCACCTTGAATCCGATTGTATTTCCTCATCTACGGACCAGAGGCCAAGCGGTCAGAAGGAGGGCAGGGCTCTAACACGCCAATTCAACGCTCAAAATGAAGCATTTTCGTGGTAGATTATTCCATTGCTATCAATTTTTTGAATCGGTTTGAAATGTCAAAAAAAATACTCGTGACCGGTGCGACGGGGTTTCTGGGAGGCGCGCTGGTGAGGCGTTTCTGCACTTTGCCGGAAACATCGGTTGTGGCTCCGCTCAGAAATTTGAATAGCAAGTTACCTGACGAAGTAGAAAAAATTTATATATCGAATATAGATCGAGCCACCAACTGGGCTCAGTCTCTCTCTGGTGTGGATGTGGTTGTGCATTCGGCGGCCCGGGTGCACGTGATGCATGAGGACCCGGAGCAATCACTGGAAAAGTTTCGTGCGATCAATGTAGAAGGGACACTAAATCTGGCGCGCCAGGCCATACAGGCTGGTGTTAAAAGATTTATCTTTATCAGTTCTATCAAGGTTAATGGGGAAAGTACTGCGCCAGGACGTGCGTTCTCGGCAGATGATATTCCATTGCCTTTGGATTCCTATGCGATTTCCAAGTGCGAAGCAGAACAACAACTCATGCAACTGGCCAATGCGGGAGCCATTGAAGTTGTAATTATCCGTCCAGTACTTATTTACGGTGCTGGTGTAGGTGCGAACTTTCAGCAAATGATGCGATGGTTGATCAAAGGCATTCCACTACCATTCGGGGCAGTGAACAATCACCGAAGCCTTGTGTCACTGGAGAATGTCGTTGATCTGATCAATACGTGTGTCGATCATCCTCGCGCAGCGAATCAGGTCTTTCTGGCAAGCGATGATAGTGATGTTTCAACGACCCAGCTGATGCGGCGCCTTGTCACCTGTTTGGGGGCGAAAACCTGGCTTGTCCCCATTCCTTCAGGGGCGTTGGTGTTCCTGGCTGGCTTATTGGGACGGCGCGCGGTGGCTCAACGGCTTTTCGGCTCATTGCAGGTTGATATCCAGAAAAACAAGGAGTTGCTGGGCTGGTGTCCACCAGCAAGTCTGGATGATGGATTGAAATTGACGGCACAGCATTTTCTGGAGTCTCGCCAAAAATGAGTTATGCGTGGTTTATTCCGGTGGCTGTCTGTATTTCCTTTTTGCTGACGGCGGCGTTACGCAAGTACGCGATTTCTCGAAGTTTGATGGATGTTCCGAACGCCCGTAGCTCTCACGTTGTTGCAACACCGCGTGGTGGTGGCGTCGCAATTGTCGTCGCTTTCATTGTGTCGTTGATGTTTCTGTACGCCGCAGGACTGATTACACCATCTGCCTTTGTCGCGAGTGCAGGGGCAGGGCTCTCGGTAGCGTTGATTGGCTTTATGGACGACCACGGACATATCGCCGCACGTTGGCGTTTGTTGGGGCATTTTGCAGCGGCAGTCTGGCTGCTGGGCTGGATGGGGGGGCTACCCCCCGTCGAATTGTTTGGCGCCCATGTCGATATGGGCTGGGCAGGTCATGTGCTGGCCGCTTTTTATCTGGTGTGGTTACTCAATCTCTACAATTTCATGGACGGAATCGATGGCATTGCCAGCGTAGAAGCAATTAGTGCCTGCCTGGGGGCCTGTCTGCTGTATTGGTTGGCAGGTCTGGAAAGTCTGATGTGGGGAACATTGTTTCTCGCCGCTTCTGTGGCAGGTTTCCTTTATTGGAATTTCCCACCCGCGAAGATTTTCATGGGCGATGCCGGCAGTGGATTTCTCGGCATTGTGCTGGGTGGGCTGTCTCTGCAGGCAGCATGGGTGAGTGCGCCGATGCTATGGGCCTGGCTCATTTTGCTAGGGGTGTTCATCGTTGATGCAACATTCACTCTGTTTCGCCGCCTGTTAAGAGGAGACAAAGTCTATGAAGCCCACCGCAGCCACGCCTACCAGTTCGCCTCACGTCGTTTTCGCAAGCATTTACCGGTAACCATCGCTGTTGGCGTGATCAATTTGTTCTGGCTGTTGCCGATAGCCTTGTGCGTGACACGTTTTGGTCTGGATGGCGCTTTGGGAGTCATTTTGGCTTATGTGCCATTGATCGCGCTGGCAATGAAATTTCGCGCCGGAAATCTGGAAGATCCAGCGGTATAGAACTAAGCAGTATCTACTCTGTCATTTGAGTCTAGAGTGATCGCGACGCACCTTTGAGGTTTCACCACGGTGAAGGGGCTGCTGAGAGGAGGAAACTAAGGTGTTTGAAGGGTTGATGGATAAAATCAGAGCGTACCTGGTTGGGCTGCCCCGGCGTCGAAAAAGGTTGATACAGGTCGCTACGGACATCCTGCTGGTCTGGATTGCCTTGTGGTTGGCATTTATCGTGCGTCTGGGCCTTGACGATATGTACAACCCCTTGCGGGTCCACTTTTGGCTTTTTGTCTGCGCGCCCGTCATCGCTATTCCCTTGTTCATACGTTTCGGCATGTACCGTGCCGTCATGCGTTATTTCGGTAATGACGCGCTTATCGCCATTATCAAGGCGGTCAGCCTTTCATCGCTTATTCTCGCTGTCGCTGTGTATTGGTACAGCAATCACGAAACAGTAGTACCGCGCTCAATCGTCTTCAACTACTGGTGGCTCAGCCTCGTGATCATAGGCGGCCTGCGCCTGTGTATGCGCCAATATTTCATGGGCGACTGGTTCGCTGGCGCTCACCATGTGCCGTTTACCAATCGCGATAACGGTCTCACCAAAGTCGCGATCTACGGCGCCGGCGTAGCCGGCAATCAGCTTGTTGCCGCACTTCGCATGGGCCGGGTCATGCGTCCCGTGGCGTTCATCGATGATGACCCAAGTATTGCGGATCGATCGATCGCCGGCCTCCAGGTCTACAAACCCAAACACATTCAACAGATGATCGATGAAACAGGAGCGCAGGAAATTCTCCTGGCCCTACCGTCATCCACCCGCGCACGACGCAGGGAAATTCTCAATCTGCTGGAAGCCTACCCCCTCCATGTGCGAAGCGTCCCGAACTTCACCGATCTGGCCAGCGGTCGGGTCAAGGTTGAAGACATTCAGGAAGTGGATATCGCTGACTTGCTGGGCCGTGATGCCGTGCCAGCCCAGGCCGATTTGCTGGAGCGCTGTATCAAAGGCAAGACCGTGATGGTCACGGGCGCCGGTGGCTCGATCGGATCGGAGCTGTGCCGACAGATTTTCTCGCTCGGCCCGACCACGCTTCTGCTTTTTGAACACAGTGAATTCAATCTTTACAGCATCCTGTCGGAATTGGAGCAGCGCGCCTGCCGTGAGTCGGTCTCGGTCAAATTGCTACCGATCCTTGGTTCCATCCGTCACCCGCACAAACTGCTCGATGTGATGAAGACCTGGGGGGTGGACACCGTCTATCACGCCGCTGCCTACAAGCATGTGCCAATGGTCGAGCACAACATTGCCGAGGGCGTGCTGAATAACGTAATCGGAACCCTGAATACGGCTCAGGCTGCGTTGCAGTCGGGGGTCGCCAACTTCGTGCTGATTTCCACTGACAAGGCCGTACGTCCGACCAACATCATGGGCAGCACCAAGCGTTTGGCGGAGTTGACGCTTCAAGCCCTGAGCCGTGAAATTGCCCCTGTGCTGTTCGGCGATAAAGCCAATGTATCGCGCGTCAACAAGACCCGTTTCACCATGGTGCGCTTCGGTAATGTATTGGGCTCTTCCGGTTCGGTGATCCCGCTGTTCCACAGCCAGATCAAATCCGGCGGCCCGCTGACCGTCACGCACCCGAAAATCACCCGCTACTTCATGACGATCCCCGAAGCCGCGCAATTGGTGATTCAGGCCGGCTCCATGGGGCAGGGCGGCGATGTGTTCGTGCTGGACATGGGCGAACCGGTAAAAATCGTCGAGTTGGCGGAGAAGATGATTCACTTGTCCGGCTTGAGCATCCGTTCCGAGCGAAATCCCCAGGGCGATATCTCGATCGAGTTTACGGGCCTGCGTCCGGGAGAGAAGCTCTACGAAGAGTTGCTGATCGGCGATAACGTTGCCGCGACGCCACATCCGATGATCATGACCGCCAACGAAGACCATTTGCCCTGGGACGTGCTCAAGGGGCGTTTGAGCGAGTTGCTGCTTGCCGTCGAACAGGATGATTACGCCCGCGTCCGTCAACTTCTACGCGAAACGGTCAGCGGCTACACGCCCGACGGCGAGATCGTCGACTGGATTCACCAGCAACGCCGCCTCGAGCCCTGATTGTTTCACATCCTGTAACGGACACACTTTTGACAGCTCCATCACATCGCCTAAGTTTGGGAGGCAGCTTCGGAAAAGCTGCTTCTTCCAATCGATGTCATGGAGCTTCATTTATGCGTACTGGCTATTTCTACTCTCTGGTTTTTGCCCTGCTCACCAGCGCCTCTATTGCGGCCATCGCTGCGCCGACGGCTGCGCCAGAGGCTGCCAAGGCACCGTTTATGCTGGACGCTGCCGCCAAGCCTCAAACCGCCAAGGTCGATCTGAATGGGGCCGATGCGCCAACCCTGCAACGGGAGTTGTCCGGGATCGGTGAGGCGAAGGCCAAAGCGATTGTTGCTTATCGTGAGAGTAATGGGCCATTTTCGTCGGTAGACGAACTGCTGGAAGTGAAGGGTATCGGCAAAGCCATTCTGGACAGGAATCGCGAGAAGCTGGAAGTGAACTAAGCTTGTAAATCCACACCAGGAGGCCGGTCATTGACCGGCCTTTTTTGCTTATTGCTGCAGAGGGCTATCTGGCACCTTTTATCGGGATGCAAAAAATTACGGCTATCATATGGCGATAAAATTATGCCTATAATAAATCCGTCGTTCGCTGAAGCGTTCGTCTTTCCTTAAGCATCCACCCAGGAGCACTGTCATGAATTCTGTCCAGGCCCAAGGTACGGCCCTTGTCACCGGCGCTTCTTCCGGCATCGGTGCGGTTTACGCGCAACGGCTGGCGGCGCGTGGTTTTGATTTATTGCTGGTCGCCCGTGATCAGGAACGACTCGAGGCTGCCGCGAGCAAATTGCGCGCGGAGCATGGTGTTCAGGTTGAGGTGCTCAAGGCGGATCTGACGCAAAAGGATGATGTTTTGAAGATTGAGCAGCGTCTGCGCAGCGATTCAAGCATCAGCCTATTGTTGAACAACGCCGGTATCGCGGCGGATGGTTTGTTGGCCAACGCCGACATGGATCAGATGGAGCGTTTGATTCAGTTGAACGTCACCACGGTGACGCGGTTGGCTTCGGCGGCGGCAGCCGGTTTTATCAAGGCCGGTCGTGGGACGATTATCAATATTGCGTCGGTGGTGGCGTTGTTTCCTGAGCGGTTCAACGCGACGTACAGCGCGAGCAAGGCTTATGTATTGAGCCTGACTCAGTCGTTGAATACTGAGCTGCAAGGCACCGAGGTTCAGGTGCAAGCGGTATTGCCGGGAGTGACACGCACCGAGATTTTGGAGCGCTCAGGTATTGATGCGTCCCAGATTCCGGAGGACATGATCATGGACGCGGGAGAGATGGTCGACGCGGCGTTGTCGGGTCTGGATCAGGGTGAGCTCATCACCATTCCTTCCTTGCCGAATCTCTCGGAGTGGGAATCCTTTGTGGCGGCGCGTCATGCGATGGCGCCGAATCTGTCCAGAAGCATTGCCGCCGCGCGTTACAAGTGAGGCGCCATGAATCGACTGAGGTATTTGCGCTATGAGTAATCGTCGGGTGGTAGTCACGGGCATGGGCCTGGTGTCTCCGTTGGGTAGCGGTGTCGAAGCGGTTTGGGCGCGTCTGTTGGCCGGGCGCTCCGGGTTGCGGACGTTGCCGGATGAGGTGGTTGCCGGTCTGTCGACCACGGTCGGTGGCGCGGTGCCGACCTTGGCGGAAGATCCCGAGGCGGGTTTTGACCCGGATCGGGCGACGCCGCCCAAAGAGCAGAAGAAGATGGACCGCTTCATTGTGTTCGCCATGGAGGCGGCGCGTCAGGCAGTGGAGCAGGCCGGTTGGCAAGCGCTCGACGCCAATGCCCAGGAGCGCACGGCTACTATTATCGGCTCGGGCGTGGGTGGTTTCGGCGCGATTGCCGATGCGGTGCGTACTACCGACAGCCGTGGTCCGCGACGTTTGTCGCCGTTCACCATACCTTCGTTTCTGGTCAACCTCGCCGCGGGCCATGTGTCGATCCAGCACGGTTTCAAAGGGCCTTTGGGGGCTCCGGTAACAGCGTGCGCGGCCGGGGTCCAGGCGATTGGTGACGCGGCTCGGCTGATTCGTTGCGGTGAGGCGGACATTGCGGTGTGTGGTGGCGCGGAGGCGGCGATCGATCGGGTCAGTCTCGCCGGATTTGCGGCGGCTCGGGCCCTGTCCAGCGGTTACAACGATACCCCGGAGCGCGCCTCGCGGCCGTTCGACAGTGGGCGCGATGGCTTCGTGATGGGCGAGGGTTCGGGCCTGCTGGTGATCGAATCCCTGGAACATGCCTTGGCACGCGGCGCTCAACCATTGGCCGAGCTGGTTGGTTACGGCACCAGCGCCGATGCCTATCATCTGACTGCGGGGCCGGAGGATGGCAGCGGTGCGCGTCGGGCAATGTCGCTGGCGTTGGCTCAGGCAGGCATTTCGCCGGCACAGGTGCAGCATCTCAACGCGCACGCCACCTCGACACCGGTTGGCGATTTGGGAGAGTTGGCGGCCATCAAGTCGTTGTTCGGCTCGGACAACAAGATCGCGGTGACGTCGACCAAGTCCGCCACCGGGCATCTGCTCGGCGCCGCAGGCGGAGTCGAGGCGATCTTTACCCTGTTGGCACTGCGCGATCAGGTGGTGCCGGCCACGCTCAACTTCGATAACCCGGATCCGGCTACCGAAGGCGTGGACATCGTCCACGGTCAGGCGCGACCAATGAACATCGACTACGCGATGTCCAACGGTTTCGGATTCGGCGGGGTGAACGCCAGCGTATTGTTCAAATACTGGGAGGACTAGTTCACGACAGGCAGGTGATGGCACGAATAGTGATTATTCATTCGCAGACGATTGTTGAACAATCACGAGGCGTTGAGTATGAGCAGCGGACTGTCCCTGGCCGACCACATCACATTGGAATTGCGCGCTGACATCATCGGCGGTCGTTTGCTGCCCGGCATGGCGTTGGTGGAAAACGATCTGGTGTCGGCTTACAACGCTTCGCGCAACACCATTCGCGAGGCGTTGCACCGTCTGGGGCAGGAAGGGCTGACCCGCTATGTCCGTAACAAGGGCGTGATGGTGCGCAGGCTGGGTGTCGATGATGTGCGCGATCTGTTCAAGGTTCGGCGCACCCTGGAACTGCAAGCCATCAGCGCCAGTCAGCCATTGCGTGAGTATCAGTCCGACCGGATGCTCGAAGCCCTGGAGGCCACCGAACTGGCCCGGGAGCGTGAGGACTGGCGCGCCGTCGGCACCCACAGCCTGGCCTTTCATCAACACATCGTCGGATTGCTACGCAGTCCGTTGTTCGACGAGTTCTTCACCAACGTCGTCGCGCAACTGCGCCTGGTGTTTTGCACCGCTCCCGATGAATCACGTTTTCAGGCGCCCTGGCTGGCGCGTGACCGGCAGATACATGAGTTGCTGGCCGACGGCGACAAGCGCGCGGCTGCGGACGCCATGAGCCGTTATCTCGACGATTCCGAACACCTCCTGTTGCAGATGCTTGCCCCTTCTTCCCATCACTGATCGAGGATTTTGTGCCATGTACAAAGACTATCCGGCGGCCTATCAAGTCAGCAAAGGCTCGGCCTTGCAGGTCGACACAGCCTTCTACGAACGGATCCGCGACCAGAAAGCGGGGCGCACGCTGATCGAGCAGTTCGAAGTGCCGATCCGCACCGGTCGCGCCTGGAATGTACCGGCCGGGCATGTGTTCAGGGTCACGACCCCGGTCGGCCCGCAAGTCGGGGATTTCAATGTCTGGAATGCCCACGATCCACGCGAGCGCTTGTGGGCGGCGCGGACCCGGCAGTTGCAGGGCGCCCATGTCAGCACCCATGACCGGCTCTGGTCGAACCTGCCATTTTTACGGCCGCTGGTGACCATTACCGACGATAGCCTGGCCGGTTATGGCATCGACGAACACGGCGGACGTTTGCACGATTTGCTGGGAACACGCTGCGATCCTTACGTGAACAAAATGCTCACCGGCGAAGACTTCCATCATCACTGCCACTCCAACCTGACTCGCGCCGTATTACCCCATGGCCTGACCGAGTTCGATGTGCATGACGTGTTGAACATTTTCCAGTGCACCGGCCTGAACCACGACGACCTGTATTTCATGAAAGCCTGCCCGGCGCAGAAGGGCGATTATCTGGAGTTCTTTGCCGAGATTGATCTTTTGTGTGCGCTATCGACCTGCCCGGGTGGCGATCTGTCGCTGGCCATGTGGGGGCCGGATGCGCAGGATCCGTTGAGCGTCTGTCGCCCGCTGGGAGTGGAGATTTACCGGTTGGAGGATTCGTTGCTTGAGGGCTGGAGCCCGCCGGAGCGTGCGGCTTACAAAGGGTTGCATGGCTTGCACATTGCCAAGGCGGCTTGGGAAAAGTAAGCGCAAAAGCAAAAAGATCGCAGCCTCCGGCAGCTCCTACAGGGGGAACGCATATCCCGCGTAGGAGCTGCCGGAGGCTGCGATCTTTTGATCTTTGATCTAGCGGTCCTGCGCATCCTTGGCATCCGCTTCCGCGTTGCGTTCGGCGACGCGCTTACGTTGCTCTTCAGTCAATTCGACCTTGTTGGCGGTGTCGCGCAGCATCATCAAACCGCCAACGATCGAGCCGATGGCAACGATCAGAATCAACCAGGCATACCAGGGCATAGGCGTTCTCCTTGAGGGCAGGCCGGTGGGCGAGGGTTTCGCCAACCGATCGTGCATACCACTTTTGAGCGATGGAATTTCGCAGTGGTTCCATTCTATGCCTGATCCGACAGCAGCACTGCGGCTGTCTAGAGCCCGGTCAACATCGCATCCGCCGGCGCATCGGCACGCAGTTGCGCCGTCAGCATGAAGTACACGAAACCCACCGCCATGAAGCCGAGGAAGATCAACCCGATCAAGGTGTTGAACCAGGCCATCGCCACCAGGCAAACCACCGCCAACACCAGCGCAATGAATGGCAGCAACGGGTAGCAAGGCGCGCGGAAAGTGCGTTCCAGGTTCGGTTCGGTTTTGCGCAGTTTGAACAGGCTGAGCATGCTCATGATGTACATCACGATCGCACCGAATACCGCCATGGTGATCATTGCCGCCGTCAGCGTCATGCCGCCGAGGTTGATCAAGCCGTCACTGTAGATCGCTGCGATGCCGATCACGCCACCGGCGATGATTGCCCGGTGCGGGGTCTGGAAGCGCGACAGTTTGGCCAGCGATGCCGGCAAGTAACCGGCCCGGGCGAGGGCGAAGAACTGCCGCGAGTAGCCGAGGATGATCCCGTGGAAACTCGCCACTAGGCCGAACAGGCCGATCCACACCAGCATGTGCAACCAGCTGGAGCTTTCGCCGACCACCGCTTTCATCGCTTGCGGCAGCGGATCGTTGATGTTCGACAGGGTGCGCCAGTCGCCGACGCCGCCGGCAAAGAACATCACGCCCATGGCCAATAGCACCAGGGTCAAAATGCCGCTGATGTAGGCCTTGGGAATCGTGCGTTTCGGATCCTTGGCTTCTTCGGCGGCCATGGCCGCACCTTCGATGGCCAGGAAGAACCAGATGGCGAACGGGATCGCCGCGAACATCCCGGCAATCGCCGGCGCACCGAACACATCGGAGCCGGCCCAGCCGTTGAGGGCGAAGTTGCTGAAACTGAACGCCGGGGCGACCACGCCCATGAACACCAGCAGTTCGGCGACTGCCAATACGCAGACCACCAGTTCGAAGGTGGCGGCCAGTTTCACGCCGAGAATGTTCAGGCCCATGAACACGATGTACGCCCCGACCGCTGCGTGTTTCGGGTCGAGGGCGGGAAACTGCACGTTCAGATAGGCGCCGATCGCCAGGGCAATCGCCGGTGGCGCGAAGACGAATTCGATCAGCGTTGCCAGCCCGGCAATCAATCCGCCTTTCTCGCCAAAGGCACGGCGGCTGTAGGCAAAGGGACCGCCGGCATGGGGAATCGCGGTGGTTAGCTCGGTAAAACTGAAGATGAAGCAGGTGTACATCGTGGCGACCATGAATGAGGTCACCAGAAAGCCCAGCGTACCGGCCACGCCCCAGCCGTAACTCCAGCCGAAGTACTCACCGGAAATCACCAGCCCGACCGCGATTCCCCACAGGTGCAGCGTGCCCAGCGTGGGTTTGAGTTGTGTGTTCATGTGTTGCCCCCTGAACGGTTTGGAAAGCTCGGGGGAGGGCGTGTGCAGCGGGCGTGCCAGTGTTGTGATGGCAGTCGTAAAGCGCCAAAAGGTGTCGTATCGGGGATGTTCGCCGCTGGATGGGCGCTACTTGTGCGCCAGTTGGGGGCGTTGTCGGCTGTTCCGCCGCCTTCGCGGGCAAGCCTGGACAACCCTGTAATCCCGGCATAAACCCACTCTTTACGCATTCTTTATGCCCCGCCACACCCCTCGATCTCGCGCCTTTACAGCCTCCCTGCCGACAATCACTCCACACGCGGCAATACGCCGTAACACGGAGAACTTCCATGAGCGTTCTGGACGGAGTGTCACTGCTATTGGCAGTGGGGCTGTTCATTTATCTGTTGGTTGCGCTGTTGCGCGCGGACCGGAACTAGGAGCGGCTATGCACAGTTATGACTATTGGCTGATCCTCGCCTTCTTCGCCGTGGTGCTGATTCCGGCACCGTTTCTGGGGCGCTTCTACTACAAGGTGATGGAAGGGCAGCGTACCTGGCTTTCGCCGATTCTCGGCCCGGTGGAGCGTGGCTGCTATCGGGTGGCCGGCGTCGATCCGCAGGCCGAACAGAGTTGGCAGAAATACACCCTGGCCTTGCTCGCCTTCAACCTCGCGGGCTTTTTGCTGTTGTTCGCGATCCTGATGTTCCAGGATCACTTGCCACTGAACCCGCAAAACCTGCCGGGCCAGGAGTGGACGCTGGCGTTCAACACTGCCGTCAGCTTCATGACCAACACCAACTGGCAGGCCTATAGCGGTGAAGCGTCCCTGAGCTACTTGAGCCAGATGGTTGGCCTCACCGTGCAGAACTTCGTCAGTGCCGCCACCGGTCTGGCGGTTCTGGTTGCACTGTGTCGCGGCATTGGTCGCAAGTCGACCAAAACCCTCGGTAACTTCTGGGTCGACATGACTCGCGCCACCCTCTACGGCCTGCTGCCTCTGTGCTTGCTGCTGGCGCTGTATCTGGTGTGGCAGGGTGTGCCGCAAACCTTCGCGCAATATGTGAATGCCGTGACCCTGCAGGGCGTCGATCAGGTGATCCCGCTCGGCCCGGCCGCCAGCCAGATTGCGATCAAGCAACTGGGCACTAACGGCGGTGGCTTCTTCGGCGTCAACTCGGCGCATCCGTTCGAGAACCCGACGGCGTGGAGCAACCTGTTCGAAGTCGCCTCGATCATTCTGATCCCGGTGGCGCTGGTGTTCACCTTCGGCCATTACGTCAAAGACCTGCGTCAGAGCCGCGCGATCATCGCCTGCATGCTGGCGCTGTTTTTGATCGGCGGCGCGACGTCGCTGTGGGCTGAATACCAACCCAATCCAACCCTGGCCAACGTCGCCGTCGAACAGACCGCGCCGCTGGAAGGCAAGGAAGCACGCTTCGGCACCACCGCCACCGTGCTGTGGTCGGTGACCACCACCGCAGCGTCGAACGGTTCGGTCAACGGCATGCACGACAGCCTCAACCCGCTGAGCGGCATGGTCGCGATGGTCAACATGATGGTCGGCGAGGTGATCTTCGGCGGTGTCGGTGCCGGGCTCTACGGCATGTTGCTCAACGTGTTGATTGCGGTGTTCCTCGCCGGGCTGATGATCGGCCGCACGCCGGAATACCTCGGCAAGAAACTGCAAGCCCGGGAAGTTCAGCTGTTGGTGGTGACCTTGCTGGTGATGCCGGTGGGCGTGCTGGTGCTCGGCGCGATTGCCGCCAGCCTGCCTGGCCCGGTCGCGGCGGTGAGTAACCCCGGCGCTCACGGCTTCAGCCAGTTGCTCTACGCCTACACCTCGGCCAGTGCCAACAACGGTTCTGCCTTCGGCGGCTTTGGTGCCAACACCGCGTTCCACAACCTGATGCTGGGGCTGGGCATGTTGATCGGGCGCTTCGGTTACATCCTTCCGGTGCTGGCCCTGGCCGGCAGCCTGGCGATGAAGAAAACCGCGCCGATTGGCCAGAACAGCTTCCCCACCCATGGCCCGCTGTTCGTGACCTTGCTGACCGTGACCATTTTGCTGGTGGGTGGTTTGACCTTCCTGCCGACATTGGCGCTGGGTCCTATCGCTGAACACCTGAGCATGGGCTTCTGAGGATCTAATGATGAATATGCCCGTTACCAAAACCGTCGCCGCCAAAGCGCCGGAACAACCGAAAACCGCGATCTCGGCCCTCTGGCGCCCGGCGCTGGTGCAATCGTTCGTCAAGCTCGACCCACGGCAATTGCAGCGTGCGCCGGTGATGCTGGTGGTGGAACTGACCGCCATCCTCACCACCGTGCTGTGCTTCATTCCCGACAGCGCCGTGCCAACCTTCGTTGCCGCGCAAATCGCGTTGTGGCTGTGGTTCACCGTACTGTTCGCCAACTTTGCCGAAGCGTTGGCCGAAGGTCGCGGCAAGGCCCGCGCCGACAGTCTCAAGGCCGGCAGCGTTGGCTTGAGCGCCCGGCGCAAAAGCGCCAATGGCAGCTTTCAGGTAGTGCCGGCCAGTAGCCTGCGCAAGGGCGACGTGGTGCGCGTCGAAGCGGGGGAGATGATTCCCGGCGACGGCGAGGTGATTGAAGGCATCGCGGCGGTCAACGAAGCGGCGATTACCGGTGAGTCGGCACCGGTGATTCGCGAATCCGGTGGCGACCGTTCGGCCGTCACCGGCAACACTCGACTGGTGTCGGACTGGCTGCTGGTGCGCATCACCGCCAACCCCGGCGAGTCGACCCTGGATCGCATGATCGCGCTGGTCGAGGGCGCCAAACGCCAGAAAACCCCGAACGAAGTGGCGCTGGATATCCTGCTGATCGGCCTGACCCTGATCTTCCTGTTGGTGGTGGTAACCCTGCAACCGTTCGCCCACTTCGCCAACGGCAACCTGCCGCTGGTGTTCCTGGTCGCGTTGTTGGTCACGCTGATTCCGACCACCATTGGTGGCTTGCTGTCGGCCATTGGTATCGCTGGGATGGACCGTCTGGTGCGCCTGAACGTGATCGCCAAATCCGGTCGTGCCGTGGAAGCGGCGGGGGACGTGCACGTCCTGCTGCTGGACAAGACCGGCACCATCACCTTCGGCAACCGTCGCTGCAGCGCGGTTTATGCCGCACCAGGCGTCAGCGCCAAGGAACTGGCCGAAGGCGCGTTGTTCGCCTCTCTGGCCGATGACACCGCTGAAGGCAAATCCATCGTCGAGTACCTGCGCGGTCTTCACTCGCACCCCGAACCGTCCCCCGAAGTACTGACCGCCGTGCCGTTCAGCGCTGAAACCCGCCTGTCCGGTGTCGACTATCAGGGCCGGGTCTATCGCAAGGGCGCGGTGGATTCGCTGCTGAATTTCGTTGGTCTGAAACGCGCTGATCTGGCTCCCGCCCTGTCCCGGGAAATCGACAAGATCGCCCAGAGCGGTGGTACGCCTCTGTTGGTGTGCGCCGACGGCAAATTGCTCGGTGTGATTCATCTGAAGGACGTGGTCAAACCCGGCATCCGCGAACGTTTTGCCGAACTGCGCAAGCTGGGGATTCGCACGGTCATGGTTACCGGCGACAACCCACTGACCGCCGCCGCGATTGCTGCCGAAGCGGGCGTGGATGACGTACTGGCCGAAGCCACGCCGGAGAAAAAACTGGCGCGCATTCGTCACGAGCAGAACGACGGGCGCCTGGTCGCCATGTGCGGCGACGGCGCCAACGACGCCCCGGCCCTGGCTCAGGCGGACGTGGGCATGGCGATGAACGATGGCACGCAGGCGGCGCGGGAGGCGGCGAACATGGTCGACCTCGACAGCGACCCGACCAAGCTGTTGGACGTGGTGCAGATCGGCAAGGAATTGCTGGTGACCCGTGGTGCGCTGACTACCTTTTCCATCGCCAACGACGTGGCCAAGTACTTCGCGATCCTGCCGGCGTTGTTCGCCTCGATCTACCCGCAATTGGGTGTGCTCAACGTCATGCACCTGAGCAGTCCGCAGAGCGCGATTCTCTCGGCGATCGTGTTCAACGCCCTGATCATTGTGGTGCTGATTCCACTGGCGCTGCGCGGTGTGCGGGTGCAGGCGGCGAGTGCGGCGGCGCTGCTGCGGCGCAATCTGCTGATCTATGGACTGGGCGGGATTCTGGTGCCATTCGTGGGCATCAAGGCGATCGACATGCTGTTGACGGCGTTGCATCTGGTTTAGCGGTTGTTGTTTGAGGCAGGGGCTTTTGTGGCGAGGGGGCTTGCTCCCGCTGGGCTGCGAAGCGGCCCCACCTCAGGCCCAATGTTTATTCAGGGCACCGCATTCACCGGGTTTACGACTGCTGCGCAGCCGAGCGGGAGCAAGCTCCCTCGCCACAGGTGATGTGTGTGCCTTCTAAGTGATGAGTATTCTTCGAATCGAGGATTTTGAAATGTCCACACTGATACGTCCGGCCCTGAGCCTGCTGGTGCTGATGACCCTGATCACCGGCGTCGCTTATCCCTTGGTGGTGACTGGCGTCGCCCAGGTTGCCTTCCCGGACCAAGCCAATGGCAGCCTGGTGCGCGACGCCGACGGCAAGGTCCGTGGTTCGTCGCTGATTGCCCAGGATTTCGTCGGCGACGCCTGGTTCCACCCACGGCCATCGGCCGGTGCCTTTGCCACTGTGTCGAGCAGCGCCAGCAACCTTTCGCCGAGTAATCCGGCGCTGGCCACTCGGGTGATCGAGGAGGCCAATAAGCTGCAGGTGGCCGGGCAGGGGCCGGTGCCGTTGGCACTGCTGACCACCTCTGGCAGTGGCCTCGATCCGCACTTGCCACCAGCGTCGATTGCCTATCAACTGGCGCGTGTCGCGGCAGCGCGCAACCTGCCGGTGTCTACGCTTGAGCAACTGCTGGATGCGCACATCGAGCGGCCGTTGGTGGGGCCGCCGGTGGTGAATGTGCTTGAGTTGAACCTGGCACTGCAGAAGCTGTAGATCAAAAGATCGCAGGCTTCGCCAGCTCCTACATTGACCGTGTCGACACCGCGACCTCTGTAGGAGCTGCCGAAGGCTGCGATCTTTTACGGCAACACCCCCAATCCCAAGTCGAACAAGGCAATGACAGATGAGTGACTCCGGCCGCGCCGACGCGCTGTTAGCAGACCTGCCCCGCGATGGCCGCGGCCGGCTCAAGGTGTTCCTTGGCGCCGCTCCGGGGGTCGGCAAGACCTACGCCATGCTCCAGGCCGCCCACACTCAACTGCGCCAGGGCGTGAAAGTCCTGGCTGGGGTGGTTGAAACCCATGGCCGCGCCGAAACCGAAGCACTCCTCGCCGGTTTACCGCAGCAGCCGTTGGTGCGCTCGGAATACCGTGGCGTAATGCTCGAAGAAATGGACCTGGACGGCTTGCTCGCCGCCAAGCCGAAACTGGTGCTGGTCGACGAACTGGCTCACAGCAATGCCCCCGGCAGCCGTCACACCAAACGCTGGCAAGACATCCAGGAATTGCTGGCTGCCGGCATCGACGTGTTCACCACGGTCAACGTCCAGCATCTGGAAAGCCTCAACGACCAGGTGCGCGGCATCACCGGCGTACAGGTGCGTGAAACCCTGCCGGACTGGGTGTTGCAAGAAGCCTACGAACTGCTGCTGATCGACCTGCCGCCGCGTGAGTTGCTGGAGCGTCTGCGCGACGGCAAAGTCTACGTGCCGGAGCAGGCCCGGGCGGCCATCGATGCGTTCTTCACCCAGACCAACCTCACCGCCCTGCGCGAACTGGCGATGCAAACCGCCGCCGCTCAGGTCGATAACGATCTGGCGCAGGGCTATCGCCAGTTGGGGCAAGCAGCGCCAGCGGTGCGCGGTCGCTTGCTGGTGGGTGTCGATGGCGATGCGCAGGCCGAGCGTCTGGTGCGTCACGCCAGTCGCGTCGCCCAGCGCCGGCATCTGCCGTGGAGCCTGGTGCATGTGGACAACGGCCGGGTGCGCGACGAGCAGTCGCGCCTGCGCCTGCAAAGTGCCCAGCAACTGGCCGAACGCCTCGGCGGTGAAGTGGTGTTGCTGCGCGCCGGTGAGGTGGCGAAAACCTTGATTCAGCACGCTACCGAACGTCGCGCCAGCCTGGTGCTGGTGGGCCAGTCGCGCCAGCGTTTGCGTCGACGCTTGTTTGGTGGCGGTCTGGCGTCGCGTTTGCTGCGCGATGCTCGCGGGCTGGAAATCAACGTGCTCGACAGCGATCACGAACAGCATCAGCCACGTCAGCGTTCGGCGCAGTCGCTGGTGTGGTTCGACTACGCCTTGGCGCTGGTGGCGACGGTGCTCGCCAGTGCCCTGGCCTGGGCGGTGTCGAGTGTCTTGCCGCTGCCCAACATTTCGCTGGTGTTCCTTGCGGCGGTGTTGCTGGTGGCGGTGCGCAGCAGTCTTGGCCCGGCGCTGGCTTGTGCGGCTCTGTCGTTTCTGACCTATGACTTTCTGTTCATTCCACCGAATTTCTCATTTGCCATCCAGCGCGAAGAGGACGTGCTGACCTTGCTGTTCTTCCTGTTGATGGCGGCCCTGACCGGTAACCTTGCAGCGCGGCAACGGCGGCAATTGGAAGCCTTGCGCGACACTCAGGAAGAGACCAGCGAACTGCTCGACCTGTCGCGCAAACTTACCGCCGCCACCGACCGTCAGGCCGTGGTCAGCGCCGCGGCCCAGCATCTCAACGGCTGGAACGACCTGAAACTGTGCCTGCTCAATCGCGATGGCCAGAGCGGCTGGAAAGTCGAAACCGGCGGGCCGCTGGAGTTTTCCGAAGCCGAGCGCGCCGCCGCCGATTGGGCCTGGCAACACGATCAACCGGCAGGCGCGGGCACCGGTACCTTGCCGTTCGGGCGCTGGTGGTGGTGGCCGTTGTCGGTGGACGACGGGCCGCTGGCACTGCTCGGCGTGTGTGCCAAAGAAGGCCAGACCCTGAGCGGCCAGCGTCGGCGCTTGCTGACCGCGCTGAGCCAACCGTTGGCCCAGGCGTTGGCCCGGGCGCAACTGGCCGATGATCTTGAGGCCGCGCGCTTGCATGGCGAAACCGAACAGTTGCGCAGCGCGCTGCTGGCGTCGGTGTCCCACGATTTGCGCACGCCGTTGACCTCCATGCGCGGCAGCATCGACAGCCTGTTGGCGCTGGGCGAGGCGATTCCGCTTGCGGACCGTCGCGAACTGCTCGAAGGCACCCGCGATGAAGCCGAACGGCTGGATCGCTACATCCAGAACCTGCTGGACATGACCCGCCTCGGTCACGGTGCCCTGAAACTGGCGCGAGACTGGGTATCGCCGGCAGACATCGTCGGAAGTGCACTTAATCGTCTGCGCGCGGTGCTGGCGTCGTTGCACGTCGTGACCGAAGTGCCGACCGAACTGCCGCTGCTCTATGTGCATGCCGCGTTGATCGAGCAAGCACTGGTCAATGTGCTGGAAAACGCCGCGCGTTTCTCACCGCCCCACGGACGTCTTGAATTGCGCGCCGGCGTCACTGACAGCGAGCTGTTTTTTTCGGTGAGCGATGAGGGACCGGGGATTCCGGAGGAGGACCGGGCGAAAATTTTCGACATGTTCTACACCGCCGCTCGTGGTGATCGCGGTGGGCAGGGTACGGGGTTGGGGCTGGCGATCTGTCAGGGCATGGTCGGTGCCCATGGCGGGCGGATCAGCGTCGCCGACGGCATCGAAGGGCGCGGCACCTGTATCACGCTGCACTTGCCGTTGCAGACTCAGCCGGGATTGGACAGTGAAGCCTGATCTCGCCTGCGCTACTCTCTTGCCACCTCTTTGTGTTGATGTGAATTCATGAGCCAGACCGCGACCATTTTGGTCATTGACGACGAACCGCAGATCCGTAAGTTCCTGCGCATCAGCCTCGCCTCCCAAGGCTACAAAGTGCTGGAGGCCGGCACCGGCACGGAAGGCCTGGCCCAGGCCGCATTGAACAAACCTGACTTGTTGGTGCTCGACCTCGGCCTGCCGGACATGGACGGCCAGCAGGTGCTACGCGAGTTTCGCGAGTGGTCGACGGTGCCGGTACTGGTGCTCTCGGTGCGCGCCAGCGAAGGGCAGAAAGTCCAGGCGCTGGATGGCGGCGCCAATGACTACGTGACCAAGCCGTTCGGCATTCAGGAGTTTCTCGCCAGGGTGCGCGCCTTGCTGCGTCAGGCGCCAACGGGTGAGGCCCAGGAAGCGGCGCTCAGTTTCGGCCCGCTCACTGTCGACCTGGCTTATCGCCGGGTGCTATTGGACGGCGCCGAAGTGGCGCTGACGCGCAAGGAATACGCGGTGCTGGCGCAACTGGCGCGGCATCCGGGGCGGGTGATCACCCAGCAACAATTGCTCAAGGACATCTGGGGCCCGACCCACACCGAGGACAGCCACTATCTGCGGATCGTGGTCGGGCACCTGCGGCAGAAACTGGCGGATGATCCGACTCAACCGCGATTCATCGTCACCGAGGCGGGGGTGGGGTATCGGTTGATTGAATCGTTGAGTTAGGTGGTTGATCGTTCCCACGCTCTGCGTGGGAATGCCGCCATGGACGCTCTGCGTCCGCCGTTAAAAAGTGACGCGGAGCGTCACCGGATGCATTCCCACGCGGAGCGTGGGAACGATCGTCAGTACGCTTTACCGCCAATCCTCATTCCGATCGTTCTCATACCGATCCATCGTATCGCGGGCAATCTCGCGCCCCAGCGCGATCAACTCCGGCGCCTTGTAGAACTCGAAAAAACGGCACACCCGCTTGGGCACGTTGATCAGGATATCCGGTGGATACCCGGCAATCTTGTACTGCGCCAATGAGGTCTGCATCACCTCGAAACTCTGGTTGATCAGGTCCAGCAAAGACGCCGGCCCGACGTTGTCGATGATGAACGACCCGGTGGCGGATTTCGGTGCGCCGTCACTTTCCGGGGCCGCCGCCGGTTGCTGGGCTTCGGGCTGGGCGGATTCGATCCACGGGTTGATCTCGGCCGCTTCTGCCATCAGCGCTTCCTTTTCGAGAAGCAGCAATTGCTCCGCCTGTTTACGGCGGAAAGGCAATTTCGAGCCCAGCGAGCTGATCAGGCTGTCGAAGCGGGTCTTGAATGCCGCCGGGCGCTGGATCACCGGCAGTTGATAGTGACGCTGGTTGGTGGAGTTGAGGTTGACCGCGATGATCAGGTCGCAATGGCTCGACACCACCGGCACGATCGGCAACGGGTTGAGGATGCCGCCGTCCACCAGCATGCGGTTGCCCTGCATTACGGGGGTGAACAGGCTGGGGATCGCCGCCGACGCACGCATGGCCTGGTGCAGACAGCCTTCCTGGAACCAGATTTCCTGCTGGTTTGTGAGGTCCGTGGCCACGGCTGTGTAGGGGATGCGCAGGTCTTCGATGTTGATCTCGCCGACGATCTTGCGGATCTGCCCGAAGACCTTCTCCCCGCGAATCGCGCCCAGGCGGAAGCTGACATCCACCAGACGCAACACGTCTAGGTAATCCAGGCTCTCGATCCAGTCGCGATAATCATCGAGTTTGCCGGCGGCATAGATCCCGCCGACCACCGCGCCCATGGAGCAACCGGCGATGCAGGCAATGTCGTAGCCACGCCGTTCGATCTCTTCAATGACGCCGATATGGGCGTAGCCCCGGGCACCGCCCGAGCCCAACACCAGTGCGACACGCTTTTTCATGAATCGACCTCTTTGACAAGGTTCAACAATGCACCCAACGAGGGGCACGCTTCAATCGCTATGGTCGCTCGACGGGAGCGGGCGTCGTTTTTTGACACTCAACGAAGGCGAGTAGGTATCCTCGCGAGCGCTATAGTTTCCACTGCGGGTCCAAGGCACTTTTCGCGCGCCAGAGCGGTCTTACCTGCACGACTGTCTACTATCTTTGAGGTGTGAGTGATGAAAGCCTGGATTTGTGTGCCTTTGATTGCGTTGGCGCTTGCCGGTTGTGCCGGTAAAACCGCTTACCGTGACAGCTGCGGTAGCCAGCTCGACGCTGCCTGGCACGAACTGGATCTGGCCAAGGCCGAGGGTTTAGCCGGGACTGTCAGCTACTCCAAGGCGCTGTCGTTGCTGACCGGTGCCAAGACCCAGCAACAATTCGAAGCGTACGAGGGTTGTACCAGAAAGGCCGAGAAGGCACGTTTCTACATTCGTGAGTCCCGCGCCGGCCGTTGAGGCATGATGGAGCGTACTCAGGGTAATTCGATTCAGGGAGTACGCGATGTCTGCCGTGCTTGATCGGTTGGTGGCTCAAGTATTGGGCCTGGAAGTCCGTTTGCTGGCCTGTCAGGCTCGCTTGAGTGCCCGCACCGATCCGGAAGCGCTGCACGATCTGCGCACCACCGTGCGCAGATTGCGCAGCCTGCTTCGTCCCTTGCGCGGTTTGCCCGGGGTCGAACAACTGGAAGCAGCGTCGTCCCGGGTCGGCCAACTGACCACACCGTTGCGTGATCGTGAAGTGCTGGCGGCGTACTTGCTCCAGCACAATCAACCCGAGGCCGCGCACCGGCGCATGGCGCGGATGGCTGAGGCTTATCCAGCCGTGGCGATGAGCCCGGAGCTGACGCAGTTGTTGATGATCCTCGACGCCTTTCCGCGTTTCCTGCGGGCCTCCCAGCGCCATGGTTTGCTCAAGGGCTTGCGCCAGCGCATCGAAAAACGCTTGGCCAAACAATGGAAGAAACTCGACCAGGCCCTGCACGATCCCGCCCATGACCGCCATCGTCTGCGCCTGCTGATCAAGCGTGCGCGTTATGGTATCGAAGCTTATCCCGAACTGGATCGTTTGCCGGAAGCGGCCATGCCCAGGCTGAAGTCGGCTCAGGCTGCCTTGGGGGATTGGCACGACAGCTGGCAATGGCTGGCCCGCGCCAAGGAAGAGCCCGATTTGCAGCCGTGTGTCGAAGTCTGGAAAACCACCATGGCCCAGGCCGAAGAGCGCGCCGACCGTGTTCTCGACAAACTCAGCAGAGCCTGCTTCAAATCCTGAAACCACCACGAATCCAATGTGGGTTCCAGCCGAGCACGGCTCATCTGTCAGTAATTTTGGCCGGAATAAGCGCTGTGCCGGCCTTGCGAGCTGGTTAAGATCGCTCCATCCATTTCCCAGTCCCTGAGGTTCCCATGCGCTTTTCCGATCTGCTCGACGCTGTTCGCAGCCAGCCGCAGGAAGTGTCTATTCCACCTGAATGGGGCCAGGGGCGGGCGAGTTTTGGTGGTCTGATCGCTGCCTTGCAATACGAAGCCATGCGCGCAAAAGTCCCGGCGGATCGTCCGGTACGCTCGCTGGCAATCACCTTTGTCGGCCCGGTCGAACCCGATGTACCGGTCAGTTTTGAAGTCGACGTATTGCGCGAAGGCAAAGCCGTCAGCCAGGTGCTGGGTCGGGCGATGCAGAAGGGGCAAGTGGTGACGTTGGTCCAGGGCAGCTTCGGCGCTTCGCGACCTTCCGAAGTGGTGGTCACGGCCAACCCGGCTCCTGAGATGAAGCATTGGGACGACTGTCAGGAACTGCCGTACATCAAAGGCGTGACCCCGGAATTCATGCGCTACCTGGCCATGCGCTGGAGTGTCGGTGGCATGCCGTTCACCGGTAACAAATCGCGGGACATGGGTGGTTGGGTACGCTTGCGCGGGGATGGGGAGGGCGAGTCGGTCAGCGAAGCCCATATCCTGGCGCTGGTCGACGCCTGGCCGCCGTCCTTGTTGTCGCATCTGAAGAAACCGGCGGCAGGCAGCACGCTCACCTGGACCATCGAATTCGTCCAGCCGTTGCTGGCGTTGAGTACGCTGGACTGGTGCAAGTACCTGGTGGACATCGAGCATGCCGCTGACGGCTACGGACACGCCGCCGCCAAACTGTGGAGCGAAGACGGTCAGTTGATCGCCATGAGTCGGCAGACCGTCACGATTTTCGCCTGATCAGCGATGGCGACGGTGGCGTTCGCGCCAGGCGCGCCACCAGCCGCCACTGAAGAAAAACCGTGGGAAGGTCAGGAACTGCTCGACCAGCAAGCGTGATACCGCGTCTTTGCGATCACTGAACGGCTCGGAGGCTTGCGCCTCCAGGCTATGACCGTGACGCTGCAGGCCCAAGGCGGCAATCAGGCCGATGACGCCAATTGCGAAGCTCGCCAGATCCAGGCTGAACACCCCCGAGACCATCAGCAAAAACGCCACGATGAACAGCGGCACGGCAATCAGGTGCAACACCAGATTGGTCGGGTGCTGGTGATTGTGCGGGTACAGGCGCCATTGCCAGGCGGGAAGGTTGGGATGACGTTTGCCCATGATGCTTATCCTTGGTTCGTTGAGGCTCATGAACAAAGAATAGGTCGGGCGAAAGACGTCGGCGAATCAAGGCTGGCTATCGGCGCGATAGGGGGCATGGTCGATATTCATGTTGACTGCCTTCGCGGGCCCTTAAAGCTTGAGCTGCCCGATGGCCTTGCTCAATTCCCCGGCTAACATCGCCAATTCATTGCTGGTAATCGCCGAGTTCACGGTCTGCTTCACGGTGTTCTCGGTCACGTCGCGAATGCTCACCACGGCCCGATTCATCTCCTCCGCCACATGACTCTGCTGCTCGGCCGCAACCGCGATCTGCGTATTGCTTTCACGCATTTGCGCCACCGCGCCGGTGATTTCAGCCAGGGCCACACTGGCTTCCTGGGCCTGTTGCATGCAGTCGTCCGCCTTGTATGAACTTTCCTGCATGAAATCCACCGCATCCCGAGTCCCGGCCTGCAGCGCGGAAACCATGGTGGTGATCTCGTCGGTGGACGTCTGGACCCGTTTGGCCAGGTTACGCACTTCATCGGCGACCACCGCAAACCCGCGTCCCATCTCACCGGCCCGGGCCGCTTCGATGGCAGCGTTCAGGGCCAGCAGGTTGGTTTGTTCAGCGATGCTGTGAATCACGTTGACCACGCCGTTGATCTTCTGGCTGTCCTCGGCCAGGCGCTGAATCATTTCGGCGGTTTGCTGCACGCCGGTGGACAATCCGCCAATCGATTTCTGTACCCGAGTTACCACTTCCTGACCGCTGCCAGCCAGGGTGTCGGCGGTTTGCGAGAGGTCGCGGGTGGCGCCGGCGTGTTGGGCAATGTGATGGACCGTGGCGGTCATTTCGTTGATCGCCGTAGCGGCCTGATCGGTTTCGCTTTGCTGGCCGAGCATGCCGTGACGCACCTCGTTCATGCTCGCGGCCAGTTGCGCGGCGCCGACGTCCAGTTGCCGGGCGGTGCTGGCGACAGTGTTGACCACCCGCTGGTAGCCGGCCTGCATGGCATTGAAGGCATTGGCCATCTGCCCGACTTCGTCCTTGCAGGCCAGTGGCACACGGGCCGACAGGTCGCCGCTTTTCTCGACGTGGAGCATCACGTCTTTCAAGGTGTTGAGCTGGCTGAGCAGGAAGCGGATCAACAGTTGCGACGCGCCGAGCATCGCCAGCATCAGGATGAACACCGCTACCGCGTAGTGAGTGAAGCGCTCGCCGAACACCTGGCTCAGGCTCGGGCTGTAGGCAACGACCGCGACCTGTTGACCGTCGGGACGAGCGAACACCTCGGCACCCATCAACGGATTTTCCCCGAACAGCGGCATGGCATTGATCTGGACCCAACCGAGGGTATCGGTCAGTTCCAGCAGCGGTTGCCCGTTCAGTAAAGGCGCCTGCCCACGATTGAAGGTCAGCAGGTTGTCGGCCTTGGGCAACGGCTGCCCGACAGGCCAGGCATTGAGCAATCGTGCCTGGGCCTGGGCCGATACTTGCGCGGCGTGACTGCGGGCCTGTTGTTCGAGCTGCACGGCGTACAGCACCAGCAACAGGGTGGTGACAAAGGCGACTGCGTTGACCGCCCAGAATTTGTATTTCAGCGAAATATTGCTAAGCCAGGCACCCATGGAGGTCTTCTCTGATAGCGGAAACAGTTTTGGCAAGGTGCCACTATTGTGCCGCTACTCAGGGAGACTGAATTTGATGTGGGTCAACAGATTCTTTGCTGCATGAGAAAGATCGCAGCCTGCGGCAGCTCCTACACCGATCGCGGACCTCTGTAGGAGCTGCCGAAGGCTGCGATCTTTTCAGGCTTCACGCGAACTCAGGCAACCCGAAAAACGCCCGGGCGCTGGCGGTGCTGTGGGCGGCGAGGTCTTCCATGCTTTCCCCGCGATGCAACGCCACTTCACGCAACACTTCAGTCAGATACGCCGGCTCGTTGCGACCGTTCTTCGGCTTGGGGCGCAAGCTGCGGGGCAGCAGATACGGCGCGTCGCTCTCCAGCATCAAGCGCCCGCGTTTAATCTCCTTCACCAACGGATGCAGGTGCGTGCCCCGGCGTTCGTCGCAGATCCAGCCAGTGATGCCGATGTGCAAATCCAGATCGAGATAGCTGAACAGCGCCTTCTTTTCACCGGTGAAGCAGTGCACCACGGCGGCCGGCAATTGATCGCGGTAATCGTGCAGGATCTCCAGCAATCGTTGGCTGGCGTCACGTTCATGCAGGAACACCGGTAGTTGCAGTTCGACCGCCATTGCCAGATGTTCTTCGAGGACTTTTTCCTGCTGCGGGCGGGGTGAGAAGTCACGATTGAAATCGAGGCCGCATTCACCCACGGCCACTACGTTCGGCTCCTTGAGCAAACTGCGCAGACGCTGGGCGCTGTCGGCGTTCCAGTCGCTGGCTGAATGCGGGTGAATGCCGGCGGTAGCGAACAGTCTTTGAGCGCTTTCGTCCAGTTGCCGGCACAGTTCCAGCGCCTGTTCGCTGCCCTCGACGCTGGTCCCGGTAAGCACCAGTTGGCAGACCCCGGCAGCGTAGGCACGGTCGAGTACAGCCTGGTGTTTGTCGGCAAAACTGGGGTTGGTCAGGTTGACGCCGATATCGATGAGTTGCATGGTGCTACCTCGGACCAAAGGCCGGAAAGCATATCAGAGCTGTAGATTTATAAGAAAAACCAAGAACTACAACGAGTTAAAGCTGTCTGTTGAGGCCGCGAGGCAGGTCGGGGTTGGTAGATTTGCCATCACTGTGCCACTCTCTCGCACTTTATCAGCGCTTCAAGCGCTCTGTTTCTGTTGCCCGATGTCATGAAATCACTCATGAGGTTGGCCAGTATTCTTTCCGGAGAGTGGATGACACGTCCCTCGGTTTTGTTACTGCTGTGTTGTTCGTTGCTGCTGCCGATGCCGGCGGTTGCACGTCTGGCCGGGCCGTTGCAAGCCGTACCGGCAGCCAAGGTCCGCGACCTGGCGGAGATTCGCAGCAGTTGTGTGCTGCGGGTGCTGGTCAACCAGAGTCGCAACAGCTCCGGCGAAGTCCAGGGCCAGGCCATCGGCGTCGAATACCACCGCCTGCGGGCTTTCGAGCAATACCTTAATGGCCACGCCCGAGACGGCCAGGAAATCACCCTCAAGATCATTCCCAAAGCCAAGGATCAACTGCTCGGCGCGTTGCAGCGCGGGGAGGGTGATCTGGTCGCGCCGGGGGAATTGCTTGATCCGCAATCGGGGCACGCGGTCAGCACCAGTGAGCCAATTGCCAGCAACGTGCCGTTGCTGCTGGTGGGGATCAAAGGCGAGCGACGTTACACCCACCTCGAACAACTCTCGGGTAAAACCCTCGCGTTGCCCACCGGCAGTGCTGCCGGGGATGCGGTCAGCCAGATCAATCAGAAGCTTGCGCTGCACAAACTGCCCCCGGTGAAGATCGAGTGGGTCGACCCAAGCCTGGCCGTCGAGGACGTGCTGGAAATGGTCCAAGGCGGGATCTTCCATCTGACCATCGTCGAGCAACCGATCGCCGAGCGCTGGGGCAAGATCCTGCCCAAGTTGCGCTTCGATCGACAGGTGCTCATCAATGAGCCGGGCGAGGAGTACTGGTTCGTGCGTCGCGACGCCTCGATGCTGCGGGCGAGCATCGACCGTTTCCTGACCACCTACAAGCAACCGTCGGACCAGGATGCGGCGTTCCTGCGGATCTACCGGCGCCTGTATCAAGTGCACTATCCCTTGGCCAAAGCCGATCGTCAGCGTCTGGAAAAACTTCGACCGGTGCTGCAAAAACACGCGCAAGCCCAGGACATGGACTGGCTGAACCTGGCAGCGCTGGCGTTCAAGGAATCGGCGCTGCAACCCACTGCCAGAAGTGGAGGCGGCCCCACCGGCCTGATGCAAATAACACCATCGGCCGCCCAACGGGTTGGCGTCAGTGACATTCAGAATCTCGATGCCAATGTGCAGGCCGGCGCCAAGTACCTGGCGATGATCCGTCGCAAATTCTTTGCCAGCCCCAAACTCAACGAGCGCGAGCGCATGGCGTTCGTGCTGGCGGCCTACAACATGGGGCCGGAGCGGGTCCAGGGCATGCGGGCCGAGGCTCGGCGGCGCGGCCTGAATCCTAATCAGTGGTTTTTCCAGGTTGAGCGCATCGCCATGGAGCAGGTGGGAATGGGGGCTGTCAGCTATGTTAATAGCGTGAACAAGTATTACCTGGCGTTCGATCGGGAGCGGGAATCGTTGGAGCCTCAGGGGCAGAAAGTTGCCTTACGTAAATGATCGACTAATCTGATTGTTATGGTGCGTTTTTTGCGCTTTTAACATGAGATAAACCGATTAATATGGCGACCAACCAACACACTCTCACAATGGATGACACAGCATGAGCACACTGATCAACAAGGTACTGTCTACCCGCGCTGGCTACGGCCTGACGATTCTGCGGATTTTCGTCGGCATCATCTTCGCGGCCCACGGCTCACAGAAACTCTTCGGGGCATTCGGCGGCTACGGCATTGCCGGCACCGCGCAGTACATGGAAAGCATTGGATTGGCGCCCGGTCACCTGATGGCGATCCTGGCCGGTGGTACTGAGTTCTTTGGCGGTCTGGCGCTGATCATTGGCCTGCTGGCACGCCCGGCGGCGTTGGGGCTGACCTTCCTCTCGCTGGTTGCGATTTTCTCGGTGCACATCAGCAACGGTCTGTTCATGGCCAACAACGGTTATGAATTCGCCCTGGCCTTGCTCGGTGGCAGCCTCGCAGTGCTGATCGAAGGCGCAGGCAAGCTCTCGGTCGACCGCGCCATCGCCGACTGACCGCTCTGGCTCAACGAAAAGGCCCGCACAGTGTGATGCACTGTGCGGGCTTTTTTTTGTTGCTGGTGATTCTTGACACTGTCCGGTCAGCTTCTCTAGGATGCTGCTCATGCGCCGATTTAAACAGCTACTTGCGGGGCGCCAGGTGACTCATTCAGTTGCCGATAGAAGCTTGAAACAGGCTTCGAAATACCGCTAAAGCGCTGGTTCGGTGTTGCCTCTCACCTGCCATGCAGACTTTTGAGGCAGAGACACGACACAATGAATGCATTGAACCCCGTTGTACGCCCCGCGCCGATCACGGCACATCTCACCCAACGCAATCCAAAAATCCTGCTTGGCGGTAAACATCAGCCGACGCTGTTGCGTTACCTCGATGGCTGGCCACGTCGCACCGGCGGTCCGGCAGCATTCCTGATCCAGTTTGTCGAAGATGGCGAATCGCTCGAGCGCTTCGCGACTGACAGTTTCGATCTGGCGGTGATTCAGGCGCCCAGCGCCGAGGACGCGCCTGAAGTGATCAGGCAACTGACCCGCGTTGCGCGCCAAGGGCTGATTGCCCGCTGCTGAGGCTCAGGGCGCTGGCAAGTCCAACTCATCTTTCAAGCCTGTATTAACTGGCCAGTTTTTTATGCTATTGGTCGTACCTGACCTTTTCTTCGTGTTTTATTATATCAATTGGTCAAATGTGACCATTTAATATAATAAATGACATGCACTGTTATTGATACAATTGGTCAGAATAGTCCATTTGTTTGATATTATTGATAACAATGGGTCAGTTATGGCCAATAGTGCGCTCGGAGTAAGCTATGTCACTTATGCATTTTTTGTACAGCCCAGCGGAAATCGCACGCGAACTGGGGAAAAATGCCGAATCGTTGCGCTTGTCCAAGAACCTTTCTCGCAAAACCCTGGCTGAGCAATCTGGAGTGTCTGAGTCCTCCATCAAGCGGTTCGAGCGCTCAGGCTCGATCACCCTTGAGTCCATGATTCTCCTGGCCACGGCGCTCGATGAGCTGACGCCGGTGATGAGTCTCTTCAAACCCTCGCATCCAGGCTCAATCGACGAGCTAAAAAATCTTAAGCGTAAACGAGGCACCAAATGAGCTCGCCTATCCCCAGGTTCAAACCCACCGAATCGCTCAGCGTTACCGCCAATGGCGTAATGGTGGGCGAATTGAACCGTGTCGAGGGGAAAGGCATCTACTTTGTGTACGACAAAGAATGGCTGGCCAAGGGGTTCGACCTTTCTCCCTTGACGATGACATTCGACGACAAACCACAGCTCGCTCGTGACAGTCGTTTGTTCAAGGGCCTGCATGGCCCGTTTGCAGATTCCTTGCCGGACGGCTGGGGCCTTCTGCTGATGGATAGATTCTTCGACGCGACCTTCGGAGCAGGCACCTCACTGACGCTCAGTCCGCTGGATCGGCTGGCCTATATGGGTGATCGAGCCATGGGAATCTTTGAGTACCATCCCAAAACAGAAAAGGTCGCCGCAGAGTCAGTGAATCTTGCTCACCTATTCGAGGCATCTGTCGAGGTACAACAAGGAGGCACCTCCAAAGTGCTCAAGGGGCTACGCTTGGCGGGTGGCTCCCCCGGTGGTGCCCGCCCCAAAGCAATCGCAGCACTGTCACACGATCTTGAGACTGCGACTTCAGCTTTTGGCCAGCTTCCACCTGGATACGCTCACTGGATTGTGAAGTTCAGGTCTCTGAATGAGCCTTTGGAGACTGGCGGGATCGAGCAAGCGTATGCGGTGATGGCCAGAAAGGCCGGGGTGAATATGGCGCATACGGCACTGCTGGAGGTGCAGATGCGTCAGGGCGGACTTGAGCGATTTTTCGCAGCCCAACGTTTCGACCGTGATGGCGATCGCAGGATTCATATGATTTCCCTCTCAGCGTTGGTCTACGCAGACTTCCGGGCACCGACCATGGATTACAGCCAGATACTCAAGGTGACAAGCGCGCTGACGAAAAGCGCTGCCGAGGTTGAGAAAATGGCAAGACTCATGATCTTCAATGCGGTGTTCCACAACTACGACGATCACACCAAAAACTTTGCGTTCCTGTATCACGAACCTCAGGACAAAAATGGGCAGGGAGTCTGGAGGCTGTCTCCAGCGTACGACCTTACTTTCTCCAATGGGATGGGCGAGCACTCCACTGCATTTTCAGGTCATGGTAAACCGACACGAAAGGTCATCAGAGATCTGTGCAAGGATTACAAATACCTCAAGCCTGATGAATACATCGACCAAACCCTCTCGGCGCTTGATGAATGGGATCGTGTGCTCGGAGCACTGAAAATCCCTAAGTCTGCGGGGGCTGCAATTCACCGGGTTCTCAGTGATGCCAGGGTGCGCTTCGAGGAGATAAATCGTTAATGAGAAATCCATCTTGAGTACGAACATCATCACACAGGAAGGTCATGAGGCTCTGAAGCAAGAGCTCGACTACCTTTGGCGGGAAAAGCGCCCTGATACCACGCGCAAGGTCACTTGGGCGGCGTCGCTTGGCGACCGTAGCGAAAACGCGGATTACCAATACAACAAGAAGCTGCTCCGGGAGATCGATCGGCGTGTTCGGTACCTTCGCAAGCGCCTCGAAGATGTCCGGGTGGTTGCGTACTCACCTGAGCAGGAGGGCAGGGTCTTTTTTGGGGCTTGGGTCGAGATCGAAAACGAGGCAGGTGAAATCAAGAAGTTCAGAGTTGTGGGGTATGACGAAATATACGGACGCAACGATTACATCTCCATCGATTCACCGATGGCGCGTGCGCTTTTGAAGAAAGAGGTGGGGGATGAGGTCATTGTGCAGACTCCGAGCGGAGAAATGTTGTGGTGGATAAACGAGATCACATACTCGAAATAGTATGAAAGTAGGGGCATAGGGTGTACTCGGCGCTTTCCGAGCGATCGCCCTGCGGGGGAGGGCGATAACGGCTCGTGGTGACTAATACTTGATGAGCTATCAACCCTCGCGCAAGACTGTCAGCGGGCTGGCGTTCAAGGCGCGGCGCGTGCCGAATACACCGGCACCGCCGATCAGCAGCGCGCCGATCAGCGGCATTACCAGCAGCCATGGATGCGGATGCCAGGGCAGGTCGAAGGCGTAGCGGTAGAGCACCAGGCTCACCAGTTCCGAGCCCAATGCCGCCAACAGCCCGCTGACCGCGCCGAGCAAGCCGAACTCGATCCGCCGCGCCCTGACCAGCAACTGCCGTTCGGCGCCCAGCGCTCGCAGCAACGCGCCTTGGCGAATACGTTCATCGAGGGTTGCCTGCAAGCCGGAGAACAACACCGCCATCCCCGCCGCCAACACGAACAACAGCACGTATTCGACCGCCAGGGTCACTTGCGCGAGGATGCTGCGCAACTGCTCCAGCAGGGCTTCGACTTGCAGAATGGTCACTGCCGGAAAGCTGCGGGACAGGTCGACGATCTGCTGATCGTGACCGGGCGCCAGATAGAAACTGGTCAGGTAGGTCGCCGGTAAGTCCTTCAGGGTGCCGGGCTGGAAGATCATGAAAAAGTTCGGCTGGAAGTTGTCCCAGTTGATCTCCCGCAGGCTGGTGACTTTCGCCTCCCGATTGACCCCGCCGACGCTAAACACCATGTGATCGCCAAGCTTGAGCTTGAGGCTTTCGGCGACTTTACCTTCCACCGAAACACCGGGTACTTCATCCGCCGGTTGCTGATCCCACCAGTTGCCGGCGGTGAGCTTGTTGCCCGTCGGCAGGTCTGCCGCCCAGGTCAGGCTCAGGTCGCGTTGGATGGCTCGGTCACCGGCCGAATCCTTGCTGACGATTTGCTGCACCGGTTCGCCATTGATGCTGATCAGCCGTCCCGGCACCACCGGGTACAGCGGCGCCGATTGCGCCGACAGCTCCATCAGTCGATCGCTAAAGGCTTGTTTGTCCGCCGGAAGAATGTTCAGGGCGAAATAGTTCGGGGCGTTTTTCGGCAACTGGTTTTGCCAGGTGTCGAGCAACTCGCCACGCAGCAAAGCGATCAGCGTCATGGACAGCAGGATCAAGCCGAAGGCCAGGGATTGACCCGCCGCCGCCAGTGGATGGCGCAACAGTTGACCCAACCCCAGGCGCCATGGCAATGAGGCGCGCGCCAGCATCCGGCGCAGGCTCTTGAGCAGTAGCAAGAGCAAACCGCCAAGCACCAGCGCCGCGATCACACCGCCGCCGAGCAGGGCGAAGGTCAGCACCAGGTCGAGGCTCAGGCGCCACATGATCAGGCCGAGGGCGCCCAATGCCGCGCCATAAACCATCCAGGTGCTGGACGGAATCGGCAGCATGTCCCGGCGCAATACCCGCAGCGGTGGGACTCGACCCAGCGCGGCCAATGGCGGCAGGGCGAAACCGGCCAGCGCGACCAGCCCGGTACCGATCCCGGCGATGGCCGGCAACAGGCCTCCCGGTGGAACGTCTGTCGGCAGTAAATCATGCAGCAGCGCGAACAGCCCGAGCTGAGCCAGCCAGCCGAGCAGGGCGCCGCTGATGCTGGCGAGCAGTCCGAGAACCGTCAGTTGCAGACTGAACAGCACCATGGTTTCCCGGCGGGACAGGCCCAGGCAGCGCAGCAAAGCACTGGCATCGAATCGGCGGGTGGCGAAGCGTGTCGCCGACAACGCCACCGCCACGCCGGACAGCAGCACCGCCACCAGACTGGCCATGTTCAAGTAACGTTCGGCCTTGCCCAAGGCACCGCCGATCTGCCGATTGCCATCGCGGGCATCCTGGATGCGCTGGTTGGCGGCCAGGCCTGGCTTGATCAATTGACGATAGGTTTCCAGCGCCTGGGCGTTGCCGCGCCAGAGTTCGCGGTAACTGACCCGGCTGCCGGGTTGCACCACGCCGGTGGCCTCAAGGTCGCTGAGATTGATCAGCACCCGTGGCGTCAGGCTGTAGAAGTTACCGGCGCGATCCGGTTCGTAGGTCAGCACCCGCGCCAGTTTCAGGGTTTTCATGCCGACATCGATGCTGTCGCCGATCTTCAAGTCCAGTGCAGTCAGCAGTCGCGCTTCAACCCAGGCTTCGCCGCGTTTCGGACCGCCACCGGGTGCTTCTTGCGCGAACGGCGCGGGGGCGCTTTTCAGTTCGCCGCGCAACGGGTAGACGTCATCGGCGGCTTTGATGCTGGACAGCTGAATGCCGTTGTCGGTGGCAATGACACTGGAAAATTCCACCACCTGAGCATGTTCAAGGCCCAGCTCGGTGCCACTGTTGATCTGTTCCGGCCGCGCCGGCGAACTGCCTTCCAGCAACAGGTCGGCGCCGAGAAACTCTGTGGCGCGCAGCATCATGGCGCCGTTCAGGCGGGCGCCGAAGTAACCGATGGCGGTACTCGCCGCCACGGCCACCAGCAAGGCGAAGAACAACACGCGCAACTCACCGGCGCGGGCATCGCGCAGCAGTTGGCGAATGGCGAGACTGAACAGGCGCAACAGCGGCAGGCGTGCCATCAAGGCTCCAGAGGGGCGACCAGCAGGCCGGCTTCAAGGCGGATCAGGCGCCGGCAGCGATGTGCCAGGCGTTCGTCATGAGTTACCAGCACCAGGGTGGTGCCGCGTTCCTTGTTGAGTTCGAATAGCAGATCGCTGATGCGCTCGCCAGTGTGGCTGTCGAGGTTGCCGGTGGGCTCATCGGCGAACAACACATCGGGCTCGGCGGCGAAGGCACGGGCAATCGCCACGCGCTGCTGTTCGCCACCGGAAAGCTGGCGCGGCGAGTGGGTCAGGCGTTGGCCCAGGCCGACCCGTTGCAACAGCTCGGTGGCACGCTCACGGGCGTCTTTGCGGCCATCGAGTTCCAGTGGCAGCATGACGTTTTCCAGGGCGTTGAGGCTGTCGAGCAGTTGAAAGGACTGGAAGACAAACCCCACGTGCTCGGCGCGAATGCGCGCGCGCTGGTCTTCGTCGAGATTGCTCAGGCCTTGGCCGGCGAGAGTGACTTCGCCGCTGCTCGGCAGGTCGAGGCCGGCAAGCAGGCCGAGGAGGGTGGATTTGCCGGAACCGGAGGCGCCGACAATGGCCAGGCTATCGCCCTTGTTCAGTTCCAGGCTGAGTTCGTGCAGGATAGTCAGTTCACCTTCCGCGCTGGGAACCACTTTGCTGAGGTTCTTCGCGGTGAGAATGCTTGCGCCCATGGAGAATCCGATGCGTGTGTGGTTTTTGAGTGCTGGCCTGGCCTTGATGTGCATGGCCCAGAACGCAGCGGCGGGTACAGTCCTGATCGTTGGCGATAGTATCAGCGCCGGTTTCGGCCTGGATACCCGGTTGGGGTGGGTGTCGTTGCTCGAGCAACGGCTCAAGCGCGAAGGTTTCGACGATAAGGTGGTCAATGCGTCCATCAGCGGCGACACCAGTGCCGGAGGCCGGGCACGCCTGCCGGCGCTGCTTGCAGAGCATAAACCTGAGCTCGTCATACTCGAGTTGGGAGGTAATGACGGCTTGCGCGGAATGCCGCCAACACAATTGCAACAAAATCTTGCGTCGATGATCGACAGCTCCCGCGTCAGTGGCGCCAAGGTGCTGTTGCTGGGTATGCAATTGCCACCCAATTACGGTGTGCGTTACACCCAGGCATTCGCCGAGGTCTTCACCAAGGTGGCCGACGAGAAAAAAATCCCGCTGGTGCCGTTTTTTCTCGACGGCGTGGGCGGTCATCCGGACCTGATGCAATCCGACGGCCTGCACCCGGCGGCGGGGGCTCAGGGCAAGTTGCTGGAAAATGTCTGGCCGACACTGAAACCGCTGCTTTGACGCTTTTCTAGCGGCGGCGTTTCGGCTAAGGTGGCGCCCCCGATTTGGAGGCCCCGATGCCGCGTCCCGCCTGGTCCCTTTTTGCCTATCAACTGATCGAGCCTGACGAACAGCTGGATCTGTTCGCCTGCCAGGAAGTGCGGGTGCATCTGGTGACCCGTCAGCTGGAGCTGGGCGGCTCGGCCGATCGAACCTTGTGCGGCAGCCTTTTGCCGGCGCAACCACGCTGGTCGAGCGTCGATCGCACGGTGTTCCAGGACCAGCGCCTGTGCTCGCTGTGCCGGGCCATTCTGGAATCGCAAAAACGCGGCACCTCGCCGATCTGGCCTGAGTTGCGGTTCGAGCTATAGCCCGTGGCGAGGGGGCTCGCCACAGGAAAGCTTCCACCACAGGCAATCCCCCCTCGCCACAGGTCTTGCATCTCCCCGAAATAACGGGCGGCGGTGTACAATCGGGTTTTTATACCCTTGTCGATCATGCGAAGGATTTTCCGGATGTTGCCGCGCTTTCCCGCCGTCACCCGCTGCCTGTCTCTTGCTGCGCTCTGCGTGGCGGGTCCCGTTGCAGCATTGGAGTTGCCCCTGCCACCACCCGGTGAAGACATTGTCGGCCAGGTGCAAGTGATCAAGGCCAAATACGAAGACACCTTCGCCGACCTTGGCACCACCTACGACCTGGGCTATCTGGAAATGGTCGCGGCCAACCCTGGCGTCGATCCATGGCTGCCGGGCGCCGGTACCGAAGTCGTCCTGCCGACGCGCTTCATCCTGCCGCCTGGCCCGCGTGAAGGCATCGTCATCAACCTGGCTGAATACCGCCTCTACTACTACCCGAAAGGCCGGAACGTGGTGTACACCTTCCCGCTGGGTATCGGCCGTGAAGGCTGGGGTTCGCCGATTGCCCACACCAGCATCGTCGCCAAGACGCCGAACCCGACCTGGACCCCTCCAGCGTCGATCAAGGCCGAGCACGCCGCCGATGGCGACCCACTGCCGAACGTAGTGCCGGCCGGCCCGGATAACCCGCTGGGGCCATTCAAATTCACCCTGGGCACTCCGGGGTACCTTATCCACGGTTCGAACAAGAAGTTCGGCATTGGCATGCGTACCAGCCACGGTTGCTTCCGCATGTTCAACAACAACGTGCTGGAAATGGCCAGCATGGTGCCGGTAGGGACGTCGGTTCGCATCCTCAACGATCCGTACAAGTTCGGCCTCAGTGGCGGCAAGGTTTATCTGGAAGCGCACACGCCGCTGGATGACAAGGGCAACCCTTCGGTGGTCGACAAGCACACCGCCGTGATCAATGCGATGCTCAAGCGTGAGGACATCACCAACAACTTGCGCATGAACTGGGATGTAGTGCGCGACGTGGTCGCCGCTGAGGATGGCCTGCCGGTGGAAATCGCCGTGCCGAATACGTCGGCACCGATGGTCTCGAGTGCGCCGATCGACCTGCAGCAGTAACGCGTTAAAGCAACCCGCCGATGCAGGCCGCATCGGCGGGTTTTTTATGGCCTGCAGAAACCTCAGGCAATAAAAAAGCCGACCCAAAAAATGGATCGGCTTGATAACAATCCCGAAGGATTATTACTTGCGGCTAGCTTTTTCCAGCATGCGCAGAGCACGCTCGTTAGCTTCGTCAGCAGTCTGTTGTGCTTTTTGAGCAGCAGCCAGAGCTTCATCAGCTTTACGGTAAGCTTCGTCTGCACGAGCTTGGGAGCGAGCTGCTGCGTCTTCAGTAGCAGTCAGACGTGCTTCAGTTTCTTTCGATACGCTGCTGCAACCGGTAGCCAGAACTGCGGCCAGAGCCAGAGCAGAGAATTTCAGAACGTTGTTCATCGTGTTCCCCTTCAAGGACTTTCTATTAAGTAGCTGTCTCCTCAGAGTGAGGAAATAGCCGGCGTACATACTACCCATTACTTGTAGTAAGTAAACTGACGTAGCGCAAGAAGCAAAAAAAATTGTAGGCGTTGATTCTTTTTCGAGCAACTTTTAACTGCGTTGTATAAAAAATATCCAGCTACGAGGCCCTAACTGAGCGATCCGTCGGGAAAAAGTTCCCTGGCCCGGCAGCTGTTTTTTGGTCTCGCCCAAAGTCCGTCTAGATGGGTTTGTCTACACTTGTGTTCGAATTTTGCGCAGCCGCTCGCATATCTTTATCCATGTTGAGGTGACTTAAACAAAGGGCGCTCGTCTTAAGTCTCAATATCCGGCAATGTTCAGGCTTTGACCCGTTCGGTCGAGCCGTTCCTGCGTAATCCGCGGCAACACCCGCCACCCGATGCACAATGACGAGCGTCCCTTGAGCATTTTTGCCAATGGTGCCTACTATTTGATACGTGCTCGGTTGCGCGAGATTGGTGCGGCTCTCTCGGTGTCCATTCAGGCACGGGGTGGCGTAGTTGTTCCTTCGCCGGAAAAACATCGGTAAGGTAGGGGTCAGAATTAAAGACCCGCGAGGAGTAGTGATGAGCGAGGCGTTGTCCATCCACCATGACCAGGCTGGTCATCAGTTCGAGACCACTGTGGACGGTTATCGTGCCTACCTGACCTATATGGATCTGGGAAAACAGACCCTGGATATCTATCGCACTTTTGTGCCCAACGCGTTGCGTGGCCGCGGCATCGCGGCGGCTTTGACCGAGCAGGCGCTGCAATATGCTGATGAAATGGGCTACACGGTGATTCCATCGTGCTCCTACGTGGAGCGCTACATGGAGCGTCATCAGCGGCATGCCGCCAAGCTGTGAGCAAAACCAACGCATAAAAAAAACGCCAGGTTCAAACCTGGCGTTTTTTTATGCGCGAAACGGCGATCAGCTGCGATTGCGTTTAGGCAATACGTCCTTGAGCTTGGCATGCATGCTGCGCAAGGTGTTTTCAGTGGCAGTCCAATCGATGCAGGCATCGGTGATCGACACGCCGTATTGCAGGTCGGCGAGGTCTTTCGGGATTGCCTGGCAGCCCCAGTTCAGGTGGCTTTCGACCATCAGGCCGATGATTGACTGGTTGCCTTCGAGGATCTGGTTGGCGACGTTCTCCATCACCAGCGGTTGCAGGGCCGGGTCCTTGTTGGAGTTGGCGTGGCTGCAATCGACCATGATGTTCGGCTTGATGTTGGCCTTTTTCAGCGCTTGCTCGCAGAGCGCGACGCTGACCGAATCGTAGTTCGGCTTGCCGTTGCCGCCGCGCAGTACCACGTGACCATAGGCGTTGCCCTTGGTGGTGACGATCGACACGCCACCTTCCTGATTGATGCCCAGGAAACGGTGCGGGCTGGAAACCGATTGCAGGGCGTTGATGGCCACCGTCAGGCCGCCATCGGTGCCGTTCTTGAAGCCGACGGCCGAAGACAGGCCGGAAGCCATCTCACGGTGCGTCTGGGATTCGGTGGTGCGTGCGCCGATCGCCGACCAGCTGATCAGGTCCTGCAAGTATTGCGGGGAGATCGGGTCGAGGGCTTCGGTTGCGGTCGGCAGGCCCATCTCGGCCAAGTCCAGCAGCAACTGACGACCGATGTGCAGGCCATCCTGAATCTTGAACGAGTCGTCCAGGTACGGATCGTTGATCAAGCCTTTCCAGCCAACGGTGGTGCGTGGCTTCTCGAAATACACGCGCATGACCAGATACAGGGTATCGGACACTTCGGCCGCGAGCACTTTCAGGCGCTCGGCGTATTCGTGGGCAGCCTTGATGTCATGGATCGAGCACGGCCCGATCACGACGAACAGGCGGTGGTCGGTGCCATCAAGAATGTTGCGAATGACTTCGCGGCCCTTGGTGACGGTGCGCAGGGCAGCGTCGCTCAAAGGAATATCACGCTTGAGCTGATCGGGAGTGATCAGAGTCTCGTTGGAGGCGACGTTTAGGTCGTTGATCGGTAAATCAGCCATCGTTTACTCGTCAGGTCACGGGTGCCGGCCGCCAGCGAACCCGCGCGGCGGAGCACAGCAAATTAAGCGCGTCGGGGAGCAGAACCTTAGCGCGTTACACCGTGGCTCGACAATGGGCAGACACCGGTTTAATGGGCATTCCCCATCAGTTTCCCCACCGTGGCGGGGAAACTGATGGGGAATGCACCCTAACCGGCCATTGGCTGCGCAAATGCCTTGCTGACTGTATCGTGGGAGAACTCGTCGGCGTGCTGCTGGACCCATTCGAGGGCCAGGGTCTCATTGCTCTGCTGTTGGCTTTGGGGTTCATGCTGACGGCAGTAACGTTCGATCTGGCAGATCTGCTCACCCATCCGCGCGCAAAACAGCGTCTGTTCGTCGACGAAGGCGATCCCCACCAGATAGCCGCGTTTTCGTCGCAAACACCACGCCACATAACCCAGGAAACGCAAGTCCGGGTTCAGGGTCGGCATGCGTATTTCCAGCGCCGTACCGTGGCGCCACGCGCGGTGGTAATTGCAAGCCATGCCGCCGAGGCTGATAGTGTGCAGCTCTTGCCGCGAAATACACTCATGTTTGAGCAACGTTAATTCGACGGGCACATCGTCAGGATGAGGAAGATAACGTCTCATGAACACGGACTCCCTGTGTCGGCCACTTGACACTGTTTCTCCCAGTATAGTGGTCGAATCGGAACTGACCGATTTCGACGCCGACCAACGGTTGCTGGCGATGAGCGGCATTTCACTGGTGATTTTTACCAGCGTTGGCTGCGCCAGTTGCCGTTTTGCCCGCGAGCAGTTGCCCAGCCTCGAACTGGCGGTCGATCGGCTGTGCTGGATCGATGCCGGGAGCAATGGCGGGGTGGTCGAGCGTTATCGGGTCTTTCATTTGCCGGCACTGTTTGTGGTGCGCGACGGTGAGTATTTCGGGGCGCTACAGTCGCGCCTGACCCGCACAGCGCTCAACGAGGCTGTGGACCAGGCGTTGAGTCGACCAGCAGAGGAGCTGCCATGACAGGCACAGTGGCCAAGCCGACAATCGGCATTATCGGGACCGGCGCGATCGGTGGTTTCTACGGGCTGATGCTGGCGCGTGCCGGCTTCGACGTGCATTTTCTGTTGCGCAGCGAGTTTTCAGCGGTGGCCGAACGCGGCTTGCATCTCGACCATGCGTCGTTGGGCCCGCTGACCTTGAACCCGGTCCAGGCCTATTCGTCGGCTGCCGACATGCCGCCCTGTGACTGGCTGCTGGTGGGCGCCAAGACCACCAGCAACGCGGACCTGGCACCGTCCATTATTCAAGCAGCCGCACCTGATGCCAAAGTGCTGTTGCTGCAAAATGGCCTGGACGTCGAAGACCATCTGCGCGAGTTGCTCCCCGATTCGCTGCACCTGCTGGGCGGGCTTTGTCTGATTTGCGTCCATCGCGCCGGCCCCGGGGTCATCACCCATCAAGCGCTGGGGGCGGTGAATGTCGGCTATCACAGTGGCCCCGCCGCCGATGCACAGGCACGCATGAACATCGTCGAGGAGGGCGCCGGATTGTTCCGCACTGCCGGTATCGACGCCCAGGCCATGCCGAATCTGCAACAGGCGCGCTGGCAGAAACTGGTCTGGAATATTCCCTACAACGGTCTGTCGGTGCTGCTCGGGGCCAGCACCACACCGTTGATGGCGGATGCCGACAGCCGCGCGCTGATTCAGGCCTTGATGGCCGAAGTGGTTCAGGGGGCCAAGGCCTGCGGTCATGACATGCCGCCGGGTTACGCCGATTATCTGTTCATGATGACCGAGAAAATGCCCGACTACTGGCCGAGCATGCATCACGATTTTCTGCACAGGCGGCCACTGGAACTGGACGCTATCTACACTCGGCCACTGGCAGCGGCGAAGGCGGCGGGATGTGAGTTGCCGCGAATCGAGGCCTTGTATCGCAGCTTGAGTTTTATCGACCGACGTAACCACTGAGTCGGTCAAAAAGGGGGAAGGGCATGGCAAATGTCATAGACGACAAACTGGTGCTGGCGATTTCTTCGCGAGCGCTGTTCGACTTGAGCGAGAGCCACAAGGTCTATCTGTCGAGCGGCGTCGAGGCTTATCGGCAGTACCAGATCGAACACGAAGACGAAATTCTCGAGCCCGGCGATGCATTCCCGTTGGTGGAAAAACTCCTGAACCTGAATACCCGTCTCGGCCGTGCCCGGGTCGAGGTGATCCTGGTGTCGCGCAACAGCGCCGACACCGGCCTGCGGGTTTTCAACTCGATTCATCACTATGGCCTGTCGATCTCGCGTGCGGCGTTCGTTGGCGGGCGCAGTCCTTATCCGTACCTCAAGGCTTTTGGTTGCGACCTGTTTCTTTCGACCCATGCCGAAGATGTGCGCAATGCGCTGGAGGCCGGATTCGCCGCAGCGACTATTCTATCGGGCGGTGCCAGTCGCGCTGCCAGCGATGAATTGCGCATTGCTTTCGACGGTGACGCGGTGCTGTTTTCCGACGAGTCGGAGCGGGTCTATCAGTCGGGAGGCCTGGCGGCGTTTCAGGCCAGCGAGCGTGAGGCGGCCCGCGAGCCTTTGCGTGGCGGGCCGTTCAAAGGCTTCCTCGCGGCGCTCAATCTGTTGCAGCGTGAGTTCCCCGATGATGCCTGTCCGATTCGCACCGCGCTGGTGACCGCGCGATCGGCGCCGGCCCATGAACGGGTGATCCGCACCTTGCGCGAATGGGACATTCGTCTGGATGAATCGCTGTTTCTTGGCGGCCTGACCAAATCGGCTTTTCTCGAAGCCTTTGCCGCCGACGTATTTTTCGACGATCAGGCAGGCCATTGCGAGCTGGCCCGTGAAGTGGTCGCCACCGGGCATGTGCCCCATGGCATCAGTAACGAGCCGTCGGTTTAAAACCCGGCGGTTCAATGCGTTGCGCCGGACGCCGCACTCGCCACGGCACTGCTAAGCTGAATCAATCTCCGCCATGTTGGCATTCGAGGAGGTCATATGATTCGTTCGATGCTGTATGCCACTGACTTGGGTCTGTACGCACCATTGGTGATGCAGCATGCCTTGGAACTGGCTCGAACATTCAATGCCGACTTGTATGTGGTGCACGCGGTAGAGCCCATGGGGCTGTTTGCCGAATCCGTGTTGCAGAGCTATCTCGACGAGAAGGCCTTGAACGAATTTCACAGTCAGGGTCTGAACAATGTGATCGCCAATATTCAGCAACGGGTGCTCGACAACTTTCGCGAAGAGCTGGGGGATGAAGGAGAGCAGGATTTGCAGCGGATTCAGGCTGTGCGGGTGCTGCAGGGCGATCCGTCGCAGGTGATTCTCGACCAGGCGCAGAAACTCTCTGTCGATTTGCTGATCGTAGGGAGTCACAGCCATGGTGCTGGCGCGGAAACGCCGTTGGGTCGAACCGCTGCGCGCGTGTTGCAACTGGCCAGGGTACCGGTCTATTTGGTGCCGCTGGTAGAGCGTCGCCGCAAAGAGGATCGCTAGAACACGAATAATGGCATTTTGACAAAAAAGTTCTAGATTTATTGGTCTAACCATTAATATAGTTATATACCGTCGCTGATGCCCGTGGCGTCTACCTGCTTTGAGGGATTCATATGAAGCTTCAACAACTGCGCTACATCTGGGAAGTGGCGCACCACGACCTCAACGTTTCTGCTACAGCCCAAAGCCTCTACACCTCGCAACCGGGCATCAGCAAACAGATTCGTCTGCTGGAAGACGAATTGGGGGTCGAGGTTTTCGCCCGCAGCGGCAAGCATCTGACCCGCGTTACCCCGGCCGGCGAGCGCATCATCACCACCGCCGGTGAGATCCTGCGCAAAGTTGAAAGCATCAAACAGATCGCCCAGGAATTCTCCAACGAGAAAAAAGGCACCCTGTCGATCGCCACCACCCACACCCAGGCGCGTTATGCATTGCCGCCGGTGATCAGCAATTTCATCAAGCAATACCCGGACGTTGCCCTGCACATGCACCAGGGTTCGCCGATGCAGATCGCCGAGATGGCTGCGGACGGCACCGTCGATTTCGCCATCGCCACCGAAGCCCTGGAGCTGTTCGGTGATCTGGTGATGATGCCGTGCTATCGCTGGAACCGCTGCGTGGTCGTGCCTCAGGGCCACCCGCTGACCAAGCTGTCGAAGCTGACCCTCGAAGCCCTGGCCGAATACCCGATCGTGACGTACGTATTCGGTTTCACCGGCCGTTCGAAACTCGACGAAGCCTTCAGCCACCGTGGCCTGACACCGAAAGTGGTGTTCACCGCCGCTGACGCCGACGTGATCAAGACGTACGTTCGCCTGGGGCTGGGCGTGGGTATCGTGGCGAAAATGGCAGTCGATACCAAGCTCGATAGCGACCTGGTGGTGCTCGATGCCAGCGAGTTGTTCGAATCCAGTATTACCAAAATCGGTTTCCGTCGCGGCACTTTCCTGCGTGGCTTCATGTGCGACTTTATCGAGAAGTTCGCTCCGCACCTGACCCGCGAAGTGATGGCCAAGGCCATTCAGTGCCACAACAAACAGGAACTGGAAGAGCTGTTCGACGGCGTCGAACTGCCGGTCCATTAAGCGTCAACAGACGCTAGACCACCTCGGTGACAGCAAACTGTTGCCGAGCGCCCGCCACCAGTATCTCCACTTCATCCCCTTCGAACTTGCCCAGCAGGCTTTTACCCAGCGGCGAACGAGGGGTGATGACAGTAATCAGTTGCCCCACCAGATCAATCTTCAATCCGGCTGCGTCGGGGGCCAGGAACAGCCATTGCTCGCGACCCTTTTCGTCTTCCAGGCCGAGCAGGGCGCCGACTTCGATGCCGCGCCGCTCGTCATAAGGCCGCAGTGTCAGGTTCTGGCAAAGGGTCAATGACAGCCTGATTTCCTCCACCCGCCTGGCCTGTCCGGCCGCCAGATAAGACGCCTCCAGCCCCAGGGTGTCGTACTTGTTTTCGGCTATGTTTTCTTCGTGGGTCGCGGTTTCGTAAGCGGTTTGCGCGGCACGCTCGGCGATGTCGAGATCAATCCGCAGCTTGTCGATAATCAGTTGGTGGACGGTCGGCTTGTGCATAGAGAGCTTCATGATCAATCGCAGAATTGCAGGACGTTGGCGCGGCTTTTTTCGCTCGGCGCGGTCTGGTCCTGTTGCAGCCAGAACTGACATTTTGGATTGGCCAGATTGTGTTTGCTGCTTCTGGCCTGCTCCACCATTTGCTGCTGATCGTTCCTGCGCAGGTGTTCCTCGTACTGTTCGAACATCGGGTTTTGCGCAGTGGGTTGTTCAATCACCGGCGGCTTGGCCAGTTGCTCCACCGCCTGGGCCAAGGGTGCCAATTGCTCGTTGAACAACAGGCGCCAGGCGAGCCAGCAAGTCAGTGCGATCGCGATAAATCCCAGCCACAAACCGAGGGCGATGCTGCCGGTCAGTTGCAGCGCATTGAGCTGGATCGGCATGGAGCGGCGCGGGTGGGGACGGTAGGGCATGACTGCCTCCTGGCGGGTGGTCGCGGGCGAGTGGCGATTGTCGCACGAAGATTAATCGTCGTCGGCTCTTCTGCGCGGGGTAATTTATGCGGACAATCGGCGCTTTTGCCAACGGGAACCTGGAATGCCTGAAATGAAAACCCGCTGGGATATTTTTTGCACCGTGGTCGACAATTTCGGCGACATCGGTGTGACCTGGCGTCTGGCCCGCCAACTGGTGGCCGAACATTCAGTGACGGTGCGCTTGTGGGTCGATGACCTGCGGGCCTTCGAGCGGTTGTGTCCAGAAATCGACATCCACGCCGCGCAGCAGTGGCAGCAGGGTGTCGAGGTGCGACAGTGGTCAGCGCACTGGCAACCCACCGAAGCCGCAGATGTCGTTATCGCAGCGTTCGCCTGCCAGTTGCCGAGTGCTTATATGGAGGCGATGGCCGAGCGGGAAAAGCCGCCGCTGTGGATGAACCTCGATTATCTGAGCGCCGAAGACTGGGTCGTCGGTTGTCACGGCTTGCCGTCGGTGAAGTACAAGAACGTGCAGAAGTTCTTTTTCTTCCCGGGTTTCCGCAAGGGCACCGGTGGCTTGCTGCGTGAGAGGGGATTGCTCGAACGACGTCAGCAGTTTCAGCAAAATCCCGAGGCTCAGCGAGAGTTCCTGCAAGGCCTGGGGGTTGAACGCGCCCCGAATGCACAGCTGATCTCGCTGTTCGCCTACGAGAATAACGGGCTGGCCAGTTGGCTCGACGCCATGGCTGCCGACTCGACGCCCACTCATCTGTTGGTGCCCGAGGGGCGGATTCTCGGCGACGTCGAACGCTGGCTCGCAGTGGACGGGCTGACGGCCGGCGCGGTGCATGTGCGCGATGCCCTGACCGTGCAAGTGCTGCCGTTCGTCCGGCAGGATCAATATGACCTGTTGCTGTGGAGCTGCGATTTCAACGCCGTGCGCGGCGAAGATTCCTTTGTTCGCGCGCAATGGGCAGGCCGGCCACTGCTCTGGCACATCTATCGGCAGGACGAAGATATCCACCTGGACAAGCTCGACGCCTTCCTGACCCTGTACACCCAAGGCCTGTCCAAGCCTGCTGGCGAGGCGATCAGCGGTCTATGGCGGGCATGGAATGCAGGTGAGACAATGGGCGAGTACTGGAAATCAACCCGCAAACATTGGCCGGAACTGGAAAAACATGCCGAGGCGTGGTGTCTGGAACAAGCCTTGCAGGCAGATCTTGCCGCAGCGCTGGTACAGTTTTACCTAAATTGGATATGATACGCGGCCTAGATTTTTGTAAATCCCATCCAAATTCGGATATTCGCAATGAAAACTGGTAAAGAACTGAAACCCGGTATGGTGATCCGTATCGACAACGATCCTTGGCTGGTTCAGAAAGCTGAATTCACCAAGTCGGGTCGTAACAGCGCGATCATGAAGACCAAGCTGAAAAACCTGTTGACCGGTTACAAGACCGAGACCGTTTACAGCGCCGACGACAAACTGGACGACGTGATCCTCGACCGCAAAGAAGCGACCCTGTCCTTCATCAGCGGCGACTCCTACACGTTCATGGACACCACTGACTACACCATGTACGAGCTGAACGCTGAAGACATCGAAGCCGTTCTGCCTTTCGTTGAAGAAGGCATGACCGATGTTTGCGAAGCGATCTTCTTCGAAGAGCGTCTGGTTTCCGTAGAACTGCCGACCACTATCGTGCGTCAGGTTGACTACACCGAAGGCTCCGCTCGCGGTGATACTTCCGGCAAGGTGATGAAGCCTGCCAAACTGAAGAACGGTACCGAGCTGTCGGTTGCTGACTTCATCGAAATCGGCGACATGATCGAGATCGATACCCGCGAAGGCGGTTCCTACAAAGGCCGTGCTAAATAAGCACCGCTTGAGGAATGAAAAAGCCCGACCATTGAGTCGGGCTTTTTTGTGGGCGAATGATCAAGATCAGTGATTAAACGGCAACGTGCAGGCGCACATCGACGTTGCCACGGGTGGCGTTGGAGTACGGGCAGACCTGGTGGGCGGCGTCGACCAGGCTTTGTGCATCGGCTTGTTCAAGACCCGGCAGGCTGATGTGCAGGTCGATGTCCAGACCGAAACCGCCAGGGATCTGGCCGATGCCGACATGGGCGGTGATCGAGGCGTCGTCGGGGATTTTGCGTTTGGTCTGGCTGGCGACGAATTTCAGCGCGCCGATGAAGCAGGCGGAATAGCCGGCGGCGAACAGTTGTTCAGGGTTGGTTGCCGCACCGCCGGCGCCACCGAGTTCTTTCGGGGTCGCGAGTTTGACGTCGAGGACGTTGTCGCTGGAGATCGAACGACCGTCACGGCCGCCGGTGGAGGTTGCGATTGCGGTGTAGAGAGTTTGCATGGTGTGAGCCTCGTTTTGAATTGGATGTTTCGCGCTAAATGTTTGCGCGCTAAGTAAGTGCGAAGTGAATGTAGCTCGCTAATATTTAGCGCGCAAGATAAATTTTTGAAAAAAACTGACCCTGCCCATCACCTGGAGATTCGATCAGGCGGGAGATGCTTGAGATAGAGGCTTTCGTACGGGATTTATGCGAAGTGAATTTTTTTGCGACGGGGAGGACGCCTTCGCGGGCGATCCGACTTGCCCGCGAAGAACGATAACGCGGTCTAAAGGCTGTCTTGCAGGTGGCTGCGCAGCTCCTGGAGATCCGCTTGCAGCTTCTTCAACTGTTCCAGCGTCTGCCCGCTGGCGCCGAGGATGCACTGCGGAATATCGCGTGCTTTGTCTCGCAGCGCATGGCCTTGCTCGGTGAGTTCGACAATCACTACCCGTTCGTCTTCGCGGCTGCGGGTGCGGCTCAGCAGGCCTTCGGCTTCCAGGCGTTTGAGCAGCGGGGTGAGGGAGCCGGGATCGGTCAGCAGTCGGCTGCTGATTTCGCCGACCGTCAGCCCGTCCTTTTCCCACAACACCATCATTGCCAGGTACTGCGGATACGTCAGGCCCAGCGCTTGCAGCAGCGGCTTGTAGACCTTGGTCATCAGCAAGGAAGTGGAATGCAGGGCGAAGCAGACCTGATTATCCAGCAGCAGGTTATCGCAGTTGTCCGGGGTGTCGCGCTCGGTGTTCATTTCAAAGCCTTGATCAGTGATCGTCATGAATCTAGCGGGCGAATCTTTAATGCGCCAGATAATTATGGACTAGTGGCGGTCCAGGTTGGTTTGCAGCGCCAGATCCCACGGTGGGATGGGGCTGAAACGGGTCTTCAGGTATTCCAGCAGCAAGCGGCTACGCGAACTGGGCTGCTGCTCCAGGCGTAACGCATAAATACCGGTGCTTTCCGGTTGTGGCAGACCTTTTTCGCAGAACAGGGGCAGCAGTTCGCCGCGCAATAAATATTCACTGGCCAGCCAGGTCGGCAGATGCGCGACACCCAACCCGGCCAGTGCGCCGCAGACCAGCGCCTCGGCGTTGTTGGCGCTCATGCGGATTCGCGCAGGCCGGTGCAAGTGCATCTGCCCATCCCGCTCGAAGCGCCAGGCGAACGGCGGAGCCAGGCCGTCCCAATCCAGGCCGTCGTGGTCGACCAATTGCGCCGGCTCGGTCGGCACGCCACGGCGTTGCAGGTAATCGGGGCTGGCGCAGGCGATGCGCACCATGCTCGCCAGCGGCGTGGCCACCAGCCGGGTATCGGCGATTTGCCCGGCACGCAGCACCAGATCGACCTTGCCCAGGTTCGAACCCTGCATGTCGACAAAGCTGTCGATCAGGTGCAATTGCACGTCGAGGCCGGGGTAAAGGGTCAGGAAGTCGGCAATCACCGGTGCCAGATGGCGTCGTCCGAACGCTGCCGGCGCATCGACCCGAATCAAGCCTTCCGGCGCATTACTCAGGGACACCGCTTCCGCCCGGGCCAGCCGCAGCTCCGCGACGATCCGCCGCGCGCGTTCGGCAAAGGCCAAGCCTGCCGGGGTGGCCCGCACCGCGTGGGTGCTGCGAATGAACAGCTGACTGCCGACGGCGCTTTCCAGGCTGTCGATGCGTCGCGCGACGGCTGATGGTGTCAGAGGATGGTGGCGGGATGCGGCGGAAAAACTGCCGGTTTCCAGCACATCCAGAAACAGCCCGAGTTGTTCGGTCAATTGATTGGGGTTCATGGCTTCGTCAACGCTTGTGCGAATTTGGCACAGCCATTGTGCGTTGCTGTGCGTTTCCCCGCCAGAGCCGACTGCGTAGGATGAACAGCCTGACAAGAGGAATACCGCCTGTGATTGAGTTCGTGATGTACCTGGTTTTTGGCGCTGCCCTGGGCACCCTTGGCGGGCTATTCGGCATTGGTGGCGGGTTGGTGGCGATTCCGCTGCTGGGCGTGTGGTGCGGTCTCGATCAGCAGGTCGCCCAAGGCACGGCGCTGGTGATGGTGGTGCCGAACGTGATGCTGGCGCTGTGGCGCTATCACCAGCGCAATCGCATCGAATTGCGTCATGCGCTGCCATTGGCTTCGATGGGATTCTGCTTCGCCTGGATCGGGTCGATCTGGGCGGTGGGGGTTGATGCGCAAACCATGCGGGTGGGGTTTGTCGCGTTCCTGGTCGCGCTGTCGGCCTACAACCTGATGCGAATGTTCACCGCCACCGCGCCGGCGTCTTCACAGATGCATTATTCATGGCCGTGGCTGGGTGTGCTCGGCGCGGCTTCCGGGACCATGGGTGGGTTGTTTGGCGTGGGCGGGGCGGTGGTGGCAACGCCGGTGTTGACCAGTCTGTTTGGCACCAGCCAGGTGGTTGCCCAGGGCTTGTCGCTGGCGCTGGCATTGCCGAGCACGGGCGTCACGTTGGCGACTTATGCGGTGCACCATCAGGTGCACTGGGCGATCGGTATACCGTTGGCGGTCGGTGGATTGATGAGCATCAGTTGGGGCGTGAGAATCGCCCACGCACTGCCGGAGCGGCTGTTGCGCGGGCTGTTCTGTGGGTTTCTGGTGTGCTGCGCGGTGATGCTCGCCTTTAAAGTTTGAAGCCTTCGATGATGTGTTCGGCCAGGCATTCGGTGATCGGTGAAGGGTTGTTCAGGTTGCGGATCAGCATGATGCTGGCTTCCGGCAGCAGGGGCAGGTCCTGGTCGGCGCCGAGGATGCGCATGTCCGGCGTGATCAGGCTTTCCAGTTGCGCGGTGATCGCTAGCCCCGCGCTGACCACCGCCATCAATGCCGACAGGCTGGAGCTGTTGTAGGCAATGCGGTAATCGCGGCCCATGGCGTCCAGCGCATTGCACGCCCAGACGCGGCAGAAACAATCACTGTTGAACATCGCCAGCGGCAGCGGCGTCTGCTCGTGGGCGTTGAAGCATTGGGCTTCGGCCCAGACAAAACGCTCCTTGCGCAACAACTGGCCGATCTCGTTACCCGGCTCGCGGGTGACGATGGACAGGTCCAGGTCCTGGCGCTGCAACAGTTGCCGGGTCGATTCGCAATGAACCTCGATCTGGATCAGCGGGTAAAACTGCGCGAAGCGCGACAGGATGCCCGGCAGAAAGCGCATCACGTAATCGTCGGGCGTGCCGATGCGCACCGTGCCGACCATGTGCGGCTCGCGCAGGGTATTGAAGACTTCGCTGTGGAGTTTGAGTATGCGCCGCGCATAGCCGAGCAACACCTGGCCTTCGGCGGTCAGCTTGACCTGGCGCCCGTCGCGTTCGAACAGCTGGCGCTGCAACACGTCCTCTTCCAGACGTTTCATCTGCATGCTCACCGCCGACTGGGTGCGGTTGACCATTTCCCCTGCGCGGGTAAAGCCGCCCTGATCGGCGATCGCGACGAAGGTGCGCAGTACATCGGTGTCGATACTGGGATAGGCGGACATTCATCAATCTCCGAGATGTATGCCATCAGAAACATTCGTTGGATTGATCTTAGCGCTGCAGCGAGACTGGATCCATCCCTAAAGGAGGGCTACACGATGAAAGGTCACAACGAGCATGTAACGGAACAAAAATTCTCAATCCACGCGGTATCCGATCTGCTGCACAAGTTTAGTCGCTGGTACGAACTTCACCGTGAACGTGAATTACTGGCGAGCTTGAGCGACGAAGCACTGAAGGATATCGGCGTGAGCCGCGCAGATGTGGAGCATGAGGCAGTAAGACCGTTCTGGGATGATCCGATGCACAAATGATGATGCCATCGCTACACAAACCACTTTCGGGTGAGGTAGGTTGCGAGCAGACAAGGAGATGCTCATGCCCGCCACACTGTCCTTTTCCCTCAAACAGGCTCGGCGTCTGGCGCTGGCTGCCCAAGGGTTCAACGGGCGCCAGCCGCCGGCGGCGATCAAACCGGTTCAGCTCAACCGGCTGATCGAACGGCTCGGCATTCTGCAGATCGATTCGGTCAATGCATTGGTGCGTTCGCACTACCTTCCCGTGTTTTCCCGACTTGGCAATTATTCAACCGACTTGCTCGATCAGGCTGCCTGGAGTCAGGGCCGCCGGCGCACGTTATTCGAGTATTGGGGCCACGAAGCTTCGTTATTACCGTTGTCGATGTACCCCTTGATGCGCTGGCGCATGCAGCGCGCAGCCCGTGGCGAAGATATCTACCAGCAACTGGCGCGTTTCGGTCGTGAGCAGCAGGACACGATTCGCCGTGTTTTAGCGTCGGTCCAGGAGCTTGGTGCGCTGGGGGCGGGCAGCCTGTCGACCCGTCAGGAACGGGCAGGGCCGTGGTGGGACTGGAGCGCTGAAAAGCATGCGCTGGAATGGTTGTTCGCCGCCGGTGAAGTGACCGTGGCCAGTCGGCGCGGGTTCGAACGGCTATATGATTTGCCGGAGCGGGTGCTTCCTGCGACGGTTCTGCAGCAGCCCTTGCTCAGTGAAGCCGAAGCCCAGCGCGGGTTGTTGCTGCATGCGGCCACGGCGTTGGGCGTCGGCACGGAAAAGGACTTGCGGGACTATTTTCGCTTGAACCCGGCAGACAGCCGGCCGCGTCTGGCGGAACTGGTCGAGAGCGGAGAGCTGCTGGTCTGTGGAGTTGAAGGCTGGCGGCAACCGGCCTATTGCCTGGCTGAGCCGAAAGTGCCGCGCAAGGTCGAGGCCAGTGCGCTGCTTTCACCATTCGATTCGTTGATCTGGGAGCGCGGCCGTACCGAGCGATTGTTCGATTTCCGTTATCGGTTGGAGATTTATACGCCGCAGCACAAACGCGTCTACGGCTATTACGTCTTGCCATTTTTGCACAATGAGCGGATTGCTGCGCGGGTCGACTTGCGAGCCGAACGAGCGTCGGGCCGGTTGGCGGTGCATGCCGTGCATGAGGAAGAGCCGGGGCTGGATGATGAAGGGATGCGGGCTTTGGCGGTCAATCTGCGGCGGATGGCGGGCTGGTTGGGGCTTGAGCGGCTTCAGCTGAATTGCCCGCGGGCGAGTGCGGCGAGGTTGCGGGGGGCGTTGGCTCAAATGGGTGGTGATTGAGCTGACGCCTTCGTGTAGGAGCTGCCGCAGGCTGCGATCTTTTAGCGGTCTTGAGTCAAAACAAGATCAAGATCAAAAGATCGCAGCCTGCGGCAGCTCCTGCACTCACCGCCGAACCTGTTTCAGGGTCTCGGCAATCAAAAACGCCAGTTCCAGCGACTGATCGGCATTCATCCGCGGGTCGCAATGGGTGTGATAACGATCCGACAACCCATCTTCGGTAATCGGCCGCGCGCCGCCGATGCATTCGGTGACGTTCTGCCCGGTCATTTCGATGTGGATGCCGCCGGCATAACTGCCTTCCGCTTCGTGAACCTGGAAGAACTGCTTCACCTCGCCAAGGATCTGCGCGAAGTCGCGGGTCTTGTAGCCGCTGCTGGCCTTGATGGTGTTGCCGTGCATCGGATCGGAGCTCCAAAGCACTTGCTTACCTTCGCGCTGCACTGCGCGAATCAGCTGTGGCAGGTGATCGCCGACTTTGTTCGCGCCCATCCGCGCAATCAGGTTCAGGCGACCCGGGTCGTTGTCTGGGTTGAGCACATCGATCAGGCGAATCAGGTCTTCAGGGTTCATGCTCGGGCCGACCTTGACCCCGATCGGGTTATGCACCCCACGCAGGAATTCGACGTGAGCGCCGTCCAGTTGACGGGTACGGTCACCGATCCACAGCATGTGGGCCGAGCAGTCGTAGTAGTCGTTGGTCAGGCTGTCGCGACGCACGAAGGCTTCTTCGTAGTTCAGCAGCAGCGCTTCGTGGGCGGTGAAGAAGCTGGTTTCGCGCAGTTGCGGCGAGCTGTCCATGCCGCAGGCGCGCATGAAGGCCAGGGTTTCATCGATGCGATCGGCCAGGTGGCTGTATTTCTCGGCCAGTGCCGAGTTGGCGATGAAGTCCAGGTTCCATTTGTGCACCTGATGCAGGTCGGCAAAGCCGCCCTGGGCAAAGGCGCGCAGCAGGTTCAGGGTCGCGGTGGACTGGTGGTAGGACTGCAGCAGGCGATCCGGGTCCGGCACGCGGCTTTTTTCGTCGAAGCCAATGCCGTTGACGATGTCGCCACGGTAGGCCGGCAGCGTCACGCCGTTGATGGTTTCATCGTTGGCCGAACGGGGTTTGGCGAACTGACCGGCCATGCGTCCGACTTTGACCACCGGGCAACCGGCGGCGAAAGTCATGACGATCGCCATTTGCAGCAACACTTTAAAGGTGTCGCGAATTTTCGCGGCGGAGAATTCGGCGAAGCTTTCGGCGCAGTCGCCGCCCTGCAACAGAAACGCCCGGCCCTGGGTGACTTCGGCAAACTGACGGCGCAACTCCCGCGCTTCACCGGCAAACACCAGTGGCGGATAGCTCGCCAGGGTTTGCTCGACGTGCAGCAAATGCGCCGCGTCGGGGTATTGAGGTTGTTGCTGGATCGGCAGGGCGCGCCAGCTGTCAGGGCTCCAGGGTTGGCTCATCGCAGTCTCTAGTGTTTTACGCTCGGACGGTTATGTTATCAGCAATTAGTGCGTGACCTGCTCCCGTCGCTTCGCGGACAATCGCGCCTTTGCCGCTTTATGTTGCGGTTTATCGTGTTGCCGGGGCCGGTAACGATCAGGAGACGAAATGACTGAGGAGCGCGTCGAGCATCTGCTCGCCGAGGTACAGGATGAGTTCGGCGTGATTCGCGTGCTGGAAGTGGCCGACTACCGTTTTCTGGAGTTCGGTGACGCCATCGAACAGAGCTGCGTGTTCACCGCCGACCCGAGCTGGCTCGAGTACGATTACACCCGCGCGATGCTGATTGGTGCGCTGTGCCACGAGCAGCCGGAAAGCGCGCTGTTCCTCGGCCTTGGCGCCGGGACACTGACCCAGGCTTGCTTGAAGTTCCTGCCACTGGAAGATGTCGAAGCCATCGAGCTGCGCCCTGACGTACCGCGCCTGGCCATCGAATACCTGGGCCTGGATGACGATCCGCGGCTGTACATCCGCGTCGGCGATGCGCTGGAGTTGCTCGATACGGCTGAACCGGCCGATCTGATTTTCGTCGACCTGTATACCGATGTCGGGCCGGGTGTCGGGCACCTGGCCTGGAGCTTTCTGGAAAACTGTCAGAAACGCTTGAATCCGGGTGGCTGGCTGGTGATCAACCAGTGGGCCACCGACGACGGCAAGCCGTTGGGCGCAGCGTTGTTGCGCGGTCTCTATCACCGGCATTACTGGGAACTGCCGGTGAAGGAGGGCAACGTGATTCTGATCGTGCCATCGGAGCTGGATCAGGAGCTGGACATGGAAGGGCTGATCGCCCGCGCAGAAGGCCTGGCGCCGCGGTTGGGGTATTCGTTGCAATCGTTGATCAAGGATATTCGGCCGGCGACTTAATGCGGTGAGGTCATCCGTGGCGAGGGAGCTTGCTCTCTCGCCACAAAAGCCGATCTGTCAGCAGCCTTTGAAGACGCCCGGCCGCTTCTCGATCATCGACCGCACACCCTCCTTGGCGTCCTCGCTGTTGAGCAGTTTCTTCACCAGCGCCGGCAATGCCTGGGCCGCAGCAATTTCACCCTCGTAGCGCGCCTGTCGCGCAGACATCAACGTCGCCTGAACCCCCAGCGGTGCCTGCCTCGCAATCCTCTCAGCCAACTCGATCGCCCGTGGCAGCAAGTCCTCGCTGGCCATGACTTCCTGCACCAGGCCCAGATGCAAGGCGTCATGTGCATCGAATTCATCGCCGGTGAGCAGCCAGCGCATGGCGTTGCCCCAACCGGCGACTTGATGCAGGCGCAAGGTGGCGCCGCCGAACGGGAGGAGTCCGCGCTGCACTTCCTTTTGGGCAAAACGGGTATTGCTGGCGCACAGGTTGATGTCGGCGGCCAGCATCAATTCGATGCCCGCGGTCAGGCAGTAGCCTTGCGCCGCGACAATCACCGGTTTGCTGACGCGGGGGCCGCCGAACACGCCCCAGGGATCGCAGCCGCCGGGCGGTGCCTGCCAGCCTTCGGCCAGGGCTGCGCCGGCGCTGACCAGGTCGAGCCCGGCAGTGAAATGCTCGCCATGGCCGAACACCACCGCGACCCGCGCCTCACTGTCGGCTTCGAATTCGCCATAGGCCAGGCTGAGTGCGTTGAGCAGGTCGAGGTCGAAGGCATTGCGCTTGGCCACCCGATCCAGGCCGATCATCAGGACATGACCGTGTCTTTCACGGGTTACACGACTGGGGGTGGGCTGATTCATGGAGCATTTCCTCGGGCGGGAAGGGTGCGTCAGACCAAAGGTCTGCGTCGCAAGGGTGAACCGTTTTAGCGCCATCGTCAGCAGGGCCGGGCCTTTGCAAAATAGACGGTTGTACGATTATCCGCAAAGCCCGTGACACAACGGCGTATGCCGGTTTTTTCCGATAAAAAAAGCTCCCTTTTTTGCCGAATTCCGGTATAGTGCGCGCCGGCCTTTAACCGGGCCGCGTTTAGGTAGCGCAATTCCCCGAAGCCAGCTTCGGCTGCACGTCCGCCCCGCGGACTCTTCCTTGACGATTCTTTTCATTCATTCGTTTTCGCAAATCCCCGCCGACAAAGCTGCCAGGGCGACTCTTGAGTCTCAACACGGCATGCGCAGCTTTGGAGCATGGGTCTTTGCGGATGCACTTAGAGGCAGACCCATGACCCAGGAAATCGGCGGCTTCGCCGCTCTTGAACTTCACCCTAATATTGTCGCTGCAGTAGTCGCTACCGGCTATGAAGAGCCTTCGGCCATTCAGCAGCAGTCGATCCCGATCATTCTCGCCGGTCACGATATGATTGGCCAGGCGCAAACCGGTACCGGTAAAACCGCTGCCTTTGCCCTGCCGATCCTGCACCGCATTGATCCGTCCAAGCGCGAGCCGCAAGCTCTGATCCTGGCCCCAACTCGTGAGTTGGCGCTACAAGTTGCAACCGCTTTCGAAACCTACGCCAAGCAAATGCCGGGCGTAACTGTTGTGGCTGTCTACGGCGGCGCGCCGATGGGCCCACAATTGAAAGCAATCCGTAATGGCGCACAGATTGTTGTCGCCACTCCGGGTCGTCTGTGCGACCACCTGCGTCGCGACGAAAAAGTCCTGACTACCGTGAACCACCTGGTTCTCGACGAAGCGGACGAAATGCTCAAACTGGGCTTCATGGACGACCTGGAAGTTATCTTCAAGGCCATGCCGGAAACCCGTCAGACCGTATTGTTCTCGGCCACCCTGCCGCAATCGATCCGTGCCATCGCCGAACGCCACCTGCGCGATCCGAAGCACGTGAAGATCCAGAGCAAGACTCAGACCGTTACCGCGATCGAACAGGCTCACCTGTTGGTTCACGCTGACCAGAAGACTTCTGCCGTTCTCAGCTTGCTGGAAGTGGAAGATTTCGACGCCCTGATCATGTTCGTGCGCACCAAGCAAGCGACCCTGGACCTGGCCAGTGCCCTGGAAGCCAAAGGTTACAAAGCCGCTGCGCTGAACGGTGACATTGCCCAGAACCAGCGTGAGCGCGTAATCGAATCCCTCAAGGATGGCCGTCTGGACATCGTTGTGGCGACCGACGTTGCCGCTCGTGGCCTGGACGTTCCGCGTATCACTCACGTGTTCAACGTTGATATGCCGTACGACCCGGAATCCTACGTTCACCGTATCGGCCGTACCGGCCGTGCCGGTCGCGAAGGTCGCGCGCTGCTGCTGGTCACTCCTCGTGAGCGCCGCATGCTGCAAGTGATCGAGCGTGTTACCGGTCAGAAAGTTGCCGAAGTTCGCCTGCCGGACGCTCAAGCTGTTCTCGATGCCCGCATCAAGAAACTGACCAACAGCCTGTCGCCGCTGGTAGGTGATGCCGAGTCGACTCACGGTGATCTGCTGGATCGTCTGACTGCCGACATCGGTTGCAGCCCGCGTGCCCTGGCCGCAGCCCTGCTGCGCAAGGCTACCAACGGTCAAGCGCTGACCCTGGCCGCCATCGAGAAAGAGCGTCCACTGGTGCCGAACAATGCACCACGTGGCGATCGTCCAGAGCGTTCCGGTGATCGTCCGGACCGTGGTGACCGCGAGCGTCGTGCTCCGATCCCGCTGGCCGAAGGCCGTGCTCGTTGCCGTACCGCGCTGGGCGCGCGTGACGGTATCGCTGCCAAGAACCTGCTGGGCGCCATCCTCAACGAAGGTGGTCTGGCGCGTGAAGCCATCGGTCGCATTCAGGTGCGTGACAGCTTCAGCCTCGTCGAGCTGCCGGAGGATGGTCTGGAGCGTCTGCTGACCAAGCTGAAGGACACTCGCGTTGCCGGTAAGCAGTTGAAGCTGCGTCGCTACCGCGAAGATTGATCCGCCCCCGGGCTGATTGATCGCACATAAAAAATCCCCGACTGGTTCGGGGATTTTTTTTGCCTGAAAAAAGATCGCAGCCTCGTTTCACTCGACAGCTCCTACAGGAATTTCGTCGAACACGGTCGATGCAGGAGCTGCCGAAGGCTCGGGCCGCGTTCGGACGATCTTTTGATCCTGACGTTATCCGAAGCGATAAATATCCATGCCCAGCGCCCCCATGGTGAACCCCTGGTGCACAACGCTGAACTCGCCCCCGGCCGCGCGGGCGAAGTACAGAGGCAACAGATGTTCGTCACTCGGATGGTTGCGCACCGCGTTCGGCGCTTGCTGGCGATAGTCGTGCAGCGCGGCTTCATCGTTCGCTTCGAGCTTCTCGATCATCCAGTCGCGGAACGCCTTGGCCCAGGGTTCAACGCTTTCCGGGCCGGCGTGCCAGTCCAGTTCGCGCAGGTTGTGGGTGATGCTGCCAGAACCGATCAACAGCACGCCGTGCTCACGCAGGCTGGCCAGGGCATGACCGACGCGGGTTTGCAGCGCCGGGCCGCCACGGGTGGGCAGCGAGACCTGCACCACCGGGATATCGGCCTGCGGGTACATCAACGACAAGGGCACCCAAACGCCGTGGTCGAACGGACGTTTGGCGTCGATGCGCGCAGGCAAGCCATCGCCCTGCAGCAGTTCGACAACCTGCGTCGCCAGTTGCGGATTGCCGGGTGCCGGGTACTGCACCTCGAACAAGGCCCGCGGAAAACCGCCGAAGTCGTGCCAGGTTTCGGGCTGAGGATTGCCGCTGACCAGCAGTTCGCTGCTTTCCCAGTGCGCAGAAACGATCACGATGGCCTTGGGCTTCGGCATTGTCGCGGCCAGATTCGCGAGGGCCGGCCCACTGGCGCCAGGTTCCAGGGCCAGCATGGGGGAGCCATGAGAGATATACAGGCTGGGGAACATAATTGAGCTCCTGGGAGTAAGATGGCAGCATCTTCAGTCAGATCATTGATCTAAATCTAATATAAGTTTTAGAGTCTTTTGATCGAATTTTTCGGGGTTAATTATGCAACCGGAGTTTTGGCACAAACGATGGGCGTCGAATCAGATCGGCTTTCATCTGCCGGAAGTAAATCCCTATCTGCAACGGTTCTGGCCGCAACTGGGCCTTGATGAAGGTTCTCGCGTACTGGTGCCGTTGTGTGGCAAGAGCCTGGACCTGTTGTGGCTGGCGCACTGCGGTCATGAGGTGCTGGGTATCGAGCTTTCGGAAAAGGCCATCGAGGACTTTTTCAATGAGCATCAACTGGACCCGGCAATCAGCGAGCAGGGGCCTTTCAACGTCTATCGGGCCGGGTCGATCGAGCTGTGGTGCGGCGATTTCTTCGAGTTGACGGCAGGCGATGTTGCCGATTGCAGCGCGCTTTACGACCGTGCGGCGCTGATCGCGTTGCCGCCAGCGATGCGTGAGCAATACGCGGCTCATCTGATTCGAATTTTGCCGAAGGATTCTTTAGGGCTTTTGATTACGCTGGATTACGACCAGGAACAAATGGCCGGGCCGCCGTTTGCTGTGCTTGATGACGAAGTGCAACGGCTGCTGGGGAGGGCGTGGGAGCTGAAGATCCTGGAGGACCAGGACGTCCTGGGTGAGAGCTGGAAGTTTCTCGAGGCCGGCGTCACTCGGCTTGAGGAGCGGGTTTATCGGGTTTCCAGCCATTAAGGTGTGTTGAGCGTGCCCGCGAAGAGACCTGAAGAGCACCGCATTAATCAAACAGAAAAAAAAGGCCCGCATTCACTGCGGGCCTTTTCTTTTAGTGCGGAGACTGTCAGCCCCGACGACGCAAAGCGTCGATGCGTTCTTCCAGCGGCGGGTGGCTCATGAACATGCGGGCGAACCCTTGTTTGAGACCACCGTTGATGCCGAAGGCATTCAGGGTATCCGGCATGTGCACCGGCAGCCCTTGTTCCGCACGCAGGCGCTGCAGGGCACCGATCATTGCGCTGGTACCGGCCAGGCGTGCGCCGGCGTCGTCGGCGCGGAATTCGCGCTTGCGCGAGAACCACATGACGATGGCGCTGGCCAGGATGCCCAGGACCAGTTCAGCGAAGATGGTCGCCACGTAGTAGGCGATACCCTGGCCTTCTTCGTTCTTGAAGATCACCTTGTCGACAAAGTTGCCGATGATCCGGGCGAAGAACATCACGAAGGTGTTCACCACGCCCTGGATCAGCGCCAGCGTGACCATGTCGCCATTGGCCACGTGACCGATTTCGTGGGCCAGAACGGCTTTCACTTCATCCGGCGAGAAACGCTCGAGCAAGCCCTGGCTGACCGCGACCAGTGCGTCGTTCTTGTTCCAGCCGGTGGCGAAGGCGTTGGCTTCATAGGCCGGGAAAATCCCGACTTCGGGCATCTTGATCCCGGCTTCGCGGGACAGTTGCTCGACGGTTTGCAGCAGCCATTGCTCATGCCGGGTGCGCGGCTGGCTGATGATCTGGGTGCTGGTGCTCATTTTCGCCATCCACTTGGAGATGAACAGCGAGAACAGGGAACCGGCGAAACCAAAGACCGCACAGAAAATCAGCAGCTGATTGAGGTTGAGATCAACCCCGTTGGCCGCCATGAACCCGTTGAAGCCGAAAAGGCTCAGGGTGATGCTGGCAATCAGCACGACCGCCAGGTTAGTGGCCAAAAACAGCAAAATGCGCATCATGGTTGTAGAAATCTCCTCGTGCTAAAGATGTAGCGTACTGCGGGGTATATAAGGTGCTGCACCGGGCTATTCAACCGGGTGACTATTTCAAACTGTGTCCTACGGCAACAGTCTAGCTGCTTGAAGGGCATTTCCGACGTCGACATGGGAAACGGTTGTCAGCCGATTAGCTTCACAGGCCCCCGCCGTTATTGGGCGTGGGCATGAAGCGTGTCGTCAGTCAGCGCTTGAAACAACGAGGCAGGGCAGGGCGCACAGAAGTGTTGCTGAATTAATCACCGTGCGACTTTTATCCGCGTCGCACGGTGACAGGCCATTTACTGGCGATAGGACTTGAGGAAGTTGCCGATCCGGCCAATGGCCTGATCCAGGTCGTCGACCCGTGGCAGGGTGACCACGCGGAAGTGGTCCGGCCATGGCCAGTTGAAGGCCGTGCCTTGTACCACCAGCAGCTTTTCCGAGAGCAGCAGGTCGAGCACGAATTTCTCGTCGTTGTGGATCGGGCAGACTTTCGGATCGATCCGCGGGAACGCATACAGCGCACCCATTGGCTTGACGCAGCTCACGCCCGGAATGTCGTTGAGCAGTTCCCAGGTACGATTACGCTGTTCCAGCAGGCGCCCTTGGGGCAATACCAGGTCGTTGATGCTCTGATAGCCACCGAGTGCGGTCTGGATCGCGTGCTGGCTCGGCACGTTGGCACACAGGCGCATATTAGCCAGCATGTCGATGCCTTCGATGTAGCTCTGGGCGTGGTGTTTCGGGCCGGAAATGGCGATCCAGCCGGAGCGGAAGCCGGCCACGCGATAGGACTTGGACAGGCCGTTGAAGGTCAGGCACAGCAGGTCCGGTGCCAGCGAGGCGGTGCAGATGTGCACGGCGTCGTCGTACAGGATCTTGTCGTAGATCTCGTCGGAGAACACCACCAGATTGTGCTGACGGGCCAGCTCCAGCATGCCCAGCAGGACTTCTTTCGAATACACCGCGCCAGTCGGGTTGTTCGGGTTGATGATCACCAGGGCCTTGGTGTTCGGGGTGATCTTGGCCTTGATGTCGGCCAGGTCCGGCCACCAGTTGGCCTGCTCATCGCACAGGTAATGCACCGGGTTGCCGCCCGCCAGGCTCACTGCGGCGGTCCACAGCGGATAGTCGGGGGCCGGCACCAGCACTTCGTCGCCGTTGTTGAGCAGGGCCTGCATCGACATCACGATCAGCTCGGAAACGCCGTTGCCCAGGTAAATGTCTTCAATGCCGACGCCTTCCACCTGCTTTTGCTGGTAGTACTGCATCACGGCTTTACGGGCGCTGAACAGGCCTTTGGAGTCGCTGTAGCCCTGGGCGGTCGGCAGGTTGCGGATCACGTCCTGAAGGATTTCGTCCGGCGCTTCGAAACCAAAGGGCGCCGGGTTGCCGATGTTCAGCTTGAGGATGCGATGACCTTCCTCTTCCAGGCGTTTGGCGTGCTTGAGCACTGGGCCGCGAATGTCGTAGCAGACGTTGGCGAGCTTGTTCGATTTGCTGACCTGCATGGCGATGTGTTCCCGAAAATGAACGATCCAGGCGGCGTGTGAACGACCGTGCTGGGAATCCTGCGTATTCACACAGGCCTGACGCCTTGAGTGGCGGCACTCATAAATCCGTTTGAATGCGCGTGGTCTGGCTGCCAGACTGGCGTTTGACGAGGCGCAATCATACGTGCCGCCCGATCCGTGGAAAAGGTACAGATCGGGCTTTTTCAGCTGCTGAGGTGTATCAATGGAAAAGTTGGAAAAAACCCTGGAAGAATGGCGGGCCATGCTTGATCCGGAGCAGTACAACGTTTGCCGCCTCAAGGGCACCGAACGGCCGTTCTCCGGTAAATACAACGGCACCAAAACCGACGGTGTTTACCACTGCATCTGCTGCAACGCACCGCTGTTCGACTCCAAAACCAAGTTCGATTCCGGCTGCGGCTGGCCGAGCTTCTATGCGCCGATCGGCGACAGCGCGATGGTTGAGATCCGTGATATCAGCCACGGCATGATCCGTACCGAAGTGGTCTGCGCCAAATGCGATGCGCACCTTGGGCATGTGTTCCCGGACGGTCCGCCGCCAACCGGTTTGCGTTATTGCATCAACTCGGTGTGCCTGGACCTCGTTCCCCGCGAATAATCTGCTGATGTCGCGCATGTAATTTGCGTGCGTAGGAGCTGCCGAAGGCTGCGATCTTTTGATCTTGTCTTTTAAAAACAAAGTCAAAAGATCGCAGCCTTCGGCAGCTCCTACAGGGGTGTTCGTGTGTGGGTGGTTATTGATTTATTAAATTGCACACAATTCAATTGCTCGCTATGTTTGATATTCCTTCATTCGGAGTTCGTGCCATGAGCGACAACCTGCTGAGCATCCCTTGCACCACCATCAAGGGGGAGCAAAAGACCCTGGCCGATTTCGCCGGTAAAGCGGTGCTGGTGGTCAACACCGCCAGCAAATGCGGTTTTACCCCGCAGTACAAAGGCCTCGAAGAACTGTGGAAGACCTACAAGGATCAAGGCCTGGTGGTGCTCGGGTTTCCCTGCAATCAGTTCGGCCAGCAGGAGCCGGGCAACGAAGGGGCGATTTCCGAGTTCTGCGAGCTGAATTACGGGGTGAGTTTCCCGCTGTTCAAGAAGATCGAAGTCAACGGTGCCGGCGCCCATCCGCTGTTCGTTCAGCTGAAAAAACGCGCGCCAGGTGTATTGGGTTCCCAGGGCATCAAATGGAACTTCACCAAGTTCCTGATCGGCAAGGACGGTCAGCTGGTCAAGCGCTTTGCTCCGGCCACCAAGCCGCAAGCGCTGCGCCGCGAGATCGAAGCCCTGCTCAAATGAACACGTTGTCAGTCGATTCGCTGAAACTCGACAGTCAGCTCTGCTTCAAGCTGTATGCCGCTTCTCGGGCGGTGATCCGTGCCTACAAGCCGATGCTCGATCAACTGGGCCTGACCTACCCGCAATACCTGGCGATGCTGGTGCTGTGGGAATGGCAGGAGGTGGCGCCGGAGCAGCCGACGGTCAAGGCGCTGGGTGAGCGCCTGGCGCTGGATTCCGGGACCCTGACGCCGCTGCTCAAGCGTCTTGAGCAACTGCAACTGGTGCAGCGTCAGCGTTCGGCGCGCGATGAGCGTGAGGTGCACTTGAGCCTGTCGTCCACCGGCAAGGCCTTGCGCGATCAGGTCGGGCCACTCAAGGCCCGCCTGTTGTGCGATAGCGGTGTCGATCTGGATCGCCTGAATGAGCTGCGCGATGGTCTCGATCACCTGTTGGGGCACATCAAATCGCTGTCGTAGTGGGTATCCACAAGTCGAGCAGGGCCGCCAGTTCTTCCCGGCGGAAGGGTTTGGCCAGGTAGTCGCTCATACCCGCCGCACGGCAGCGTTCGCGTTCTTCAGACATTGCGTTGGCGGTCAGGGCGACGATGGGCAGTTGTGGCCAGCGCCCGCTACGACGGATCTGCCGGCTGGCTTCATAGCCGTCCATCACCGGCATGTTGCAGTCCATCAGCACCAGGTCGAATTCGCTGTGTTCGAGCTGATCCAGGGCTTCGGCGCCATGGGCCGCGACGCTCACCTCGCAGCCGAGTTTGCCGAGCATGCCCTTGGCCACCAACTGATTGACCGGGTTGTCCTCCACCAGCAGGATGCGCCCGCGTCGCTGGGGTGAGAGGACTTCGACCCGGGCACCGTTGATCGTGTTGAGTTCCGGCTGCAGGATCCGTCGCAATGTCTGGTAAAGCGCATTGCGTGCCAACGGTCGCGCCTGTTGCTGCAAAGGTGCCAGGGCGCTGGCTTGCTCGCTGGGCAGGAAACTGCCGTAAGCGGTCACCAGCAGAATCGGTGCGGTTAAAGTAGGGCGCAGGCCAAACAGGCATTCGGGGCAGTCGGTGATCAACACATCCGGTTTCAGGCCGATCAATCGGTCATCGATGGAACGCTGTTGATAGCCGAGCCCCCATTCGGGCAACAGATTCTGTAGCAGTTCTGCCAGTCCGCTGCTGGCGGCCGTGATCGCGACGATGTTGCCTTGCAGAGCTGCTGGCGGGATGGCGCGAGTGTGGCAGGGCAGCGGCAGGTCGGCGCAGAACTGACTGCCGAAGCCTGCTTCCGAGCTGATCGTCAGGCGCCCCTGCATGGCTTCGCAGAGGTTATAAGTCAGCGCCAGGCCCAGCCCGGTACCGCCGAATTGCCGGGTAATGCCGGCACCAGCCTGGGTAAACGGCTGGAAGATTTTGACCTGCGCATCCTGGGCGATACCGATGCCAGTGTCACAGACCTCGATTCGCACGCCGTCTTCGAACGTTGAAAGACGCACATCGACCCGCCCGAAGCGGGTGAACTTGAGGGCGTTGGACAACAGGTTGCTGACGATCTGCCGGACCCGGGTCGGATCGCCGAGCACCAGCGCGGGAAATTGCGGGTCGATCAGGCACGTCAGCTCGACGCTAGGCGCGGCGTTCTGGGACAGCAGGTTGGCGGTGTCTTCGATCAGCGAGCCGAGGTCGAATGGAATGTGTTCGAGTTCCAGCTGGCCGGCATCGAATTTCGACAGGTCGAGAATATCGTTGAGCAGTTCCACCAGCACTTTGCCCGAGTCATGGGCGATGGACAGCTGTTGCTGCTGCTCGGCATTGAGCGGGCCGTCCAGCGAGAGCGCGATCATCCCCAGCAGGCCGTTGAGAGGCGTGCGGATTTCATGGCTCATGTTGGCCAGGAACACCGAGCGTGCCTCGGCCATGTCCAGGGCGGTGCGGCGGGCGACTTCCAGTTCCTCGTTGGACTGGCTGAGCCGGGAGTTGATGGCCTTGAGTTCCGCCGTACGGGCCGAGACGATATTTTCCAGTTGCGAGAGGTAGTCGGTCAGGCGGTTTTCGGCATTGCGCCGCTGCTGGATCTCGGTGGCAATGTTATCGAACTGTTGATTGGCGACCTTGACCAGGACGCCGATTTCATCGTTTTCATGCCCCGCCGGATACTCCAGCCAGGTCGGCTCCGCGCTGCGTGGATCCCGACCACTGAGTTCGCGGATGACCCGCACCAGCGGTTTGGTCAGCATCACGTAAAACAGCGCCAACAGAATGCCCGTGAGGATCAGGCTGCGCGCGAAGCCGTTGAGCAGGGTCACTTCGGCCCGGCGCAGGAAACGACTGCCGAAGGTGTAGGTATCGACATCCAGATGCAAGGTCCCGAGGGACTCGTCCGGCAAGTGGTCGAGGTAAAGACGGTCTTCAAACTGTCGGTTGGCGCCGAACAGGAAGTCGCTGAGCATCCGGTAATTGTTTTCCAGGCCCGGGCGTTTGACGCTGGCCAACACGGTATTGTTGTTGTCGGTCAATTTCGCGCCGATGATCGCCGGGGAGCGCAGCAGGCCCAGGATCAGTTCCTGGGCGAGTTCGGCATCGATGTTGTAGGCGATGCGAGACGCGGGGTTATGGCTGATTTCCAGCAACGACAGGATTTCGCGGTTGATGGAGGCGTCTTCGCTGGCATAATCGATGCCTATTTGCACAAGGCTGAGCAGCGTGCCCAGAATGAAACCGACCAGCACCGTAAGCTTGGCTTGCTTGTACGACAGCCGCTGGCTGAACTTGATATCCATGGGATGTTGAACCACTTCCGTTTCCCTTCGCTGCTCAAGCATAGTCGATCATCAATGGATACCGATGTTCTCGCAAAACACCTGTACGGGGTGTTGGCCGGGCATCGGATGCTGTGTTTCGTCGCTGTACCGCCATCATCACTGTGAACGTGCCCGAGGAGAAGACGTGGATTCCCGATTGAATGCTTTTCTTGAACGCGCCGATGCCGTTCTGGCCCGTATCGAACCGCTGCTGCCGGCGCCTCGGCAAACGGTCGACTGGACACATTGCCTGGCCGCACGCTGGCAACGCGAGGGTCGCAACGGTTTTCTGTTGCCGCTGCAAGTCAGCCTCGACATGCGCCTGTCCGACCTGATCGGCGTTGACCGGCAACTTGAGCAATTGGGCCGCAATACTCAACAGTTCCTCGACGGCATGCCTGCCAATCACGCCTTGCTCTGGGGTTCGCGGGGCACCGGTAAATCGTCGCTGGTGCGCGCCTTGCTGGCCGAACACGCCAGGAACGGCCTGCGGCTGATCGAGATCGAGCGCGATCACCTGGCGGACTTGCCGCGAGTGGTCGAGCAGATTGCCAAGCTGCCTCAACGGTTTGTGCTGTTCTGCGATGACCTGTCGTTCGAGTCGGGCGAGGGCGATTATCGCGTGCTCAAGAGCGTACTCGATGGCTCTCTCGAGCAGGCGCCAGACAACGTTCTGCTGTACGCCACCTCCAACCGTCGCCATCTGGTGCCGGAAAAGGAAAGCGATAACGAAAACTGGAAAAGGGTCGATGGCGAGCTCCATCCCAATGAGGCGGTGGAAGACAAGATCGCGCTGTCGGACCGTTTTGGCCTGTGGCTGTCGTTCTATCCGTTTACTCAGGAACATTTCCTCAACGTCGTCGAGCACTGGATCGGCCAATTGGCCGACAAAGCTGGCCTCAAGTGGCAGCGTGACGAAGAGTTGGACATCCTCGCGGTGCGCTGGGCCACGGGCCGGGGTAATCGCAACGGACGTTGCGCGTATCAATTTGCCCGCTATTGGGTCGGGCTGAAGCTGTTGGAGCAAAAGGCATGATCGATTTACAAAAGAGCGGCCAGGGCCTTGAGGGCTACGGCATGCTATGGGCACAGCTGGAATCGTTGCTGGCGGACGAGCGTGATTTTATCGCCAACGCCGCACAATTTTCCGCGTTTCTGTTCAACCAGCTCGATGACCTGAACTGGGCCGGTTTCTACCTTAATCGCAACGAAGAACTGGTGCTTGGCCCGTTTCAGGGGCAGATCGCCTGCGTACGGATTCCATTCGGTCGCGGCGTGTGCGGGGCTGCCGCTGCCACCTTGCAGACCCAGCGGGTCGAAGACGTACACGCATTCCCCGGCCACATCGCTTGCGACAGCGCATCGAACAGTGAACTCGTCGTGCCGTTGGTCAAGGACGGTCGACTGATCGGCGTGCTGGACCTCGACAGCCCGAAACTGGCGCGTTTTACCACTGACGATCAGGCCGGAATCGAGCAACTGGCGGCGATTTTCCTGCGTCTGACCGACTGCTGATCAGGCTTTCAAGCCAGCCTTGATCAGCAGGCTTGTCGGGTCGACGGCATCGATCTGTTGTGGCTCCAGGAATTGGCTGGCGTACTGCAAGTAGATTTCGTCGTTGATGAACAGCCCGAACAATTCAGCGTCGATGTGGGCGTCACGGCACATGGTGGCCATGATGCCCAGCGCTTCGCTCAAGGACTTGGCTTTCTTGTAGGGGCGATCGGCGGCGGTCAGCGCTTCGAAAATGTCGGCAATCGCCATCATCCGCGCCGGCAGGCTCATGTCTTCGCGCTTCAAGCGTTTGGGATAACCGGTGCCGTCCATTTTTTCGTGGTGGCCGCCGGCGATCTCCGCGACGTTATTGAGGTGGCCGGGGAAGGGCAGGTGACTGAGCATCAGGATCGTCTGCACCATGTGGTGATTGATGATGTAACGCTCCTCGCGGGTCAGGGTGCCTCGGGCGATGCTCAGGTTGTAAAGTTCGCCCCGGTTGTACTTGTAGCGCGGTACGTCGAGCTTGAACCCCCATGGGTTGTCGTCCGGGATCAGTTCGCTGTCGGCGCGCTCGAGCAGATGCTCGGGTTTATCCGCCAACAGCGGCTCGCTGACCGGCAGGGTCGGCGCCGGGGTCCGGGCCTGGCGCCGGTTCTCTTCCCACGAAGCGCCAAGCCGATCATCCAGGGTTCGGGTCCAGGTACGCTGGGCGATGGTGTTCAGCCGCTGCAGATCGGCCTCGGCCATGGTCTCGCTGCCCAGGTTGCAGCGCGCCACGAACGCGAAATCATCATCCAGGGCCGCCAGGCTCGCATTGCGCAATTGCGCCAGATGCGACTCGTCACCCCCCAGGGCGATGGCCTGCCAATAATTGATCCAGGTATCACGCTTGAGGACTTCGAAACGGGTGCGGATTTCGTGGATGCGGTCGTACAGGGTCTCAAGTTTCGTGGCTTTGTCGACCACGTATTCAGGGGTGGTGACCTTGCCGCAATCATGCAGCCAAGCGGCGATGTGCAGCGCCTCCCATTCATCTTCGCTGGGCTGATAGCTGCTGAAGGCCGGGTCCTGACTGGCGGCGGCCGCCTGTGCCAGCATCAGCGTCAGTACCGGCACTCGCTGGCAGTGTCCGCCGGTGTAGGGACTCTTGGCATCGATCGCTCCGGCCAGCAATTGAATGAATGAGTCCAGCAGCTGTTTTTGCCTGGCTTGCAGGCGCTGACTTTCGATACTCACGGCGGCCGCGCCAGACACCGCCTGGAGAAACGCGATGCGATCCGGGCGCAGTTTTTCCAGATCGTCTTGCGTGCCGCTGTCGGCCAGCAGCAGGACCAGCAGCCCCACGGTTTCGTTATGGCGATTGTGCAGCCGAATACCGATCAGATGAACCCGCGGGCACTCCAGCGCGAGCAAGACTTTCTGCAGATCCCCCGCCTGTTCGAAGCCCAGGGAGGTGACGACATTGTCGGCGGTCGACAGTGTTTGCATCCACTGAGGGCTCTGCGGATCCTGGGGTACGTGTCCTTGAATGTCGAATGGCAGCAAGGCCTGTGAACTGCCGTTGATGACTAGCGCATGAGGTTCCACGCGATTTTCATCACCTTCGCGCAGGTAGATCAGACCGGCCTGGGCCTGGCCGATCTGCACGGTTTCAAACAACACCCGTTGCAGCAAGGGGGCGAAACGGGTTTCCGCGCTCAGGCTGTCGGTGATCCGGAAAAAACTCGCCAGGGTGTCTTTCATGCGCGCCATCGACACGCTCAGTTGGTCGACTTCCAGCACCGGCGAGCGACGGCTGGCCGGAAAATTGAAATCGAAACTACGAATCGCATCGGCTTCCCGCACCAGCGCGCGCAGGGGGGTGACCAGGACCCTCGAGGTCAGCCAACCCATGGGCAGGCACAACAGCAGCGTTGCCAGGGTAATCAGCGCGCCTTGCCAGCGCATGCGGTAGGCATCGACGAGCAATTCGTCCTCTGGCACCAGCAGCGCCAGTTGCAGCCCCTGGGGCCCACCCTCCTGCATGCTGCTGCGCGCCACGATCCATTGACGACCCGCGGCGTTCAGGCGATTGATCTCAGGGGGACTGGTGAGCAGGGCCGCGAGGCTGGGGCTCAGGTCGGCGGCTTTGATCAGCCGGGCTGTCTGGTCGTCGACGATCAGTTTGCTGCTGTCGGGGTAGGCGACGGCATTGCCCTCGGCATCGAGCAGCACAATTTCGGTGCCGGGCGTCACCACATGTTTGGCCAGGGTAGCCGACAGTTCCGCCAGTGTAAGGTCGGCACCCATCACCGCTTGCTCACCACTGCGCCGCGCCAGGGTTGTGCCGACATTGTGGGTGGAGAAAAACAGGTAGGGCTCGGTGGTGATCTGATCACGGTCGCTGCGGGCGCTGGAGAACCAGGCGCGGGTGCGTGGATCGTAGATTTCGTCGGGGTTGTCCAGGCGGCTGACGAGGGCCAGCTTCTGATCGAAAAACAAGGATTGGGAGCGGACCTGACCGCCGCCTGGATGCTCGATGCTCCATACCTGATACGCCGCGGTGTCCGGTGCCTTGAGCTGCGTTTTCAGGGCGACGCTGCGCAGGGGGCGAACCATGAAGAAGTCACCATTGCTGTAGCCCAGGTACAGCGAGGCCAGATCGGGGTTGTCCGTGAGCGATTGACTGAAGGGCTTGAGCAACGCCAGGCGTTGCTCAAGGTCGGGTGCCTGGGTTGCCGGATTGTCCGCCAGCAGGCTCAGCAGATGACGAATCGGCTCATAGGTGCGATGCAGGTCCAGACGGACATCCTGCTCGATGCGGTTGAAGAGCTTTTCACTGCTGGAAAGAATGATCCGGGTGGTTTGCCGATAGTTGAAAATGCCCAGCACCACCCCGGTCAGCAACAGCAGGAACGTGAACATCACGCTGATATGGATGTGCAGGGGAAACCGGCGCTGGTCCGGGCGCAGTGGGCTGGGCATTGCAGCTTTCTCCATGACAATGAACACACTGCTCAGCCTTCCAGCATAGTTAACGCTCCGTCATTCTGCTGTTTGTCGTGTCGTGCGAGCTGTTGTTGCAACGCGTGATCCAGTTCGAGCATGGCGCGCTCCATGGACTTGCTGCAATCGGCCACTTGATCGTGGCGGGGCCTGCTATGGCAGGCCTTTTCGAGTGCCTCGCAACTGTCGATCAGTCGGGAGGCCTGGACGATTCGCGCCGCTCCCTTGATTTTGTGGGCAATGTCGAGGAGTGACTGCCGGTCGTTTGACCGGGACAACGTCAGCAGCGTTTGCCGATCCAGGTGGTTGCTATTCAGCAGCTCGGTCAACAATCGCCGGTTCAGTGCCGGATTGCCACCGGTCAACAGGTGCAGCCCCTCCAGACTGAACGCAGGGTCGCGGACCGTCGGTGCAATGCCTTCGATCCATTGGCTCAAGGCTGTCAGGCTGAGGGGTTTGAACAGGCAATCGTCCATCCCGGCTTGTTTGCAGCGTTGTCTTTCCTCCGGTTGCGCATTAGCGGTGAAACCCAGAACGGTACAGGCAGGGCGCTGCATGCGCTGTTCATGTTGGCGAATGGCACGAGCCATCTCATATCCATTCATGATCGGCATGTTGCAATCGGCAATCACCAGGTCGAATGGCTGATCTTTCCACGTCTGCAATCCCGCCTCGCCATCCGCTGCGACCTTGAACCGATGCCCCAGAAACTCCAGTTGCTGGCACATGAGCAAGCGATTGGCCGGGTGATCGTCGACCACCAGAACGTTCAAGGGGGCTGCGCTCTGGTGAATCGGTGGCTCGGCAATTTCCGGCATCTGTACAGGCGGCAGGGTTGCCAGATTCAGCGAAACCCGAACTTGAGTGCCGACCCCGGGCTGGCTGCTCAATTGCAGGTTGCCGCCCATCATTTCGCACAGATTGCGGCTGATCACCAGGCCCAGCCCCGCACCGCCCCTGGCTAACTGGCTGGAGTTATTGGCCTGGACGAAAGGCTCGAACAGTCGCTGCTGATCCTGCTCGCTGATCCCGGCGCCACTGTCCTCAACCAGCAACTGCAGCTGCACGCGGTCGGGTCCGTCGGTCGGTTGCAACTCGAGGCTGATCCTGACCTGACCCTGTTGCGTAAACTTGATTGCATTGCTGACCAGGTTGGACAGCACCTGTTTGAAACGCATCGGGTCCAACAGGACATCGGTCGCAGGTTTGGCAGGGTTGAATGCCAGGTGCAGTCCGAGATTTTTTTGCCGGGCCAGCCCGTCGAAGATCCGCATCACCGAGGCTACGGTTTCAGCCAGATTGACACGCTCCGGGCTCAGGCTCAGACGTCCGGATTCGATGCGCGCAATGTCGAGAATGTCCCCGATCAGTTCCAACAGGTCTTTTGCCGAGTGATACGCGACGTCGATGGCCGGTCGATCCGGATGGTCAGGATCAATACGTTTGAGTGTCAGCTCCAGCATGCCGATGATCGCGTTCATCGGCGTGCGGATCTCATGGCTCATGGTTGCCAGAAAGGTGCTTTTAGCCCGGTTGGCTTCATCGGCACGTTCTTTCGCCGCCTGCCGCTGTTTTATCTGGCGTCTCATATAGGCATTCCAGGCAACGGATATCAGCAGCAGTACACCCGCGCCGGTAACGATCTGATAGAACACTCGGTGATAGTTGCGCCAGGTACTTTGCGAGGCCGCCGAATAGCCACGCCAGCGGTTGTTGATGATGCCCAGCTCTTCCGGTGTGATGCTCAACAGCGCCTTGTCGAGGATGGCATTCAGTTCTTTGGCGTCGCGCCCGGTCGCCAGGGAAAATGCCGCCTGTTGGGTGCCGATGGTGGTGGTGATCTGAAGTGTCCGCTCGAAGATCCGCGATGAGATGAAGTAGTTGGCGATCACCAATGAGTTCACCGCGCCTTCTGCCTTACCCTCGGCGAGCAACTCCACGGCACTGAACGTGTCTGGAGTTTCAACCAGGTTGATCCGCGGAAACTCGCTACGCAGGTAATCCACCAGTGGATTGCCCTGGGCAATGGCCAGGCGTTTGTCCTGCAGCTGGTTGAGGTTTGTCGGGCTGTCGGCCGCTTTGTGTGTCAGCAGGACAAAGGAGTTTTCCAGATATGGGCGGCTGAAGTTCAACATCGTTTCACGCTGTGCGCTGGGGAGCAGGGCGGCGATCAGGTCGGCCTGCTGGTTAGCGATCTGCTCGACCATCTCGTCATCGCTTCGGCTGCGCTGGATCTCGAAGCGCAAACCGGTGCGCAATCTGATCAGTTCGAGCAGGTCAGCCGTGACACCCCGAAAGTTGCCGTCGCTGTCAAAAAACGTCAGCGGCGCAAACGCTTCATTAACCACCACCCGCACAACCGGATGTTGCGCCAGCCAGCGTTCTTCGTGGTGGGTGAGTTGCAGTTTTTGATCGGTGAGAAGAATGTCGCTGCCGGCACTCCAGCGTTTGGCGATGTTTTCCCGTTCGCTGGTGGGGATGGCCTTGAGTACCGCGTTGATGATCCCGAGCAGGTCCGGGTTGCCCTTCTGTACGGCAAAGCTGAAACCATGGGCTTCGTGTTTACCGAAGTTGGCCATGCGGATGTTGTTCAGATACCCCTTGTTGATCATGTAATGAGTTGAAATGGTGTCACCGAGAAAAACGTCGGCCTGGTCGAAGGCAACCGCGTTGATTGCATTTTGGTAGGACGGGTAGGAGGTGATGATTGCCTTGGGGTACAGCGCCCTGACTTCGTCCAGAGGCAGATAGTGATACACCATGCTAAGCCGCAGGCCGGCAAGACCATCGGTCAGAGACCTGGTTTCTCCTTCCCGTGTCACCAGCACGGGTTGATCCACGGCGTAAGGTGTGGACAGCGCAATGTCGGCATTGTCGGCCTCGAACCCATTGGCGGTGCCGAGCATGTCGACCTGACCCTTTTCCAGCGCCTCGATCGCAGCCCCTCGGGACGCGAAGCGCTGAACCTTGACGGGCAACCCCGTAACCTTGCCGAGGATGCCGGCGTAGTCGGCGGTGAAACCTTCGTAGTCGTGGCCGCTGAGTGTCAGGTCGAAAGGCGGATAATCCGGGCCTGACGTGCCCAGGATCAATTCACGTTTGTCTTTGACCCATTGTCGTTGTGAGGTATCCAGCTGGACTTCCATGTGCCCGGTCGTTGAGCGACTGAGCAGTGCGTAGTTTTCACTGGGCGTCTGCGCCGCGAGCACCGGGGTACTCAGGCATAAAGCCGCGATCATGAGTCTTGGAAAATCCTTCAAACGACTGGGCATCCTGTTCCTCACACTAACGCGTTACGTTTTGCCATATCGATGAGTTCAACCAGAGATTTGGCTTTGAGTTTCTGCATAAGTCGTTTTTTATAGGTGCTGACAGTCTTGTTGCTGAGGAACATGCCCTTGGCAATTTCCTTGTTGGTGCGACCTTGGGCAAAAAGTTGTAATACCATCAACTCTCGATCATTTACGGATTTGAACAAGTCCAGGTCCGCCCACTGTGCGTCGTCACAACGAACCGGGTTCAAGGCCTCGCTGGGGAAGTAGTTGTAACCTGATAATACTGCTTTGATCGCACTCACCAGTTCACTGAGCTCTTCCTGTTTGCATACATACCCTGATGCACCTGACTGCATGCAGCGAATACCGAAAAGTTTCGGGCATTGTGCAGTTAACACCAGTGTTTTTAATGGCGTGCTCATTGCGTTGAAACGGGAGAGCACTTCCAGCCCATCCAGTTTGGGAATGCTGATGTCGAGGATGATCAGATCGGGCATGCATTCGCGCACCATCTGCATGGCATCGACACCATTGTCAGTTTCACCGACGACTTTGTAACCTTCATGTTCCAGCAGCATTCGAACGGCAAGGCGGATGACAGGGTGATCGTCGACAATAAAAACGGAGTTCATAATCAAATCCCATACGTGCACAAATAAAGCGCGCACCTTAGCTCAGTAGTTGAGGGGGCGCATGGACTGACAAGTCGATAGCAGCAATATAGGAAAAGTCCTACAATTGAAAAAGAAACGGACTACGTACCAACTAGGTTTTGAATGAGGAAGGGGTAAAGTTTGGATGATGTAGTCAAGAGGGTGAAAGCGTTGGGTTATAAGTTTTAATCTGTGTTTTGGATGTGGTTTTAGTGTGTGGGGATTGGCCTGTTTTATTGTGAGGCTAAGGTCAACAAGCTTCTAAAGTCTGATTGTTTCAATGGCTTGATCAAGTAACCCAGCAAGGGAAGTCCGTGTTCGTAGGCTACTGTTTTAAGTTTTTCCAGTTCGGCGGATGTCAGGCTGCTCAGCAGTATTGCCTGTCTGATCATTCCCCGGTGACTGGCGAGCTCGATCAAATCAAGACCGGGAAGGTCGGGCAGGCATTGGTCGCACAGAAGAATATCGAACGGTTGCGCAGCTTTGAGCATTTGTTGCAAGGCGCCTTCGGCACTGTCAGTGGTGGTCAGTTGGGTGAAGCCGTAACTCTCGAGCAGGTATTGAGTCGCTCTCAGCTGAAACGGATGATCTTCCACCAGCAATATGTGCCAATCGTGTTTGAACGTAGGAGTTTTCATGCGTCATCTGTCGAGCAGTGGGTGTGCAATTGTTTCGCGAGATGGCCGAACAATCGATCAGTCAGCTCTGCACAAGGTGTAGGGCGATTCTGTCGATGTTGAAATACAGATGAATGTCTAGACACTCGATCAGCCGTTCAGACGTCGCTGACGCGGCTGATCGATGCGCTGTTATCCGTGGCTTGAACGACCGGTCATTTCCAGCGCCATTTCACCGGCATAGCTGTCGGTCATGCCGGCGATGAAATCAATCATGCGCAAGAACGAGGTGTGCAACGGGCCATGGGGATCGGGTGCATTGTTGCCCAACAGGTCGAGTATGCGCCGGTTCTTGAAGGAGGGCGTACGACCGTTGTGCTGCTCCAGTGCTGCGCCGCAAAAAGCATTGAGCAGGATTTCCAGGGTGGTGTAGGCGCCGATTTCGTGGAGCGTCTTGCGCTTGTCCTGGAAGATTTTTTTGCGTGCCATGTCCTTGGCATTCAAGACGCAGCGTTTGGCCGGGCCATGCATGTGTTCGACAAGGTCGCCCGGCAGCGTGCCGGCCAGCAGTGCGTCCTGTTGCTCGACAAAGGCTCGGGCTGCTGCGTTGGTCAGGTGTTCGATGGCTTTACCCCGCAGAATCGCCAGTTTGCGCCGCCGCGAATCCTGTGGACCGAGCTGGCGATAGGTTTCCGGGAGATCGTCGCCCACCAGGTCCAGCAGCAGGGACTCGACTTCGGCGTACTCCAGCAGCTCCATCTCCAAGCCATCTTCCAGATCGATCAGCGCGTAGCAGATGTCGTCGGCGGCCTCCATCAGATACACCAGCGGATGGCGCGCCCAGCGCTGTTCTTCCAGTTGGGGCAGGCCGAGTTTATGAGCGATCTGTTCCAGCAGCGGCAGTTCACTCTGGTAGCAGCCGAACTTGTGCTTCTTGTAGCCCAGTGAGTCGGCGTGCCGGGCCGTCCACGGGTATTTCAGGTAGGTGCCCAGGGTGGCATAGGTCAGCCGGGTGCCTCCTTCGAACTGATGGTATTCAAGCTGGGTGAGCACCCGGAAACCTTGGGCATTGCCTTCGAAGTTGAGGAAGTCGTTGCGTTCGGCTTCGCTCATGGCATCCAGCCAGCCACGGCCGGCGGCCTGCTGGAACCAGTGGCGGATCGCGTCTTCGCCAGAGTGGCCGAAGGGTGGGTTGCCGATGTCATGGGCCAGGCAAGCCGATTGCACCACCATCCCCAGGTCGCTCGGTTCACACCAGTCGGGCAGCGCGCTGCGGATGGTTTCACCGACGCGCATCCCCAGCGAACGGCCGACGCAGCTGACTTCCAGCGAGTGGGTCAGGCGCGTATGAATGTGATCGTTGCTGGAGACCGGATGGACCTGGGTCTTGCGCCCGAGACGGCGAAACGCGCCTGAGAAAATGATCCGGTCGTGGTCTTTATGGAAAGGACTGCGGCCGAGTTCTTCCGGGCTGTGCACAGGTTTTCCGAGGCGTTCGCGGGTAAGCAGGGTGTGCCAATCCAAGGCTGGTTTCTCCGTCAGGTGACTGAACCCCTAGCTTCCCGTTTCGCGCCGGTACCTGCAAGGAGAACTACAACCCTGCGGCGTCGATATCGATGAGCAGTAGCCGTTCGCCGTTATCGAAAAACTGCCCCGCAGTGAGGCAGTACTGATTGCTGGTGGCGTCGCGGTAAGTGTTGGAAAGCGTCAGACGGCGCTCATCCCAACCCTCAGCCAGCAAGTGATAGAAATAGGGGCGCCATGACCAGTTATGGCCCAGGTAGCGGTTATCAGCTTCCCAGCCGTTGTTGCGCCATTCCAGGTTGGGGGTCAGTTGCGTGCCGTGGCGGTCGCACTGATAAAAACGCAGCAGCCAGGGAAACGCCTGGAGTTGCGGCAAGGCGCTGAGGGGGGCGCTGGCTTGAGCCCAGGCTTGCAGGATGGTCATCAGTTCGCTGAGTTGCTGGCGCATGATCATCAGGCGAGCGCGTTCAGTCAGCTTTTGCTGAACGTAACGCTGGCGCAGTTGCGCGAAGCGCTCGACAAAGGCGTCGGTGGCGAAGAAATCCGCTTGCGCTCGGGCGAACAGAAAGCCCTGTACGTAGCGTGAGCCGCACTCCAGGGCAAAATTCAGTTGAGCTTCGGTCTCCACGCCTTCGGCGATGATCCAGCAACCGGTTTTCTCTGCCATTTGCGCCAGTGCCTTGACCACATCGCTGCTGGGGCCGCCCAACGCGGCGGCCTGGAACAGTCGCATGTCGAGTTTGAGAATGTCCGGTTGCAGGGCCAGCACGCGATCGAGTTGAGAGTAACCGGCACCGAAATCATCGATGGCGATCCGCGCCCCGGCTTGCCGGTAGCGGGCCACGACTTCAGCCAGACGCTGGCTGTCGCCGCCCAATTCGGTGATCTCGAAGACGATTCGCTGTGCATCGACACCATGCCTGCTCAGTTGCTTGAGGCTCGGCAGTGCCTGGTCCCGGCGCAAACGGCTGATCCAGCGGGGTGAGATGTTCAGGCTGAGAAACCAGTCCGCGGGCGCTTCATGCAGACGGCTCAGGGCGTTGTCGCGAATCTGGCGATCGAGACGTCGCAGGGCGATGGCCGGGGTTCGCGGATCGGCGAACAGCGCACCTACCGAGATCAGTTGACCATCGGCCTGGCGCAGTCGGCCCAGCGCTTCGACACCCGCGATACGGCCTGTGGCGGTATCGATGAATGGCTGAAAACAGGCGAGCGGTTGCCCGTCGATCACGAGGCCTCCTTAGTAAGGTGTTGTTCTGGAAAAAACCTGGTCGCCAGGTAGGCACGCAGGATCAACCTCTCGATAAAGAGGTTAATCCCGGTGGTATTGCAAGAATGCAGCCAGACAAGACTGATTAGTGTTTGCGCGAAGCGCTCTGCATGACCAGCTTGATCAGCGGCCCTAGTGCGGCGCCCAGGCTAACCAGCTTGGTCAGGCTGCCGAGACCGCCGCCCTTGGCACCCTTGCCGGTCAGAAAACCCAACCCGAGCACGGCGGCGATGCCCCAGAGCGGGGCGTGTTTGATGCCGAAGCCGTCTTGCAGGCTTTGTGTCATGCCGCGCACCCGTTGCAGGGGCTGCAGCAGTTGTTGGGATTCGTGGCGAATTTCCTGGCGATGCATTTCCATGCGCAGACGGATCAGTGCCTTGCGCATTTCAGTTCGCGAACTATTGCGGGGAAGTTCAGGCATGCTCATGGCAACAGACGCTCCCGATCATTGGCCAGCTCTTGGAGGGTGCCATGGAAGGGTGAGGATTCATCGAAAATCGCCGCCCTCAAGCGCATCGCGCAGAACAACGTGGCGAGGGTGTAGAACACACAGAGCCCGATGATCGCCGCCAGGCGATAGGTGTCCCAGAACAGGATCAACACCAGCGTCGACAACCCCACCAGCAACAACAAGGCAAAGACCAGCGTCAGGCCTGCAAACAGCAACAGGCTTACGGTACGTGCTTTTTGCTCCTGCAGTTCGATGCCGAACAGTTCGACATGGCTATGCAGCAATCCAAGAAACGCGGCACCCAGGCGCCGCGATGAAGAGCGGGTGCCCGTCGCGGACGAGCCGGATTCATCGATCGCCATATCAGCGCCGAGTGGCCAGCAGACCAATCAGGAAACCCACGCCGGCTGCAATCCCGACCGATTGCCATGGGTTGGCCTGGACGTAATCTTCCGTGGCGGCGACAGCCGCTTTGCCGCGCTCTTGCAGGGCGTCTTCGGTCAGCTTCAGGGTTTCCCGGGCACGCAGCAGGCTGTCGCGGATCTGTTCGCGCAGCTCATCGGCCTGATCACCGGCCAGGGAGGCGGTGTGTTCCAGCAACCGTTCGGTGTCGCTGACCAGTGTCTGAAAATCTTCCATCAGAATTTCTTGAGCAGTCTTTGCCTTGGTGCGTGCCATTGGTGATCTCCGTAAGTGGCTTCTGAAGCGTTCGAGTATGAGCCTTGCGCGAAGGTTCAGTACAAATGACTGGTACATCTTTTGCTACGTCGTGGTGCGTCAGCCGGCGCTATTGCGCTGTTGCCGGGCATGATTTCAGGAAAACCCTAACTCAAACAATCAAAACTCGCGCAGAGGCGGCGGTCTTGTGCGCCAAAGCGGTTCATCCGGATCAGCGTTGCGGTCTGGATGAGCTGCAACTTGGTGCGTCGACCATCTGTGCGAACTGCTTTGGTGCTTTTTTTCAGCCTTCAGGTCTGCCAATCCATGGAAAATCTGCAAAGTGCTGTGGACAGTCTGGTCCATAGCTCCAACACGTTGTTCATCCTTATCGGTGCGGTCATGGTTCTTGCCATGCACGCCGGTTTCGCCTTTCTTGAGGTCGGTACGGTTCGCCAAAAGAATCAGGTCAACGCCTTGTCGAAGATCCTCAGCGACTTCGCCATTTCGACCCTGGCCTACTTCTTTATAGGCTATTGGATTTCCTATGGGGTCAGTTTCATGCAACCGGCGGCGGTGATCACCGCCGATCATGGCTATGGGCTGGTGAAGTTTTTCTTTCTGCTGACCTTTGCCGCGGCGATACCGGCGATTATTTCCGGAGGCATCGCCGAACGCGCCCGGTTCGTCCCGCAGTTGTGCGCGACGGCGCTGATCGTGGCGTTTATCTACCCCTTCTTCGAGGGCGTGGTCTGGAACGGCAACTTCGGTCTGCAAGCCTGGTTGCTGGCACGTTTTGGCGCCAGTTTCCATGACTTCGCCGGCTCCGTGGTGGTTCACGCCATGGGCGGCTGGCTGGCACTCGCGGCGGTGTTGCTGCTGGGGCCGAGGCAAGGTCGTTATCGCGACGGGCGACTGGTGGCATTCGCGCCGTCGAGCATTCCCTTCCTGGCGTTGGGGTCGTGGATCCTGATCGTCGGCTGGTTCGGTTTCAACGTGATGAGCGCCCAGACCCTGCAAGGAGTCAGCGGGCTGGTGGCGGTGAATTCGTTGATGGCCATGGTCGGCGGCACGGTGGCGGCGTTGATCGTCGGGCGCAATGACCCGGGCTTCCTGCATAACGGCCCGTTGGCCGGATTGGTGGCGATCTGCGCCGGTTCGGATCTGATGCACCCGGTGGGCGCATTGGTGACCGGCGCCATCGCCGGAGCACTGTTTGTCTGGTGCTTTACCGCAGCTCAAGGCAAATGGCGTATCGACGATGTGCTGGGTGTCTGGCCTTTGCATGGGCTGTGTGGTGTCTGGGGCGGGATCGCTTGCGGCATCTTCGGGCAAATCGCTTTGGGTGGATTGGGGGGCGTGAGCCTGATCAGTCAGTTGATCGGCACTTCTTTGGGGGTAGTCGTGGCGCTGGCCGGTGGTTTTGCCGTGTATGGCGCGATCAAGGCGGTCCATGGCCTGCGCCTGAGCCAGGAAGAAGAGTATTACGGCGCGGACTTGTCGGTGCACAAGATCGGCGCCGTGAGCCAGGATTGAATCAGCGTTCTTCATCGTCGGCGCCGGGGTAAAAGTCGTGCAGCAGGCGATAGCGGTCATGCCGTACCTGGTCGACCCGGTCCTGCACCTGCTGGCCGGGTATGCCCAGCATGATCAGCGCGTGGGAGGCGAGCATCAGGCTGGACTCCAGCAACTCGGGTACGACTTCGCTGGCGCCGGCCGCCTTCAACTCGGCCAACTGACTGTCATCCCGGGTGCGCACCAGGATCGGCACGGTCGGGTTGAACCGCCGTGCTTCCTTGAGAATCAGCAGGGCGATGTCCGTCTTGTCCACGGCAACCACCAACAGTCTTGCGCGCTCCAGCCCTATCGCGATCAGCAGCTCGCCGCGGCGTGAGTCGCCGTAGTGCACACTGCTTTCATTGACCACGGCTTCCTGGACCCGCACCGGATCGGTGTCCAACGCGATGTACGGTTGCTGAACATGACGCAGGAAACGCCCGATGGATTGACCGACGCGGCCGTAGCCACAGATCACCACGTGATTGTGCAGGCCGGCGTTGAGCGCGCTGATTTCTTCGAGTTCGGCTGCTTTGTTGGGTTTGCGGTGCAGACGCATGGCGATGCGGGGAGCGGCGCGCAGGAGTACAGGCGTTACCAGCATCGAGCAGAACGTGGCGGCCAGCAGCAGGCCGCCGAGGTCGGCGGGCATCAATTTGTTCTGTTGCATCTGCGCCATCAGGGCAAAACAGAACTCACCCCCTTGGGCCAATGCCAGGCCGCTGCGCCAGGCGGTTTCGCCATCGCTGCCGCGCCATTTGACCAGCAGTGCGACCAGGGTGCCCTTGATCAGCAGCAACCCCAACGTCAGACCTAGAATCAGCAGACCGTGGCTGGCAAACAGGCGCAAGTCGATCAGCATGCCGATACTGACGAAGAACACTCCGAGCAGAATATCGCGGAACGGACGGATGTCGGCCTCGATCTGATGTCGGTAATGGCTTTCCCCCAGCAGCATGCCGGCAAGAAAGGCGCCCAGGGCAGGAGAGAGGCCGAGCAGGTGCGTCAGCCAGGCCGTCAGCAGAACAATCACCAGTGCCAACAGCACGAACAGCTCAGCGGACCGGGCCGCGGCGACTTCATGGAACAGCCGTGGCAGAAACCAGCGACTGACCAGCAGCAAACCGACGAACAGCACCAGGGTCTTGGCCAGCGTCAGCGGCAGCGCCCAATACCAGGCCTGGTCGCTGCTGCCGGCGAACACCGGCACAAGCGTCAGCAGCAACACCGCAATCACGTCCTGGAACAACAGCACTGCGATGGCATTCTGGCCGTGACGGCTGAATATTTCGCCGAGGCTGCTCAATTCCTTGCTGACAATGGCGGTAGACGACAGCGCCAGACCGGCGCCGAGTAACAGGGCCGGTGTGATCGGCATGCCGAACAGCATCAGCAAAGCTCCCAGCAAGATCCCGGACCCCAGCACTTGCAGGCTGCCCAGGCCAAACACCACCTGGCGCAGTGCGAGCATCTTCGACAGGGAAAACTCAAGCCCCAGGGAGAACAGCAGGAACACCACGCCCAATTCAGCCAGATCGGGCAAGTCTTCGTTTTCATTCACCCAGTTGAACGCTGTCGGCCCGATCATCAGCCCTACGCACAAGTAGCCCAGCACCGGTGGCAAACGCAGGCGCTGGAACAGTGCAATCACCACCAGGGAGGAGGCGAGGATGATCAACAAGTTGGCAAACACAAAAAACTCCGGTGAGGGTTATGGCTACTCAAGCGTAGAGGCAAAAAAGACGCGAGCATCGCGCAAATGACCGGCGACGCAAATGATTTGCGTCAGAATTTTGCCGAAAACTCTTGAAATCACCGTTGCTCGGACGTCGGCTCGACTGCGTTTGATGGTGGGCCTAGAATGAGCGCTTACTCGTTTGGTCTTGTCGTCATGCCTCCTGAATGTCAGCTGTTCGGCACCGTTGGTTGCCATCTTTGTGAAGTCGCCGAAGCCATGCTGATGGAGTTTGTCGAGCGTGGTCTGTTGGTGGAGCTGGTGGATATCGCTGACGATGAAACCTGGTTCGAAGCCTACAGCCTGCGTATTCCGGTGCTGCGTCGGGTCGATACCGGCGCTGAACTGGGCTGGCCGTTTAGTGCCGAGCAGGTGGTGGCGTTCCTGCGGGAATCCTGACACTGCTGGCGATGCCCCCATCTGTCGCGATCCTCGTTTCATTCGTTGGCGAAAGGTTGGTTATTCGGTTACTGTATGTGCATACAGTTATTCGGGTTGCCTGCCATGCTTCTCCCTGTTCGGGTTTGGGCAGATGATCCCGGACGTCAGAGGGATGAAATGTGGTCAATGTCGAACAATTGAAGAACAGCGTGAACCGGATGTCGGCAGACGTGGTGCGCGAGGCGGTCCTCGAATTGCGTCTGGATGGTCTGGTCACGGAAGGAAAAACGCCTTTCAACAAACTGCATTTCAATACCTGTTTCGCCGAAATCGAAGCCTTGTTCCAGCGTGCGGGTTATCACCGGCAGCTCGATGTCGTGGGCTATCAGGGGTTGTTGTATGCGCTTTATGATCCGGGTCGCTGGGAAGCGGTCGATGTGCTGCGCTGGCTCAAGGAGTTCACCGAAGCGGCCGCTCGAACGCAGTCAATACCGGCCTGAGGATTCTCTTCTAGGTTCGTTCCGGCCACTGTTGGATAATGCTGCCCTGCATTGAAGGTTAGAGTTTTTCGTATGTCCACTTCATCGTTTTCTGCTGCGCACAACCAGGCCAGCACGCTCTATCTGCCGCCTGGTCCGTGGCAGACCGTATTCGATTGCCTGTGCGAACACTTCAGCGCCATCGGTCGTGAGCAATGGCTGGACAGAATTGCTCGCGGTCGTGTCCTCGATGGACAAGGCATGCCGATCGCCCTGGATCTGCCTTATAAGGAAGGTCTGCGGATTCATTATTTTCGTGAAGTACCGGACGAAAAACCGATCCCGGTGGTGGAGTCGATCCTCTATGCCGACGAGCATCTGGTGGTGGCGGACAAACCGCACTTCCTGCCGGTGACGCCGGCTGGTGAGTATGTGGAGCAGACATTGCTGCGACGACTGATCCGGCGACTGGATAACCCGCATCTGGTGCCTTTGCATCGTATTGACCGGCATACGGCAGGGCTGGTGCTGTTCTCAGCCAATCCTCAGAGTCGGTCAGCGTATCAGTCATTGTTTCCTACACGCCAGATCGAAAAACGCTACGAAGCAATCGCCCGGGCATTGCCTGAACTGACCTTTCCGATGGTTCATAAAAGTCGACTCATCGATGGCGAGCCGTTCTTTCGCATGCAGGAAGGTCCGGGCGTCAGCAATACCGAGACGGCTGTCGAGGTCAGGGAAAAAAACGGTGAGTTCTGGCGATATGCGCTTTACCCGGTAACGGGCAAGAAACATCAGTTGCGAGTGCACATGGCGGCCCTGGGGGCTGGCATCTGCAATGACCCGTTCTATCCGCGGGTGCTCAAGGACGTAGAAGACGACTATGCCAACCCCTTGAAGCTGTTGGCCCAGGGATTGCGATTTGTTGATCCGGTTACGGGGCAGGAAAGAGAGTTCGAAAGCACAATCACCCTGGAGTGGTGATTACAGGCAAACCTGCTTTGCTTCAGCCACGAAAAAGCCCGCTTTAAAAGCGGGCTTTTCTGTATCCGATGGTCGCCGCAAAGATTACAACTCTTTAACGGTACGAACCTGATCCTTGTTGATACGGATGTGTTTGCCATCCAGCTGTTCGAACTCGTAAAAGCCCGACTCTTGATCGTACTTAGGCGCGTCGACGGCCTGGATTTCTCGACCGTCATTCAAGGTGATCACTGAAGGCGATGCACAACCGGCGAGGGTCGCAAGGCCCAGTGCGAGCATGAAAGTGGCGAGGGTCCGTTGGGTCATGGGTGTGTCTCCGAATGGAAAATCTTTTGAATACTGAGCTTGAGACGTATGCAGCGCGTGCAAGTTCCTTCGAGCGTCAGTCTGACACAGTGTGATGCGTGCTTAACAGTTCCGGCGTATTGAGGTTGGCCAGGCGAGGGTCGTTGTCGGGGCACTGCAGGGCCATGGCGCCCAATGTGCGCATCAGTCGGCCCGGGCTGCGCTCGCCTTCGTTCCAGGCCGTCTCGAAAGCCCCTGAAAGAACGACGGGAATCATGCATAGCAAAGGTTCCCAGTGTTCTCCATGGCGCAGCATCAACGGTTTGTCCGGATGCTGCGCGGCAGTTTCACGCATGTTCTGGAGCAGCGCCGCATCGATGCGTGGCACATCGCAGGGCAATACCAGCAGGTGCGTGTGGCGGGCGGCCTTCAGGCCTGCGCGAATACCCGCCAATGGCCCCGGAAAGTCGCCTTCATCGTCATGGACCAGTTGATCCGCATAAGGCGCATATTTCTCCAGGTTTCTGTTGCAGGAGATGATCAGATCATCGCTCAGCAGACGGGTCTTGCGGTGCAGATGCGCGATCAGGGGCTCGCCGTGCCATTCCAGCAAACCTTTGTCCCGACCGCCCATGCGTTGGCCACGCCCGCCCGCCAGGAGCAAAATGGAGCACGGCGCCAAAGGTGTATCCGAGGTCATTGCACTTCTCCATGGGGGCGGCGAAAAAATGAGGCGCTGTGATATAACACCGGGCTGTTTCTCCTACAACTGGACGAGCCTATGAAAGCCAAGGCTGATGTACCTTTCGCACCGCTCAACATCGCGGTGCTGACTGTCAGCGATACCCGTACCCTGGAAACCGATACCTCAGGCCAGGTCTTCGTTGACCGCTTGAGCGCTGCCGGTCATAACCTGGCGGCCCGTGTATTGCTCAAAGATGATCTCTACAAAATTCGTGCGCAAGTGGCCAACTGGATTGCCGATGAAGTCGTGCAAGTGGTGCTGATCACTGGCGGTACCGGGTTTACCGGTCGTGACAGCACGCCCGAAGCGGTGAGTTGCTTGCTGGATAAGCAGGTCGATGGTTTTGGTGAGCTGTTCCGGCAGATATCGGTGGCGGATATCGGTACTTCCACGGTTCAGTCCCGGGCCTTGGCCGGTCTGGCCAATGGCACGCTGGTTTGCTGCTTGCCGGGTTCGACCAATGCTGTGCGCACCGGTTGGGACGGCATTCTCGCCGAACAACTGGATTCCCGGCACCGTCCGTGCAATTTCGTGATCCATCTGAAACAGGCGGCACCCTGTGAATCCCGTGGGTAAGCCAGGCAAGACTGGCAGCCTGATGGCTGTCGAGGTAGCGCTCGCGCGGTTACTGGAAATGGCCGACGCCTCGAGAATTCATGAGCACCAACGCTTGCCGTTGGCGCAGGTTCAGGGGCGTGTACTAGCTGCTGATCTGGTTTCGACACTTGATCTGCCGCCTTGGCCCAACAGTGCCATGGATGGGTATGCCTTGCGCATCGCCGACTGGACGGGAGAACCGTTGCCGGTCAGCCAGAAGATTTTTGCGGGTCAGGCTCCGGAGCCCTTGAAGCCTGGGACCTGTGCGCGGATCTTCACCGGCGCGCCTGTGCCCGCGGGTGCCGACTGTGTCGAGATGCAGGAGAACGCCGAGGTTCAGGCGGATGAGCGGGTACGTTTCACCGAGACCATGACCCCGGGGCAGAACATCCGTCCACAAGGCCAGGAAACCACCGCCGGTGAGTTGATCTTGCCCGCCGGTACACGCCTGGGGCCCATCGAGCAGGGGCTGGCGGCATCGTTGGGATGCGCTGAACTGGACGTGGTTCGCAAGGTTCGTGTTGCGGTCTTGTCTACCGGGGATGAGCTGATTGAGCCGGGCCAGGCCCTTGGACCGGGACAGATCTACAACAGCAATCGAGTGTTGCTTTGCAGCTGGTTGCAGCGCTTGGGCTGTGAGGTGATCGATGCTGGCATTCTTCCCGATGATTTAGCGACCACTCGTGCCCGTCTCGGCGAGTTGAAGGATGTCGACCTGATTCTCTCCACCGGTGGCGTATCGGTGGGAGAAGCCGACTTTCTGGGCGTTGCCTTGCGGGAAGAGGGCGAGTTGACCCTGTGGAAGCTTGCCATCAAGCCAGGCAAGCCGCTGACGTTCGGGCATTTTCGCGGTGTGCCTGTCATTGGTTTGCCTGGCAATCCGGCGTCAACCCTGGTGACTTTTGCTCTGTTGGCGAGGCCCTACCTCTTGCGCCGCCAAGGCGTAAAAGAGATCGAACCCCTGAAGTTTCAGGTACCGGCAGGGTTTGTCTGGCCAAAGGCTGGTAACCGACGTGAGTACTTGCGCGGACGTCTGGAAAATGGCCGGGCAATCATCTACAAGAATCAGAGTTCTGGCGTACTGCGCAGTGCCGCTTGGGCGGATGGTCTGGTTGAAGTGCTGGAGGACCGTACGCTGATCGAGGGTGATAGTGTGAGCTTCATCCCGTTGAGTGAAGTCCTGGGCTGATGCAGGTCCTGGTTCTGCCACGCAAGCCCGGTCGAAAGCGTTGGGGCTTGCGTGCGTGACCGTTCCTTAATTTGCCAGAAGGGTCACGACCTGGTCGAAGCGACTGTTGGAGATCCAGCTCAAAAGCCCCAGGACCACAGCTGTTCCGCCAGCTGAATAGGCAAGCCTGTGCTTGATGGATTTGACGTCGCCGCGGACTTCATCCAGGTCTCTGCGGATGTACTTGAGATGTGTCTCCAGTTCAGTGACGCGAGGTTCCATATCAACTTCTCCGATGGGCTTTGCGCTGCTTTTGAATTCAGCCTGCTGATTGGCGTGATTGTCTGAGAACGGCGTAACCGGAGTTACCGGTAGCCTGAGGTCATGGCTTTGCATGGAATAATTGGCTCCTTGCGTTAAAACCATTCAGGTGGCCGATACTTTTATTACTTACGATTTTTAAGGACCTTAAAGAGGTTCCATTCATTGTTTGCACGTCCCTGTGTGATTTATTGGTGATGACTGATAACCGCTGACACAACGGTGTACCAATTACCCTGATGGGTCAATTGAGCCGATTCCTCAGGTTTTGTAAGAAAAAATACCGCTCTGTAGGACTCAAGTGTCCTTCCCCTGGAAATAATTGAAATCCTTGCGACTTTTATGAGGGGCTGCGAGGTCAACATCTCCCATACGGATTCGGAAAGGGGGCTGATCAAAATGAGCGAGCGCAAGGCGCTGTTGATTCTGCATGGCAAGCAGGCACTCAATGAGCAGGTCCGTTCAGCTGTCGAAGGCAAGCGCCAACAAGGCTGGGAACTGGCTGTTCGATTGACCTGGGAGGCCGGTGATGCGCAACGGCTGGTGGGGGAAGCATTGGCGGCGGGCTATACGCAGCTGATTGCCGGCGGCGGCGATGGCACCTTGCGTGATATCGCCGAAGCCATGGCGGCGCATTCGACGCAGGCCAGCCTGGTGCTTTTGCCCTTGGGCACCGCCAACGATTTTGCACGCGCCGCGGGTGTGCCCCTGGAGCCCGCTCAAGCGCTGGAGCTTTTGGAGGCCGTTCCGCATGCCATTGATCTGGGGGAGGTCGGCGGGCAGGTTTTTCTGAACATGGCCACGGGCGGTTTTGGCAGTCAGGTCACGGCCAATACTTCCGAGGATCTGAAAAAAATTCTTGGCGGCGCGGCTTATCTCTTCACCGGTTTATCGCGCTTCAGTGAGTTGCATGCCGCCTATGGCGAGTTGCAGGGGCCGGATTTTTACTGGGCCGGTGAGTTGTTGGCATTAGGCATCGGCAATGGCCGACAGGCTGGTGGTGGTCATATGTTGTGCCCGCAGGCGCTGGCTGACGATGGTCTGCTGGATATCAGCATTTTGCCCGCGCCCCAGGAAGTGGTCGGTACCTTGAAAGACCTGCTGACCGATGGTTTCGGAATCGACAGCATGTTTGTGCGAGCCCGCTTGCCGTGGGTCGAGATCAAAGTATCGGAGGGCCTTTATATCAACCTTGATGGTGAGCCTCTGGAGGGCGATAGCCTGCGTTTTTCGGCACGGCCGGCGGCATTGCCGGTGCATTTGCCCGAGGGCTCGCCGCTGCTGAGCGGCTCGAATCCGGCTAATCGTCCAGACTGATGATTTGCTCGCGTACGGCGAACAACACCAGGCCGGCCACATCGTAGATCTGCAAGCGTTTCATGATCTGCGAGCGGTGGGTTTCGACAGTCTTGATGCTCAGGCCCAAGCCGTTGGCAATTTCCCGGGTGGATTTTCCGCGAACAATCAATCGCAGGATTTCCAGCTGGCGTGCCGTCAGGTTGTGCGAGTCCTGGGTTGGCGCCTGATTTTTCTGAGTTCGGGTCAGCGCCTGGTTGATGACGGTGTGGGCAATGGCCGGGCTCAGGTAGCGTTCGTTATTGCGCAAGGCATCCAGGGCATGTTCGAGCTCGGTGGCCGTGGTGTCTTTGAGCAGGTAGCCATGAGCCCCGGATTCGAGTGCTTGCATGATGAGCGCCGGGTCGGTGTGCATCGACAGGATGAGCACTTTGCACTGCGGACGTACTCGTTTGAGTCGCTGCAAGGCTTCAAGGCCACCGGTTTTCCTCATGGAGATATCCAGCAGGATGATGTCCGGGGACAGTTGCTCGACCATCTCGAGTAACTGCGAGCCGTCACTGGCCTCCCCAATGACCGCATAGCCGGGAATATCCAGCACCAGAGCGCGCACGCCAGCCCTGATAAGCGAGTGGTCATCCACCAGAAGTAAGTTACAAGTCAACGCATAACCTTATTCGTACTGGCCCGTTCCAGCGCACGGGGCGCCCAGGGGAAGAGTGCTTCGATTTGAGTGCCTTTGCCCGGCTCGCTGGTCACGGTCAGCGTACCGCCCAACTGATCGATCCGTTCCGACATTCCAGCCATTCCGCGTTGCCCCTCGCGAGCAGGGTCTGCCGCTGGCTCGAACCCCAGGCCGTCGTCACTGATTAACAACGTCAGGCCTTGGGGCAGACGTTGCAGGCGGACCAACAGATTCCTGGCTTCGGCATGGCGCAGCATATTGGTAACCGCTTCTTGAGTGATGCGAAAGGCCGCCACCGCCATTTCTTCCGGTATGCCAGTCAAACGTTGATGGCATTCCAGGCTCCAGTTCACGGACGTATTGGCCAGGGTTCTGAGTAAATGCGCACGCAGACTGGCTTCCAGCCCGAGACTGGTCAACTGTCGTGGGTTCAGGATGGCTGATACATCACGAACCTTGGTCAGGGTTTCATCCAGCGTATCGCAGAGTACCGAACATTGACCCTGCAGTTCTTCAGGCAATCGACGTTTGAGCCATTCACTCTGAAGTTTTGCGGCGGTCAGCAATTGGCCAATATCATCATGCAGTTCCCGACTGAGCCGGTGACGTTCATTTTCCTGAACTTCCAGCAGACGGTCGGCCAATTCTTGAGGCTGAAACTTTATCGATTTGAGCGAGAGGCGATGCCCCACCCAGACGCAGGTCAGCGCCGCAATATTGAGCACCAGCAGACTCACCGGCAGAGGCATCGACAAGCTGTAGACCAACAGGCTGCCAAGCGCCGAGCAGGTGCACACGAAAAGCGTGAACCGGCGCGCGCTTTTTCGGGAGGGTGGCCACAGGGCGATTGACTTGAGGCTGGCGTACATAGCGGATGGAGCCAATGGATGTTCGCTGCGGGCAGACCGGTCATAAGGGCTGACGGGTCTCTGTTTGAAAATAGGTTGTATGAGTCGCCTTTAATGACGGCAGTGCAATGCTCGAAATAAAGCCTTCAATGTTATGAGCTTGTTCGCGCCAAGGGTCACTCTGTCATTAATTGACGTCAACGAATGGGCGGCATAATACCACTTAAGATACCGTTGGTCGCGTTCGGCATATAGGTAGGCACCTTCAGGAAATAACGTTTTTGGACGACAGTTCCACAATGGAAAAACTTTTTGATTTTTATCTTCGAAAGATATCGAGTGTGCCAGGCGTTTAGTTTTTATTGGCAGGCACTATCTGAAGTCGGGGCCGGGGTATCTATTTGTTTCGAGCTGCCATCGACGGGTATGAAATATTCAATTGCGGTATGCGCACACTCAAGTTACAGGGCGACATCATTACAATAAAAAATGTGCAACACGGGGTTGATGAATTCAAGCCTGTCGTTCAGAGAACGAAACGAGCCTGAACTGCTTGGAGTGGCTGGGCGGCTGAAACTGACTTTGTCCCACTTGAAATGCAAACGCTTCGATCAGGGACGTCTGTTCACTGTCATCGAGGCCGAGTTGGCCGGTGGTCTGGTCGATGAGTTCGAGTTGCCAGGCCATTAACGTGAAGCAATCCTTGAGCGCATCCAGGGCCTGATCGTGCAGGTCCATGTGATTCTGGGCGTGGCTCAGCAATCCATGAATGTGCAGCGAGAATTCCGAAACCGTTGCCAGTGCCAAGGCATCGGCCTTGCTTGCCAGCTTGAGAAGGGTACTGAGCATGCAATCGATGGCGTCCTTGTCATTGCTGATCAACTGCAAATGACTCAGGCACTCCTCGGACTTGGCCAGGAGTGTTTCAGCCTCGACGAGAAACTCCGGAATTCGCTGGGCCCACTCTTTAGGGTTGTTCGCCATGCTTATCTCCACAACGTCATGTCAGATGAGGGAATGTCGTGTGTGTCGACGAGAACCTTACGTGTCCCGGCGCTGCCATGCCTTGGTGAGATCGCGCTCTGGCAGGCTTGGGCACCGACTGGGGAACTCGAGAGGGTGGATGGCCACTGACCTGCGATCGCACACAAAAGCCTGACTCCGTTCATGCAATGAGAATGGCGTCACATTAATGGCTATTGGATATTGCGAACATCAGGTTGGGCCTGATTGTGCCTAGGGGAATCCCTTACACAGGGGAACCTAACGTGCAAACCGAGGTCGCGCCGCAAGGGATGAAGCAGATGGAATCACGGGGTCAGTAAAGCATGATGTTAATGTGACATCAATGCTTGGGCATGGCATTTTGTCCGGGGGTCAAGATTCGGCAAAAACTGCCGATAACTCTCTTTAGTGAATTCATCAGAACAAGCCCAGGAGTCATTAATGGCCGGCATTCTCGACACGGTAGACCAACGCACGCAACTGGTGGGTGAGAATCGCCTGGAAATTCTCATGTTCCGGCTGGCCGGACGGCAATTGTTCGCGATCAACGTCTTCAAGGTCCAGGAAGTGCTGCAGCTGCCGAAACTGACCCTGATGCCGCAGCGCCACCCCTTTGTTTGTGGCGTGGTCAACCTGCGTGGCCAGACGCTGCCGGTGATCGACCTGTCCCAGGCCATCGGCATGCGTCCGCTGGTGCCAAGCCCCACCAGTACGATCATCGTCACTGAGTACAACCGCTCGGTGCAGGCGTTCCTGGTCGGTGGCGTGGACCGCATCGTCAACATGAACTGGGAAGCCATCCTGCCGCCGCCGACCAGCGCCGGTCGCCAGCATTACCTGACCGCCATCAGCAAAGTCGACGATCAACTGGTGGAAATCATCGACGTCGAAAAAGTCCTGGCCGAAATCGTGCCGTACAACGCCAAGGTCTCTCGCGACAAACTCGACGATCCGGTTCTGGAGCGCGCCCGTGGCCGTGAAGTGCTGCTGGTGGATGACTCGAACGTGGCTCTGTCGCAATTGCGCGACACCTTGGGTCAGTTGGGCGTGAAAATGCATATCGCCAGTGATGGCTTGAAGGCGCTGAACATGCTCAAGGCCTGGGCTGATACCGGTGTGAACATGACTGACAAACTGTTGATGATCTTCACCGATGCGGAAATGCCGGAGATGGACGGCTATCGCCTGACCACCGAGATCCGCAACGACCCCCGTTTGCGCGGCCTTTATGTGGTCCTGCACACCTCGCTGTCGGGTAGCTTCAATGACTCGATGGTCAAGAAGGTCGGCTGCGACAACTTCCTCTCCAAATTCCAGCCCGACAAACTCGTCGACGTGGTGCGTCAGCGCCTGATGCTCGACGAAGTGCCGGCCTGATAACGATCTGGAAAAGCGCGGTGGCAGGGTTTGGGGCTGCTGCGCAGCCCAACGGGGGCAAGCCCCCTCGCCACAGGGTCTTTGATTCGGCGATCAAGCTCGTATAGGGTGGCGTTTTTGCCCACCAGGGAGCTGTGGCCATGCATCTGAGCGCGCTTTATCGTTTTCCGTTGAAATCCGGCAAGGGCGAGACCTTGAATCAGGTCAGCCTGGACAAACTGGGGCTGGACGGCGATCGACGCTGGATGCTGGTGGACGAGGCCAGCGGGCGTTTTCTGACCCAGCGCGCGGTGGCGAAAATGAGTCAGCTGTCGGCGTTGTGGAACGCAAGCGGTGGCTTGACCCTCAGTGCCCAAGGCTATTCACCGATCGATATCGCCTTGCCCGCCAGCGATGCAGAGCTGCGTGGCGTGACCATCTGGCGCGACACCTTGCGCGTGCCCGATGCCGGTATTGCTGCGGCTGCCTGGGTCAGTGAGTTCATCGGCAAGCCGACGCGTCTGGTGCATGTGCCGCTCGATCGTGCGCGGACCACCCAGGCCGGCTACGGCAAGGACGACGATCAGGTGGCTTTTGCCGACGGTTTCCCGTTGTTGCTGATTGGCCAGGCGTCGCTGGAAGACTTGTCGCAACGGGTCGGGCGACCTCTGGAGATGTTGCGCTTTCGGCCCAATCTGGTGATCGAGGGCAGCGAGGCGTTCGCCGAAGATGGCTGGAAGCGCATCCGCATTGGCGATGTCGAGTTCCGCGTGGTCAAGTCCTGCTCACGTTGTATTCTGACCACCATCGACCCGAAGACCGGCGAACGTAGCGACGACCGCGAACCTCTGGCGACCTTGCAGCAATATCGGGCTCAAGAGGACGGCGCGATGTTCGGGCAGAACCTGGTCAATGACGGTAATGGCCGGCTCGAAGTCGGTATGCCAGTGACGATCCTCGAATAGCAGCCCTCAATAAAAAAATGCCCGTGTCCTTGGACACGGGCATTTTTTTTCGCTGTGAAACCCTAGGGGGTTAGCCGCGGTATTCGCACAGGTAAGCGGTGTCGACGGCCACTTTCAGCTGGAACTTGCTGTTGGCGGGCACGTTGAACTGACTGCCGGCGGCGAAGGTTTGCCAGTCGCTGCTGTCAGGCAGTTTGACGGTCAGGGCGCCGGACACCACGTGCATGATTTCACGCTGGCTGGTGCCGAATTCGTATTCGCCCGGTGCCATGACGCCGATGGTCGCCGGACCTTCAGCGGTGCCAAAGGCGATCGACTTGACGGTGCCGTCGAAGTACTCGTTGACTTTAAACATGGGCGATTCCTCGAAAAGGGCTAAAAAGGGCCGGCCAGTATGCACAAGGTGTCGATAGGCGTCACCACCTGCACTCAAGGATTAGCCGGGAAAATCAGCGGTAACAGGCGCGCGGTATTGCGCGCATCCTCCAGCGCCCGATGCTGCTGACCGTTGAACTGCAGGCCCGCCAGTTGCAGGGCGCCATTAAGCCCCAGCGGGCGCTCCAGTCGACAGGCCTTGGCGAAACGTTGCTTGAGATTCATGTGCGGCACCCGGCTCAGGGCGCTGCCGAGTTGCAGGCGCTGCCACTCCTGAAGTAGCTGTTTGCGATCGTAATCACCCCAACTGGCCCAGCCTTCCAGGTTCGAGAGATGCTGGCCGAGCCAGCGTTCGAACGAAACCCAGACGTCGCTCAGAGGCTGGGCAGCATCGACATTGGCCTGGGTGATGTGGGTCAGTTCTCGGCAAAACGGGGTCAACAGGGGCCGACGCAACGGGCGCACGAAGCACTGGAAGTGATCCAGTTCCCGGCCTTTTCGGTCCACGAGGGTTGCGCCGATTTCGATGATTTCCATTTCTGTTACTGGCCAGCCGCCCTCATCGGTGGTGGCTTCCAGATCAATGACCAGCCAGTGAGGCATTGCAGGTTTCCTGGTATCCGCATCCTGATAGGGCTTGAGCGTAGCCAAACCCGGCGGATCCGCCTAGCGGCTTATTCGACCTCCAACAAAATCTGACGATTTTTTACCTGGTCGCCAACCTTGACCTGCAAGCGCTTGAGCACACCGTTGATACCCGATTTGAGTGGATGCTCCATTTTCATCGCTTCAAGCACCACCAGCAGCTGCCCTTTGCTGACCGGGCTGCCCTCACTGACCAATACGTCGACGATCGCCCCGTCCATCGGCGCCTTGAGCGTGCCGGAGCTGACACTGGCCTGGCCGCTGACCAGCGCCCGGGTCCGATCGACCAGCCGCAGGCTGCCGGGGCGCGTGAACAACCAGAGTTGCCCGGCTTCGAGGCGGTAGGCATGGCGTTGGCGGATGCCGTCGATTTGCAGGGTGGCCCAGCGTCCGTCGCACTGGATGACCTTCAGTTCGAGGGTTCGGGCGCCGACCTGCACGCGGTAGGTTTCGCCAGGTTCAGCGTGCAGTTCGACCGGCCAGGCCTGATCCTCCAGGCCGATCCGATAGTGCAGAGGCACGCTGGCGTTGTTGCGCCAACCGGCCAGCGGGGCGGGGTGAGCCTGCGCTGATGCTTGATAAAAAAGCACCGCGGCGATGGCCAGCTCGTCGGCGCTCGGCGCATGAGGGTGCAGGCAGGGATGGTCGGCGAAGTTCGTGGGGATGAACCCGGTGCTGAACTCGCCACTGATGAACTGGGGGTGTTCCAGCAGATTGGCGAGCAAGCGCTGATTGCTCTGCACGCCCAGCAGCACACTGTCCTGTACCGCCCGCAGCAACCTGCGCCGGGCTTCTTCACGGGTGGCACCGTGGGCGATGAGCTTGCCCAGCAGCGGGTCATAGAACGGGCTGACAGACTGGCCTTCGATCAGGCCATGGTCGATCCGTACACTGCCCTGGATCGCTGGCTCCCAAGCCACAATTCGCCCGGTTTGCGGCAGAAATCCCTGGGCCGGATCTTCGGCATACAGGCGCACCTCCATGGCATGCCCGTTGAGCTGCACTTGTTCCTGTCGTAGCGGCAGCGGTTGCCCTTCGGCGATGTGTAATTGCCAGGCCACCAGATCGAGGCCGGTGATCAGTTCAGTCACCGGGTGTTCCACTTGCAACCGGGTGTTCATCTCCAGGAAGTAAAACCGGCCGTGAGCATCCAGCAGGAATTCCACGGTGCCAGCCCCCACGTAATTCACCGCGCGACCCGCCTTGAGCGCCGCCTCGCCCATGGCCTGGCGCAACTCGGCGGTCATCACCGGGCAGGGCGCTTCTTCGATGATTTTCTGGTGGCGACGCTGGATCGAACAGTCGCGCTCGCCGAGGTAGATCAGGTTGCCGTGCTGGTCGCCGAACACCTGAACTTCGACATGACGCGGATCGATCAAGGCTTGTTCGAGGATCAATTCGTCACTGCCAAACCCGTGCAGGGCTTCGGAGCGTGCGGTGCGGAGCTGTTCCAGCAATTCGGCGGCGCTGTGCACCAGGCGCATGCCGCGACCGCCACCGCCGGCACTGGCCTTGATCATCAGCGGGTAGCCAATGCGTTCGGCTTCGCGACGCAGGCTGGCGTCGTCCTGTTCGCTGCCCTGATAGCCTTTGATGCAAGGCACGCCGGCGTTGATCATGGCGAGTTTCGACAGCCGTTTACTGCCCATCAGCTCTATGGCTTCGGGGCTGGGACCGATGAAGATGATGCCGGCCTGTTGGCAAGCGAGGGCGAAGCCTGAGTTTTCCGAGAGGAAGCCGTAACCGGGATGGATTGCATCGGCACCGGTGCGCCGGGCGGCATCGATGATGGCCGGGATGTTCAGATAAGACTGCTGCACCGGGGCCGGGCCGATGTTCACGGCTTCGTCGGCCGTCTGCACATGCAGCGCATTGGCGTCGGCGTCGCTGAATACGGCGACGGTGCGGTAGCCCAGGTTTTGCGCGGTGCGTTGGACGCGGCAGGCGATTTCACCGCGGTTGGCGATCAGGATTTTCTTGAGGGCCGGCATGAGGTATTTCCTTGGTTTTTGCGGTGAATGTAAAGGCTCATCGCGCGCTTGCCCGCGAAGCTCTTTAAACGGCCCACCCTGGTTTACGCTTCTGCACAAAAGCCATCGTCCCCTCGACCCCTTCAGCCCCGGTCACTGCTTCGCTGAACCACTCGGCTGCCTGATCCAGCAGATCATCCGAGGGGTGTCCGGCACTCGCCAGCAACAGTTTTTTGGTCGCCGCATTCGCCCCCGGCGCACAACACAACACATGGGCCAGCACCTCATCGAGGCGTTCGGCCAAGGCTTGTGGGTCATGCTCGACAAAATGCACCAGCCCCATGCGCCGCGCCTGGGTGCCATCGAAGCGTGCGGCGGTCAGGGCCAGTCGGCGGGCCTGGGTCAGGCCGATGCGCTGCACCACGTACGGCGCGATCTGCGCCGGCAACAGGCCGAGGCTGGTTTCCGGCAGGCCGAACTGCGCCTGGTGATCGGCCATCGCGATGTCACTGACACAAGCCAGGCCGAAGCCGCCGCCAAGCACCGCACCTTGCAGCACCGTAATCACCACTTGCGGCGCGTGTTGCACCTCTTGCAGTAGCGCACCGAACGCACGGTTCAGATCGCGGTAGGCGGGCTGGCCTTGAGCGCGGGCGTTGGCCATGTCCTTGATGTCGGCACCGGCACAAAAATGCCCGCCGGCACCGCCGATCACCAACGCGCGAATCTGCCGGTCATCGCGTACCGCCGCCAGCACCGCACGCAGTTCGGCAACCATCTGCAAGCTCATGGCATTACGGCTTTCGGGACGATTGAGGGTGATGTGCAGCACGCTGTCATGCAGGCCGAGCAGCAGGGTTTGACAGGTGGGGAGGGTGCTCATTTGTTTTTCCCCGGCAGGATGCCCATGAGTTTGCAGATGATCCCCAGCATGATTTCGTCGGCACCGCCGCCGATCGATACCAGCCGCACATCGCGGTAAGCCCGGGCCACCGGGTTGTCCCACATGAAGCCCATGCCGCCCCAATATTGCAGGCAACTGTCGCTGACCTCCCGACCGAGTCGCCCGGCCTTGAGTTTGGCCATGGAGGCCAGACGGGTGACGTCCTGGCCTTTGATGTATTGCTCGGTGGCCTGGTAGACCAGCGCCCGCAGGCATTCGATTTCGGTTTGCAATTCGGCCAGGCGAAAGTGGATGACCTGGTTGTCGATCAGCGCGTTGCCGAAGGTTTTGCGCTCCTTGCAGTACTCGATGGTGCTGTCGACGCAGTACTCCAGGCCTTTGATCATGTTCGCCGCGCCGAACAGCCGTTCTTCCTGGAATTGCAGCATCTGCATCATGAACCCCGCGCCTTCGTGGCCGATGCGGTTGCGTTGCGGCACGCGCACGTTATCGAAAAACACCTGGGCAGTTTCCGAGCTGCGCATGCCGAGCTTGTCCAGGTGCGAGCTGAGGCTGATCCCGGGGCTGTTCATCGGCACCATGATCAGCGACTTGTTGATGTGCGGTTTGTCGTCCGAGGTGTTGGCCAGCAGGCAAATGAAATCGGCGCTCGGCGAGTTGGTGATCCACATCTTGCTGCCGTTGATCACGTAGTCGTCGCCGTCCTTGCGGGCGGTGGTTTTCAGCCCGGCGACGTCGGAGCCCGCGCCGACTTCGGAAACACCGATGCAGCCGACCTGCTCGCCGGTGATCGCCGGCCGCAGGAATTCTTCGCGCAGTTCATCGGAGCCGAAACGCGCCAGGGCCGGGGTGCACATGTCGGTCTGCACGCCGATGGACATCGGAATGCCGCCGCAATGAATGGTGCCGAACTCTTCGGCCGCCACAATCGAATAGCTGTAGTCGAGGCCCATGCCGCCGAATTTTTCCGGTTTGGAGATTCCCAACAGACCGAGGTCGCCAGCCTTGCGGAAGATCTCATGGATCGGAAAGCGCCCGGCCTTTTCCCATTCCTCGACGTGGGGATTGATTTCATGATCGACGAATTGGCGGACGGTGCGGCGCAGTGCTTCGTGTTCCTGGGTGAAGATCATTTTTATTGTTCTCCTGATCGCCCTTAGAAGCGGGCTACACCAAAGCTGTTGGGTTGCAGCGCCCGAACCTCGGCCTCATGGCAGATGTCCAGCAAGTATCCAAGCAGCGTGCGGGTATCCCGTGGATCGATCAGCCCGTCGTCCCACAGGTTGGCGCTGCCATACAGCGCGGTGGACTGGCTGTCGAGTTTCTGTGCGGTGACCTGTTCCAGCATGTCGAGCATTTTCGGGTCGGGTACCAACCCGTCCTTGAGCTGTTTGGCTTCGGTGACGATCCGCAGCACTTTGCCGGCCTGGGCGCCGCCCATCACCGCGGTGCGGCTGTTGGGCCAGGCGAAGATGAAGCGTGGGTCGAGACCGCGGCCGCACATCGCGTAATTGCCGGCACCGTAGGAACCGCCGACGACGATTGTCAGTTTAGGCACCCGGGCATTGGCCACCGCTTGAATCATTTTCGCGCCGTGCTTGATCACGCCTTGCTGTTCCGATTCGGTGCCGACCATGAAGCCGGTGGTGTTGTGGAAAAACAGCAGCGGCGTCTGGCTCTGGTCGCAGAGTTGAATGAATTGAGCGGCCTTGCTCGCGCCTTTGGGCGTGATCGGGCCGTTGTTGCCGATGAAACCGCAGGCTCGACCCTGGATCTGCAAATGCCCGCACACCGTCTGCTGATCGAACTCGCTTTTGAATTCAAGGAAGTTCGACGCGTCGGCAATCCGCGCGATGATTTCACGCACGTCGTAAGGTTTTTTCGGGTCATCCGGAATCAGCCCCAGCAGTTCGTCGATGGGGTAGAGCGGCTCTTCCCACCGACGTTCCGGTAACCACGGCAACTGATCGTTCCACGGCAACAGACTGACAATCTCGCGCACCTGGCGCACGCCATCGGCATCGTTCTCGGCCAGGTATTCGGCGGTGCCGGCGGTTTGCGCGTGCATCTCGGCGCCGCCCAGTTCTTCGTCGGTGGCGACTTCACCGGTGGCGGCTTTGAGCAACGGCGGCCCGGCGAGAAACAGCTTGGCCTTGCCGCGCACCACCACCACGTAATCCGACAACCCTGGCTGGTAAGCACCGCCCGCCGTGGCCGAGCCGTGGACCACGGTGATCTGCGGCAAGCCCATCGCTGACATCCGCGCCTGATTGGCAAAGCTGCGCGCGCCTTCGACGAAAATCTCCGCCGCATAATTGAGGTTGGCGCCACCGCTCTCGGCGAGGGTGATCACCGGCAGTTTGTTTTCCATGGCGATCTGTTGCAGGCGCAGGGACTTTTTCAGGCCGCTGGGGGAAATGGTGCCGCCCTTGATCGCGCTGTTGTTCGCCACCACCAGCACCCGCACGCCGGATACGTAACCGATCCCGGCGATCAAACCGCCGCCGGCCGCGCTGCCGTCCTTGTCGTCGTGCAGCTTGTAGCCGGCCAGGCTCGCCAGTTCGAGGAACGGCGCGCCGGGATCAAGCAGCAGGTTCAGCCGCTCCCGGGGCAGCAATTGCCCGCGCTTGTCGAACCGCGGTTTGGCTTCAGCGGCTTTACTCAACAGGTTCTGTTCGAGCTGGCGGACCTGCTCAATGCCGGCCAGCATGGCCGCACGGTTGCGGGCGAACGGTTCGCTGAACGGGTCTATCTGGGACTGGATGACCGGCATGGTTATTCCTTGTCCTTCGGTTCGTCTGGTTTGGAGGCGTCCGGCCTGAGTACTTCAGGTAAATAGGCGCGGTGAAAACCGTTGTACGAGTGACTGTTCTGCGCCTTGTGCATTGGCCAGGCTCGCCCGCCGAGGCTGGCGGCACCGTCGATGCGCAACGTGCTGCCGCTGACAAACGCCGCTGCCGGGCTGAGCAGGAACACAATCGCCGCGCTGATTTCCGATTCGGTGCCGATGCGCTTGAGCGGCACGTGTTCGCACAGCGTCGGAATCACCGCGCGGAACGCGCCTTCGTAGGTGTCCATGCCGCTGGACGCGACCCAGCCCGGCGCGACGGCGTTGACCCGCACGCCGGCGTAGCCCCATTCGAACGCGGCGGTCTTGGTAAAGTTGTCCATGCCCGAGCGCGCCGCGCCCGAATGGCCCATGCCGGGCATGCCGCCCCACATGTCGGCGAGCATGTTGACGATGGCGCCGCCGTGCTTGCTCATGGACTGATTGAACACCTCCCGGGCCATCAGAAAACCACCCACCAGGTTGGTGCGCAGGATGGTTTCGAAACCTTTCTGATTGATCGACGCCAGCGGCGACGGGTACTGCCCGCCGGCATTGTTGACCAACCCATGAATCGGCCCGTGTTCGCGGATCAGCTCGCTGACCAGTTGCGTGACGGCGTCTTCGTTGCGGATATCGCAGACCTGCCAACTGGCTTTACCGCCGTCTTCGGTGATTTCGGCGCTGACCTTTTTCAATTTGTCGGCATTGCGCCCCACCAGCAGCACCTGCGCGCCGAGGGCCGCGAGCTCATGGGCGGTGCAACGACCGATGCCGCTGCCGCCACCGGTGACAATGATGGTTTGGCCGGCGAACAGGTCGGGTTTGAAAATCGAGTCGTAAGCCATGGCGACAGTCCTCTAGTTGAACTGATCGGCGATGCGCTGGGGCACCGGAATCTGGATTTCCAACAGTTGTTGGGCGAACGCCTTGCCCTGCGGATCGATCCGCAGGCTGGCCACGCCACCGCCGCCGAGTGCGTTTTCCAGAAGAAAATTAAAGCTCTGAGTGCCGGGTAAATACCAGCGTTCGACGCGTCCGTGGATCGGGTCGAGGACATGGCTCATCCAGTCGACCATCACCTCGGGTGTCAGTGCTTCGGCGATCCACGGCAGGTAGTCGGGGTGGCGGGCCATGACGCCGATGTTGCTGTGGTTACCCTTATCGCCGGAGCGCGCCACGGCGAGTTTGATCAAGGCCACGCTGGCGTCGGCACGCTCTGTGGTTTTGGGTGGGTCGAACGGCAGCGGCAAGTCAGCTGGGTCGAGCGCATCGAGGGCGGGCAGGGCACACGGATGGCGCTCACCGGCAAGGTCGATCTCCAAGGTGCAGGCGGTTTTGTCGATCAGGAACGAAAACAGCCGGATCAACGGATACACCGTCGGCCGCCCGCCGACGATTCCCGTCAGCCCAGGCGCCATGGCGGTGGCAGCCTGAGCGATTTCCCGGGAGAACAGAATCAAGGCCTGTTTGCCCGGATGGCGCACGGCGAGTTTGATCACCACTTCGCGGCTGTCCTGGCGCTGGCCGTGGGGGCCGTAAGTGGCTTCGCTGCCCAGCAGTTCGATGTTCACTTCGCTGTAGGGCGCCCAGCTGCGCTGGCTAAACATTTCCGAGGTCTTGTTGATGATCGCCTGGCTGACCCGTCGGGCCTTGGCCACGGCATCGATCCCGGCGATCAGGCAACTGGCGGTGCAGCGGAAACCGTCCGGGTACGTTGCGCTGACCTTGTACTGAGCGGTCGGCGGCAAGCCTTTCGCGCCATGCACCTGAACCGCGTTTTTGCCTTGTTGCACGAGTTTGACCTGGCTGAAATCGCACACTACATCGGGCAGCAAATAGGCCTGTGGGTCGCCGATCTCATAGAGCATCTGCTCGCCAACCGTCAGCGGTGTGACCAGGCCGCCGGAGCCGTCGGATTTGCTGACGATGAACTGGCTGTCGGCACCGACTTCGACGATCGGAAAGCCGATGTGTTCGTAATCGGGCACGTCATGCCAATCGGTGAAATTGCCTCCGGTGCACTGGGCGCCGCATTCGATCAGATGCCCGGCCAATGCGGCTTGGGCGAGTTTGTCGTAGTCGTGCCACGACCAGCCGAACTCATGCACCAGCGCGGCGCTGACCACGGCGCTGTCGACCACGCGCCCGGTAATCACAATGTCGGCGCCCAGGCGCAGGGCTTCGACGATACCCGGTGCGCCGAGGTAGGCATTGGTCGACACGCACATCGGCGGCAGGGGCGCGCCACTGAACATCTCATGGATACCCAGGTTGCTCAGGTGTTTGAACTGCGGTTGCAGGTCGTCACCCGACAGCACGGCGATTTTCAGCGCCACCCCGGCCTTGTCGCAGGCGGCTTGCAGGGCAGCGGCGCAGGCCTGTGGATTAACCCCGCCGGCGTTGCTGATCACCCGGATCTGTTGTTTCGCGAGCTGCTCGAGGAGGGGGCTGAGGACTTCGATGAAGTCGCTGGCGTAGCCGGTGGCGGGATCTTTCATCCGCGCCCCGGCCATGATCGACATTGTTATTTCGGCCAGATAATCGAACACCAAATAGTCCAGTCGCCCGCCCTCCACCAGTTGCGCGGCGGCGGTCGAGGTGTCGCCCCAGAATGCACTGGCACAACCGATGCGAATTGTTTTAGGCACAGTCAACTCCATAGCCACCTGCGACAGAAGTGCTTCGAGACTACCAAGCAAGCGCTTGGTTTGTAAACGCCTTGATTATCTTCTTCCCGAGCGCTTGCTTGGTCGCCCCCGCCAGCTTAAATTGCCCGCGCAACCCTGCTGTTTTAACGGGCAGCGGCGCATTTGATTGATCGACTGTAGGAGAGAACGGGTGGACGAGCAAAAAGCCCTGAGGGTGATGCGCGAATTGGTCGACAGCGGCCAATTGACCGATCCCGACAGCGCCCGCGGCAAACTGCTGCAGGTGGCCGCTCACCTGTTTCGCAACAAAGGTTATGAACGCACCACCGTGCGCGATCTGGCCGGTGCGGTGGGCATTCAGTCAGGCAGCATTTTTCATCACTTCAAAAGCAAGGACGAGATCCTGCGAGCAGTGATGGAGGAGACCATTCGCTACAACACCGCGTTGATGCGCGCAGCGCTGGCCGAGGCCGGCAGCGTGCGCGAGCGGGTGCTGGCGCTGATTCGCTGCGAATTGCAGTCGATCATGGGCGGCAGTGGCGAGGCCATGGCGGTGCTGGTGTATGAGTGGCGTTCGCTGTCTGAGGAAGGCCAGGCGCAGGTTCTGGCGCTGCGCGATATTTATGAAGCCATCTGGTTGCAGGTGCTGGGAGAAGCCAAGGACGCCGGTTTTATCCGTGGCGACGTGTTCATCACCCGCCGCTTCCTGACGGGCGCGCTCTCCTGGACCACCACCTGGTTTCGCTCCGATGGCAGTATGAACCTCGATCAATTGGCCGATGAAGCGCTGATTTTGGTGCTTGAAGAACGGTAAGAGACGTCTATCTCGGCAAGAAACTGGCTAAGTTGACGAAACCGCCTAGTTTGTATGCATTGATGAATATTTTTTTGGGGAGTGTGCTGTTTTGATGTCTTCGCCAATTCGAATTGCGTCGCGGCTTTTGCTGGCGGCGCTTGTAGTGTGCTGGGTGTTGCCATCTCAGGCCGCGCAACAGGTGCGGGTCGGGGCCGCCCATTTTCCCCCCTATACCGTGCGCCCGGAGTCCGGTGCCGACACCGGTCTGCTGCCGCAACTGGTGGAAGCGTTGAATCAGCTGCAAACCGATTATCAGTTTGTGCTGGTGCCCACCTCGATTCCCCGGCGTTTCAATGACTTCAAGGAAGGCCGGGTCGATATGGCCATTTTCGAGAATCCGGAATGGGGCTGGAAGGACATTCCGCATACCGACGTCGACATGGGCCTGGAAGATGCAGAAATCTTTGTCGCGCAGAAGCAACCCGGTCGCGATGAGAACTACTTCAAGGATCTGGCGAGCAAGCGCCTGGCGCTGTACAGCGGCTATCACTACGAGTTTGCCAATTTCAACGCCGATCCCAAGTACCTGGCCGACACTTACAACGCCACGCTGACCTATTCCCACGACAGCAACCTGCTGATGGTGCTGCGCGGGCGAGCGGACATTGCCCTGGTGACACGCTCTTATCTGAGCGATTACCTGCTGCGCAACGAAAAAGTCGGCGAGCAGTTGCTGGTGTCGCAACGCATCGATCAGGTCTATCACCATTACGCGCTGATTCGTCCAGAGGCGCCGATTACGGGCGAAGCATTCGGCAAGTTGCTGCAAGGCCTGCGAAGCAACGGCCAGATGCTGAAGATTTTCGATCCCTACAAAATTGCCCTGGTGCCGGTGGGCAAGCACTGACAGATAGAGTTTCCGGGGGGCAGGGGGGGCGGACGACCATTCATCCAGTATTTGTGTTCTGCTGTTCGAATGTTCGAATTGACAGTAGACGCTTTGCTTAACGTGGTCTTAGCTCCTTTCCTGTGTCCGACCCCATGGAGGGGTTGGCGCTCATTCAGAAAGGATTTCTGTCATGACAACCCCCTCGTTGGTTTCTCTCTCCTGTGTGCCCGCTCCTGTGGTGCCACAAGCCGTCAACGATGTACTCATTCTGAAAAAACCTGATGATTCGGCCGGTGTCACGGTCGAGGTGGCGCGTTGGCCATTCATGGTGGTTAATCAAAAGACAACGCTGCATGTCTGCGGTCAACAAGCCGACGGCTCGCCAGTGATGCTGCGAGTGGCCGACGCCGAGCCCGTCACGCAACAAGAGTTCCAAGAGGGCTGGCGTCGCAATATTGCCTGGACGTCTTTGCAAAATCTGAAAGACGGGAGCCATCTCGCGTTTGTTTTTCAGGCGGCACTGGATGGAGGCAGTTGTGCTAGTCCGGTGCTGTTCCCGACATTGTGTCTTGAGGTTCAGGCGCCTTTTGACAATACAACGACCTTCTCGGAAAAAGACGGTACCAATAACTGGAATGGCTGGATGAGGGGGGAGGCTGCGGCTGATCCACGGGATCTCACCATCACGAGAGACGGAAATATCTACGTATTATTCGACAACACCTACACCAACAACTCTGCTGGGATAGTGCTGAAAAAGACCTTTCAGGGGCTGGAAGTGGGTCGATCCTATGAGTTCGGGCTGACCGTGCGCAGGTGGAATGACAAATATTCAGTTCCAGTGCTGTCACTCAACAGCGGAGCGCAAGTCATTGCCCCCGCGACGGAAATTCCATCAATGGCCTGGGTGCCGCTCAAAGGCACGTTTACCGCGAGTGCATCACAGATGGAGTTGCAGATCGTTAACCATGTCGCCACCGGAAACGGCAATGACTATGCCTTCCGCGAAATCTGGGTCAGGTCGATCTAGCACCTGCGTAACGTCAATGGCCTGGAACTGATCCAGGCTGTGCATGCCACCGCGAATGCTGATTAAGGTTCGCGGTGTTTTTCGTTAAATTTCCATGCCCGGCTCACGTCACCTCAGTTAACTGTCGACGATTACCGTGAGCCCGATCCATGTCCAATCTGAATGACCTGACCGCCCTGGCCTTGCCGTCAGGCAACCGTCTTGTAGCCGATGAAACCGCAAGTCGCCTGAGCCTCAGCCTGGAAGGTCAGCCGCTGATCGAACTGCGGCTGACCCGCGAGCCCGAGCTGAATCTGCGGTTGGAGGAGCGTTTCGGCCGTCCTGACGGTCAAGCATTTTGGGCGGCCTGTTATTGGCTGTTTGCCCGTGATGCAGAGTGTCAGCGTCTGACCTGGCACCTCGATGAAGCGCCTACCGAAGCCTTGCTCAGTGGGTTGCTGACCGCCACCGACGTCAACGGTCAGTATCGCTGTGAACGCACGCTGTTCTGGCAATTGCCTCAGCCTTGGCTGGGCGAGTCGTTGACCGGCAGTTATCCACAGCAGATGGTCGTCAGTGGCGGCAAGCGCCATCCCCTGCGAGCGGTGAAACCCCGTGGTGAGGTCTATCGGCGCTTCGATGCGCGGCTAGGTGCATGGGTTTCCCTGCGTACGCTAGAAATCGAGCATGACCTGGCGCGTTTCAATCGTTGGCAGAACAGCCCACGGGTCGCGAGTTTCTGGCAGGAGGAGGGCAGTCTCGAGAAGCATCGGGAATACCTGAGCAAGCTCGAAGCCGACCCGCACACCTTGACCCTGATCGGTTGCTTCGATGATCAGCCGTTTGCCTACTTTGAAGCCTACTGGGCCAAGGAAGATCGCATTGCGCCGTTCTATGACGCCGCCGATTACGACCGTGGCATTCACATGCTGGTGGGTGAGGAAGATCACCGTGGCCCGCACAAGGTGGCGAGTTGGTTATCGGCGCTGGTGCATTACCTGTTCCTCGATGATCCGCGCACTCAACGGGTGGTCGCCGAACCTCGCGCCGACAACGCGAAGATGATCGGGCATATGCACAATCAGTGTTTTCACTGCGAAAAAGAGTTCGACTTCCCGCACAAACGCGCGGCGCTGATGATGTTGGGGCGTGAGCGGTTTTTTGATCGGTGTTCGTTGGCCTGAAAAAAAGATCGCAGCCTTCGGCAGCTCCTACGGGTGCGTGTTCATCCGCAAATATCGCGGCAAACACGGTCAATGTAGGAGCTGCCGAAGGCTGCGATCTTTTTTATCGACACGACGCCGTCTTAACGACGAGCGAAGCTATCCGCACGATTGCCCGACACTTTGCGGCAATGCACCAGCGCATCACGAATCATGAAGTTCACCAAGGTGGGCGAGACGCCAAGTTCCTTGGCGATGTCTTTTTGCGGCACGCCGTGCAGGCGGTACATCTCGAAGGCGTAACGGGTGCGGCTGGGCAGCTCTGTCAGTGCATCGGCAATGTTTTCCAGGGTCGAGAAATTCATATGCGAGGTTTCCGGCGAAGCGCCCTGGATCACCACGTTCAGACCTTCCTCTTCCGGGCCGGAATACTTCTGCTCCAACGCCTGCTTGCGGTAGTGATCGATCGCCAGGTTGCGCACGATCTGAAACAGGTAACTGAGCTGTGCCTTGATGGACGAGGTGATCTGCGGCGCCGATTGCAACCGGAAGAATGCATCCTGCACCACGTCTTCGGCACGGGATCGGCAGCCGGTAATGCGGGCGGCAATCTTGACCAGAATCAGTCGGTTGTCGACGAAGGCCTGAAGTAGCGGTGAATCGCACCTGCTTGTGGATACTTGTTCCGTCATTGGAAATCACCTTGCTGCAAATAGGGTTGTGGGACGACAAGGGGATCGGAGCCGTCCTACATATCGAGCGACAAATTATGTTGAATGATAATGATTGTCAATTGAGAAAGAGAATTAATGCTCCGTGAAGGTGCGCAGTGAGAACGGCGACACGCTGACTCACCCACTGGCTGCAAGCCTGCCGGCGCTCAAGCCCGGCGACTAATTATTTCAAGACCTCATCCGTTCTCATTGGTGACTGGTTACGGGCGCAAGCCCCCGGCCAGAACAGCATTCCCAATGCCTTGCGCGGTCGGCGAAGACCGCGTCCTGCATGCCCGTGAACGGGCGTGACGTACGAAAACCGATTCCACTTGCAAGCCGAATTCAGGCAGGAAACCTCATGACCGACGCGTTCGAACTCCCCAGCACACTGGTCCAAGCCCTCCAGCGCCGCGCGGCCCTGACGCCGGACCGGGTGGCCTTGCGTTTTCTTGCCGAAACCCAGGATCAGGCTGTGGTGCTCAGTTATCGTGAGCTGGACCAACGGGCGCGAACCATTGCCGGTGCGTTGCAGGCCGAGTCGTCGTTCGGCGATCGCGCGGTGCTGCTGTTTCCCAGCGGCCCGGATTACGTTGCGGCGTTCTTTGGCTGCCTGTACGCCGGGGTGATCGCGGTGCCGGCCTATCCGCCGGAGTCGACCCGTCGTCATCATCAGGAACGCCTGCTGTCGATCATCAGCGATGCCGAGCCGCGCCTGCTATTGACCAGCGCCGACCAGCGTGACGCCTTGCTGCAAATCAACGGGGCGCCGCCGCTGCTGTGTGTCGACACCCTCGACAACGCCCTGGCCGAACGCTGGGTTGCGCCGGACCTGCAAGGCGCGCACATCGCTTTCCTGCAATACACCTCCGGCTCCACCGCGTTGCCTAAAGGTGTGCAAGTCAGCCACGGCAACCTGGTGGCCAACGAACTATTGATTCGTCACGGCTTTGGCATCGACCTCAACCCTGACGACGTGATCGTCAGCTGGTTGCCGCTTTACCACGACATGGGCCTGATCGGCGGCCTGCTGCAGCCGATTTTCAGCGGCGTGCCGTGCGTGTTGATGTCGCCGGCGTACTTCCTCGGCCGCCCGTTGCGCTGGCTGGAAGCGATCAGCGAATACGGCGGCACCATCAGCGGCGGGCCAGACTTCGCCTATCGACTGTGCAGCGAACGCGTCAGCGAATCGGCTCTGGAACGCCTCGACCTGAGCGGCTGGCGCGTGGCGTATTCCGGTTCCGAACCGATTCGCCTCGACACCCTGGAACGCTTCGCCGAGAAGTTCGCGGCCTGTGGCTTTACGCCAGACAGCTTCATGGCCTCTTACGGCCTCGCGGAAGCCACGCTGTTCGTTGCCGGCAGCCCGCGCGGTCAGGGTATTCCGGCGTTGCGCGTGGACGATCAGGCCTTGGCGCAAAACCGCGCCGAACCGGGCGATGGTAGTCCGATCATGAGTTGCGGTATTAGCCAGCCGGATCATGCGGTGCTGATTGTCGATTCGGTATCGCTTGAAGAACTCGCCGACAACGCAGTCGGTGAAGTCTGGGCCGCCGGGCCGAGCATCGCCCATGGCTACTGGCGCAACCCTGAAGCCACGGCCAAGACCTTCGTCCAGCACGCGGGTCGCACCTGGCTGCGCACCGGCGATCTGGGCTTTTTGCGTGACGGTGAACTGTTCATCACCGGGCGCCTGAAAGACATGCTGATCGTTCGTGGCCATAACCTCTATCCGCAGGACATCGAGCAGACCGTCGAGCGTGAAGTGGAGGTGGTGCGCAAGGGGCGTGTGGCCGCGTTTGCGGTCAACCTCGAGGGTCAGGAAGGCATCGGCATTGCCGCGGAAATCAGCCGCAGCGTGCAGAAAATCCTGCCACCGGAGGCGCTGATCAAAGCGATCCGCCAAGCGGTGGCCGAGGCGTATCAGGAAGCGCCAAGCGTGGTGCTGTTGCTCAATCCGGGGGCGCTGCCCAAGACCTCCAGTGGCAAGTTGCAACGCTCGGCCTGCCGCAATCGCCTGGCCGATGGCAGCCTCGACAGCTATGCGGTTTTCCCGTCGGCAGCGAACGAAAGTGAAGGCAGCAGCGAGTCGGGTTCCGAACTGCAAACCCTGATCGGCCAGATCTGGTGCGAGCAGTTGCAGGTCAAGCAAGTCAACGCCGATGACCATTTCTTCCTGCTCGGCGGTAACTCCATCGCCGCCACTCAAGTGGTTGCACGCCTGCGTGAAACGTTGGGGCTGGAGCTGAATCTGCGTCTGTTGTTCGAAGCGCCAACCCTCGGCGCATTCGCCGCCGCAGTCGCCCGGCAACAACAGGATGGCGGCCTCGCGCAAGGCGCGATCACTCAGCTGTCGCGCAGCGAAGCCATGCCGCAATCCCTGGCGCAAAACCGTTTGTGGATCACTTGGCAACTCGACCCGCAGAGCAGCGCCTACAACATTCCCGGTGCCTTGCGCCTGCGCGGCGAACTGGACGAAGACGCCTTGCGCGCCAGTTTCCAGCAACTGATCGAACGTCACGAATCCCTGCGCACACGGTTTTTCGAGCGCGACGGTGTGGCCCTGCAACGGGTCGATGCTGCCGCTGAATTCATTCTTCAAGTGATCGACATCAGCGACGTGCCGGCCGCCGAGCGTGAAGCCCGCGCGCAACAAATCCGCGAGGACGAAGCCCACACCCGGTTCGATCTGGAGAGCGGCCCGCTGCTGTGGGTGACCCTGGTGCGCCTCGATGATGAAGACCATCAACTGCTGGTGACGATGCATCACATCATCGCTGACGGCTGGTCGCTGAACGTGCTGATCGAGGAGTTCTCGCGCCTGTATGCGGCAGCCTCTCAAGGCCAGACCGCCAGCCTTCCAGCCTTGCCGACGCAATACGCCGACTACGGCAGTTGGCAGCGCCAGTGGCTGGCGCAAGGGGAGGGCGAACGGCAACTCGCTTACTGGAAAGAGCAGTTGGGTGATGAACATCCGACCCTGAGTCTGGCCACCGACCACCCACGTTCGGCGCAACACACGCACTGCGCCGAACGTCACACGCTGCGGTTGGACGCGAGCCTGAGCAACGCCATTCGCCAGACCGCCCAGGCCCATGAGTCGACGCCGTTCATGCTGTTGCTCGCGGCGTTCCAGAGCCTGCTGCATCGCTACAGCGGCCAGCGCGACATCCGCATCGGCGTGCCGAATGCCAACCGTCCACGGCTGGAAACCCAAGGGTTGATCGGCTTCTTCATCAACACCCAGGTGCTGCGTGCCGAAGTGGATTCGCGACAGCCATTCGTGGAGTTGCTGGCGCAAACCCGTCAAGCCGCCTTGGGTGCGCAAGCGCATCAGGACCTGCCGTTCGAACAACTGCTCGAAGCTTTCCCGCAGGCCCGTGAACAAGGTCTGTTCCAGGTCATGTTCAACCATCAGCAACGGGATCTCAGCGCCCTGCGTCGTCTGCCGGGGCTGCTCGCCGAAGAGCTGCCGTGGCACAGCCGCGAAGCCAAGTTCGACTTGCAACTGCACAGTGAGGAAGACCGCAACGGACGTTTGAGCCTGTCGTTCGACTACGCCAGCGAACTGTTTGACGCGCCGACCATCGAGCGTCTGGCCGAGCATTTCAGCAATTTGCTGCGAGCCATCTGCGAACGTCCGCAACAAGCGATCGGTGACCTGCAACTACTGACTACCGCCGAACACACTCAGCAAAATGACTGGAGCGTTGCCCCCTGCAACCCGGCACGGCAGTGGTTGCCGGAACTGCTCAACGAACAAGTGCGCCAGACCCCGGAGCGCACCGCGTTGCTGTGGGACGGCGGCAGCCTGGACTTCGCCGAACTGCACACCCAGGCCAACCGCCTGGCGCATTACCTGCGCGACAAAGGCGTCGGCCCGGACGTGTGCGTGGCGATCGCCGCCGAACGTTCGCCGCAGTTGCTGATCGGTTTGCTGGCGATCATCAAGGCCGGCGGCGCTTATGTGCCGCTGGACCCGGATTACCCGGCCGAGCGCCTGGCCTACATGCTCCGCGACAGTGGCGTCGAGTTGTTGCTGACCCAAACCGAATTGCTCGACCGCTTGCCGGCCACTGATGGCGTCTGCGTGATCGCCATGGACGCCCTGCACCTGGAAAATTGGCCGAGCCATGCACCGGGTCTGCACCTGCACGGCGACAACCTGGCCTACGTGATTTATACCTCCGGTTCCACCGGCCAGCCCAAGGGCGTTGGCAACACTCACGCGGCGCTCGCTGAACGGCTGCAATGGATGCAGAACACCTATCGCCTGAATGAAACCGACGTGCTGATGCAAAAAGCCCCGATCAGCTTCGACGTGTCGGTGTGGGAGTGTTTCTGGCCGTTGATCACCGGGTGCCGCTTGCTGATCGCCGGCCCCGGTGAACATCGTGATCCGCACCGCATCGCACAACTGGTTCAGCAGTATGGCGTGACCACGCTGCACTTTGTGCCGCCGCTGCTTTCGCTGTTCATCGATGAACCGCTGACCGCCAAATGCACCAGCCTGCGCCGAGTATTCTCCGGCGGCGAAACCTTGCCCGCCGAACTGCGCAATCGCGTGCTGGCGCAATTGCCGGCGGTGCAACTGCACAACCGTTATGGCCCGACCGAAACCGCGATCAACGTCACCCACTGGCATTGCACAACGGCTGATGGCGAGCGCTCGCCGATTGGTCGGCCATTGGGCAACGTGCTGTGCCGGGTGCTCGACAGTGACCTCAACCCGGTTCCGACCGGCGTGCCGGGTGAGCTGTGTATCAGCGGTATCGGTTTGGCTCGAGGCTATCTGGGCCGTCCGGGGCTGACCGCCGAACGTTTCGTGGTCGATCCACTGGGCGAGCAGGGCGCGCGTCTGTACCGCACCGGCGACCGTGCGCGCTGGACCGCCGATGGCGTGATCGAATACCTCGGTCGTCTCGATCAACAGGTCAAACTGCGTGGTTTTCGTGTCGAGCCGCAAGAGATCGAAGCGCGGCTGTTGGCACAATCCGGCGTCGCCCAAGCGGTGGTGCTGGTGCGTGAAACATCGGCCGGCGGGCAGTTGATCGGTTACTACACCGCCACTGATTCCACTGAAGATGTCGACGCTCAAAGCCTACGCCTGAAAGCCGCGCTGGCCGCCGAGTTGCCCGAATACATGGTCCCGGCGCAACTGATGCGTCTGGACGAAATGCCCCTGAGCCCGAGCGGCAAACTCGACCGTCGTGCCTTGCCGGAACCGCAGTGGCAAGTCCGCGAACACGTCGAACCGGTCACGGCCCTTGAGCAGCAAATCGCGGGTATCTGGCGTGAAGTGCTGGGCCAGACCCGGATCGGTCTGCGCGACGACTTCTTCGCCCTCGGCGGTCATTCTTTGCTGGCCACGCAAATCATCTCCCGCACCCGTCAGGCCTGCGACGTCGAGTTACCGTTGCGGGCGCTGTTCGAGGCCAGTGAACTGGGCGCGTTTGCCGAACAGGTTCGCTTGATCCAGGTCAGCGGCAAAACCAACCAGCAGCCACCGATCGAGAAGGTCGACCGCCGCCAACCGGTGCCGTTGTCCTATTCCCAGCAACGCATGTGGTTCCTCTGGCAGATGGAACCGGACAGCCCGGCCTACAACGTCGGCGGCATGGCGCGGTTGCGCGGTGTGCTGGATGTCGGGCGTTTCGAGGCGGCATTGCACGCGTTGATCATGCGTCATGAAACCCTGCGCACGACATTCCCGAGCATCGACGGCGTGGCCCGGCAGCAGGTGCATCCGGACACCGGCCTGCGCATGGACTGGAAGGATTTCTCCGCGCTGGCGGTCGATACCCGTGAGCAGCGTGTCCAGCAACTGGCCGACAGCGAGGCGCATAAACCTTTCGATCTGGAAACCGGACCGTTGCTGCGCGCCTGCCTGGTCAAGACCGCCGAGCAGGAACATTACCTGGTGCTGACCCTGCACCACATCGTCACCGAAGGCTGGGCGATGGATATCTTCGCCCGGGAACTCAGCGCGCTCTATGAAGCGTTCGTCGATGACCGCGAATCACCGCTGCAACCTCTGCCGGTGCAGTACCTGGATTACAGCGTGTGGCAGCGTCAATGGCTGGAATCCGGCGAACGTCAGCGCCAGCTCGATTACTGGACCGCGCAACTGGGCCGCGAACATCCGCTGCTGGAATTGCCGGCCGATCGTCCGCGTCCGCCGGTGCAAAGTCATCAGGGCGAACTGTTCCGCTTCGACCTCAGCGATGACCTCGCCGCACGGGTTCGTGCCTTCAACGCAGACAACGGTCTGACCCTGTTCATGACCATGACCGCCGCCCTGGCCGTGCTGCTTTACCGCTACAGCGGCCAGACCGACCTGCGCATCGGTGCGCCGGTGGCCAACCGCATTCGCCCGGAAAGCGAAGGGCTGATCGGCGCGTTCCTCAACACCCAAGTGCTGCGTTGCCAGCTCGACGGGCAGATGTCTGTGGGCGAGTTGTTCGAGCAGGTTCGCCACACGGTGATCGAAGGCCAGTCCCATCAGGACCTACCGTTCGATCACTTGGTCGAAGCCCTGCAGCCACCGCGCAGCGCCGCGTACAACCCGCTGTTCCAGGTGATGTGCAACGTGCAGCGCTGGGAATTCCAGCAGAGCCGCACCCTGTCTGGTATGACCGTCGAGTACCTGGCCAACGATGCGCGAGCGACCAAGTTCGACCTCAACCTGGAAGTCACCGACCTCGACCATCGCCTCGGTTGCTGCCTGACTTACAGCACCGATCTGTTCGATGAGCCGCGCATTGCGCGCATGGCCGGGCACTGGCGCAATCTGCTGGAAGCGTTGCTGGCCGATCCGCAACAGCGCTTGAGTGAACTGCCGTTGCTCGACGCCAGCGAACAGCAAAACCTGCTCGACAGCCTCGGCATCGAGCCGGGTGAGCATCGCCTCGATCAATGCATCCACCAGCTGTTCGCTGAGCAGGCGCTGGTGCGCATGGGCGCACCGGCGCTGACGTTCGCCGGGCAAACCCTGAGCTACGCCGAGCTCGACAGCCGCGCCAATCGTCTGGCCTGGATGCTCCGTGAGCGCGGTGTTGGGCCGCAGGTGCGGGTCGGCTTGGCGTTGGAACGTTCGCGGGAGATGGTCGTCGGCTTGCTGGCGATCCTCAAGGCGGGCGGCGCCTATGTGCCGCTGGACCCGGAATACCCGCTGGATCGTCTGCACTACATGATCGAAGACAGCGGCATCGGTTTGCTCCTTAGCGATGCGGCGATGTTCGCGGCGCTCGGTGAATTGCCGGCCAGCGTTGGCCGCTGGTGCCTGGAAGACGATGCCGCGGACCTGGCCAATTACCCGGCCAGCGAGCTGCCGTTTATCAGTCTGCCGCAGCATCAGGCGTACCTGATTTACACCTCGGGCTCCACCGGAAAACCGAAAGGCGTGGTGGTGTCCCACGGTGAAATCGCCATGCATTGCCGCGCAGTGATCGAGCGTTTCGGTATGCGCCCCGATGATTGCGAGTTGCACTTCTATTCGATCAACTTCGATGCCGCGACCGAGCGTCTGCTGGTGCCGTTATTGAGCGGTGCGCAAGTGGTCCTTCGCGCTCAAGGCCAGTGGGATGCGCAAGAAATCTGCGGGCTGATTCGTCGCCATAACATCAACATCCTTGGCTTCACCCCAAGCTATGGCAGCCAGTTGGCGCAATGGCTGGCGACCCAGGGCGAAACCCTGCCGGTGCGCATGTGCATCACCGGTGGCGAAGCCCTGACTGGCGAACACTTGCAGCGGATTCGCGCGGCGTTCAAACCGAGCCTGTTTTTCAACGCGTACGGCCCGACCGAAACCGTGGTCATGCCGCTCGCCAGCCTGGCGCCCGAGCAATTGGAAGAAGGGTTGGGCAGCGTGCCGATCGGCAGCGTAATTGGCGCTCGGGTGGCCTACATTCTCGACGCCGATCTGGCGTTGGTGCCACAAGGTGCGACCGGGGAGTTGTATGTCGGCGGTGCCGGTCTGGCGCAGGGTTATCACCAGCGTCCAGGGATGACCGCCGAACGGTTTGTCGCCGATCCTTTTGCCGCGAACGGCGGACGTTTGTACCGCACCGGCGACCTTGTCCGTCAGCGCGCCGATGGTCTGGTGGAGTATCTCGGCCGGATCGACCATCAAGTGAAGATCCGTGGTTTCCGCATCGAACTGGGCGAAATCGAAACCCGTCTGCTGGAACATGAGTCGATCCGTGAAGCGGTCGTGCTGGCGCTCGATGCACCGAGCGGCAAACAACTGGTGGGTTATCTGGTCACTGACGTGGCCGAGCAGGAAGACGCGCAAAATACCGAATTGCGCGAAGCCCTCAAGGCTCACTTGAAGGCTCAACTGCCGGACTACATGGTGCCCACGCACCTGATCCTGCTGGCGAGCATGCCATTGACCGCCAACGGCAAACTCGACCGTCGCGCACTGCCGGCACCGGACCCGGAGTTGAATCGTCAGCAATATGTGGCGCCGAGCAACGAACTTGAGCTGACCCTGGCCGGCATCTGGTGCGAAGTGCTCAACGTGCAGCAGGTTGGCCTCAACGACAACTTCTTCGAACTGGGCGGCGATTCGATTCTGTCGATTCAGGTGGTCAGCCGGGCGCGGCAGCAGGGCATTCACTTCAGCCCGCGCGACCTGTTCCAGCACCAGACCGTGCAGACGCTGGCTGCGGTGGCGACCCGCACCGAGCAGGTCACCGCCGAGCAAGGTTTGCTCACGGGGGAGTCGCGTTTGACGCCGATTCAGCACTGGTTCTTCGACACCGATATTCCACAGCGTCAGCACTGGAACCAGGCGTTGCTGCTGGAACCGACCGTGGCGCTGGAGCCGCATCGCCTGGAGCAAGCGCTGCTGGCGGTGATCGAACAGCACGACGCCTTGCGTTTGCGTTTCACCGAGGTCGCCGGTCATTGGCAGGCCGAGCATCAGGCAGTTTCCGACACCGCCGTGCTGTGGCAAGTGCAAGTGCCGACCCTGGACACATGCGCGGCGCTGTTCGCCGAAGCCCAGCGCAGCCTCGACCTTGTGCAAGGGCCGCTGATGCGGGCGCTGTTGGTCGACGATCCCGAGGGGCAACAACGGTTGTTCATTGCCATTCACCACTTGGTGGTCGACGGGGTTTCGTGGCGGGTGCTGCTGGACGATCTGCAAACGGTTTATCGTCAACTGGACGCAGAGCAGTCAGTAAAACTGCCGGCGAAAACCAGTGCCTTCAGGGACTGGGCCGCACGATTGCAGGCTTACGCCGGCAGCGAATCCTTGCGTGAAGAATTGAGCTGGTGGCAGTCGCAACTGGCCGGCCCAAGCGCTGAGTTGCCGTGTGATCGGCCTCAGGGTGGTCAGCAGAATCGTCACGCGCAAACCGTCAGCGTGCGCCTCGACAGCGAGCGCACCCGGCAACTGTTGCAACAGGCGCCTACGGCCTATCGCACCCAGGTCAACGACTTGCTGCTGACCGCGTTGGCCCGTGTGTTGTGCCGCTGGAGCGGTCATGAGTCAGCGTTGATTCAACTCGAAGGTCACGGCCGCGAAACCCTGTTCGACGAGATCGACCTGACCCGCACCGTCGGCTGGTTCACCAGCGCGTATCCGCTGCGCCTCACTCCGCTGAGTGAGCAGGGTGCGTCGATCAAGGCGATCAAGGAGCAACTGCGCGCGGTGCCGCATAAAGGCCTGGGGTATGGCGTGCTGCGTTACCTGGCCGATGGCCTGTGCCGGCAGACCATGGCCGCGCTGCCGGTGGCGCCGATCACCTTCAACTACCTTGGCCAGTTCGACCAGAGCTTCGGCAGCGATGCGCTGTTCCGTCCGCTTGATGAGCCGGTGGGTGCGGCCCATGATCCGCATGCGCCACTGCCCAACGAACTGAGCATCGACAGTCAGGTGTACGGTGGTGAACTGGTGCTGCGCTGGACCTTCAGTGCCGAACGCCACGACCGGCAAACCATCGCCGACCTGGCGCAGGCGTATCTGGGCGAATTGCACAGCCTGATCCAGCACTGCCTGAGCGACAACGCGGGCGGCCTGACGCCGTCGGACTTCCCGCTGGCCAAACTGACTCAGCCGCAACTCGACGCACTGCCAGTCCCGGCGGCGATGATCGAAGACGTCTACCCGCTGACCCCGATGCAGGAAGGCATGCTGCTGCACACCTTGCTCGAACCGGGCACCGGCCTCTATTACATGCAGGACCGCTACCGCATCAACAGCGAGCTCGACCCCAAGCGCTTCGCCCACGCCTGGCAAGCGGTGATCGCCCGTCACGAAGCCCTGCGCGCGTCGTTCTGCTGGAACGTCGGCGAAGACATGCTGCAAGTGATCCATAAACCGGGCAGCACGCAGATCGAGTATCTGGACTGGAGCGCGGTGGCCGAAGCCGAGCAAGAGCCGAAGCTGCAGGCGCTGCTGAAAAGCGAGCGCGAGGCCGGGTTCGATCTGCTCAATCAGGCGCCGTTCCACCTGCGCTTGATCCGCGTGGGCGCGGCGCGCTACTGGTTCATGATGAGCAACCACCACATCCTCATCGATGCCTGGTGCCGTTCGCTGCTGATGAACGATTTCTTCGAAATCTACAGCGCCTTCGGCGAAGGTCGGCAGGCGCAACTGGCTGTGCCGCCGCGTTATCGCGATTACATCGGCTGGTTGCAACGCCAGAGCCTGGCTGAAGCGCGGCAGTGGTGGCGGCGGAACCTGCAAGGTTTCGAGCGCACCACGCCGATTCCGAGCGACCGGCCGTTCCTGCGTGAACATGCCGGCGACAGCGGCGGCATGATCGTCGGCGACCGCTACACAAGGCTCGATGCCCGGGATGGCGCGCAACTGCGCGAACTGGCCCAGGCCCATCAGCTGACCATCAACACCTTTGCCCAAGCGGCGTGGGCGTTGGTATTGCGCCGCCTGAGTGGCGATCGCGATGTGCTGTTCGGTGTCACGGTGGCCGGGCGTCCGGTGGAGATGCCAGAGATGCAACGCACGGTCGGCCTGTTCATCAACAGCATCGCCCTGCGGGTGAAAATGCCCGAGGACGATCAGCGTTGCAGCGTTCGTCAGTGGCTCAGCGGTCTGCTCGACAGCAACATGCAACTGCGTGAGTACGAATACCTGCCGCTGGTGAGCATCCAGGAAAACAGCGAGTTGCCTAAAGGCCAGCCGCTGTTCGACAGCCTGTTCGTGTTCGAAAACGCCCCGGTGGAAGTCTCGGTGCTGGACCGTGCGCAAAGCCTCAATGCCACTTCGGATTCGGGCCGCACCCACACCAACTTTCCGTTGACGGCGGTCTGCTATCCGGGGGATGACCTGGGTTTGCACCTCTCCTACGACCAGCGTTATTTCGACGAATCCACGGTCGAGCGCATGCTCGGTGAGTTCAAGCGCCTGTTGCTGGCGCTGGTCGAAGGATTCCATGGTGACATGGCTGATCTGCCGCTGTTGGGCGCAGAGGAACAGGACTTCCTGATCCACGGCTGCAATCAGAGCGAACACGACTATCCGCTGGAGCAGAGCTATGTCTCATTGTTCGAAGCGCAGGTTGCCCGGCATCCGCAGCGGATCGCCGCCAGTTGTCTCGATCAGCAACACAGCTATGTTGAGCTGAACCAGCGCAGCAACCGTCTCGGCCATGCCTTGATCGCTGCAGGCGTCGGCCTCGATCAACCGGTGGCGCTGCTCGCCGAGCGTAATCTCGATCTGCTGGGCATGATCGTCGGCAGCTTCAAGGCCGGTGCCGGTTACCTGCCGCTGGACCCTGGTCTGCCAAGTCAGCGTCTGAGCCGGATCATCGACCTGAGCCGCACGCCGTTGCTGGTCTGCACTCAGGCGTGCCGTGACCAAGCCGTCGTGTTGCTGGAGGAATTCGGATGTGCCAACCGGCCTCGATTGCTGGTCTGGGAAGACGTGCAGGCGAGTGATGTTTCGGTGGCCAATCCGGGTATTTACAGCGGTCCGGACAACCTCGCCTACGTGATTTACACCTCAGGCTCCACCGGCCTGCCGAAGGGCGTGATGGTCGAGCAGCGCGGCATGCTCAATAACCAGTTGAGCAAGGTGCCGTACCTGAAACTGAGTGACGCCGATGTGATCGCCCAGACTGCCTCGCAAAGCTTCGACATTTCGGTCTGGCAGTTCCTCGCGGCGCCGTTGTTCGGCGCTCGGGTGGACATCGTGCCGAACAGCATCGCCCATGATCCGCAAGGCTTGCTGGCTCACGTCCAGAGCCAGGGCATTAGCGTGCTGGAAAGCGTGCCGTCGCTGATTCAGGGCATGCTCGCCCAGGACTGCATGAGCCTCGATGGCCTGCGCTGGATGTTGCCGACCGGTGAAGCGATGCCGCCGGAACTGGCGCATCAATGGTTGCTGCGTTACCCGCAGATGGGGCTGGTGAACGCTTATGGCCCGGCGGAATGCTCGGACGATGTGGCGTTCTTCCGGGTCGACATGGCCTCGACGCGTGGCAGTTATCTGCCGATTGGTACGCCGACCGACAACAACCGTTTGTACCTGCTCGATGGCGCGCTGGAGTTGGTGCCGTTGGGAGCGGTGGGTGAGTTGTGCGTGGCCGGCACCGGGGTGGGGCGCGGTTATGTGAGCGATCCGTTGCGCACGGCGCAGGTGTTTGTGCCGAACCCGTTCGGCGCACCGGGCGATCGTTTGTATCGCACGGGTGACCTGGCCCGACGTCGCAGTGACGGTGTGCTGGAATACGTCGGACGTATCGACCATCAGGTGAAGATTCGCGGTTACCGCATAGAACTGGGTGAAATCGAAGCGCGTCTGCATGAACAGCCGGAAGTCCGCGATGCGGCGGTCGGGGTGCAGGAGGGCGTCAACGGCAAGCATCTGGTCGGCTATTTGGTGGCAGCGGATTCGGCGCTCAATCCGAACGAACGACTGGAGCGGATCAAGCAGCGCCTGCGTGCCGAGTTGCCGGAATACATGGTGCCGCTGCACTGGTTGTGGCTCGACAAGCTGCCGCTCAACGCCAACGGCAAACTCGATCGCAAGGCCTTGCCGGCACTGGAGATCGGCCAGTTGCAGAGCCAGGACTATCAGGCGCCGGGAAATGAGCTGGAGCAGACCTTGGCGGATATCTGGGCCGAAGTGTTGAAGGTCGAGAAGGTTGGCGTGCGTGACAACTTCTTCGAGCTGGGTGGGCATTCGCTGCTGGCCACGCAAATTGCCTCGCGGGTACAAAAAGCCCTGCAACGCAACGTGCCGCTGCGGGCGATGTTCGAGTGCAGCACGGTGGCGGAGTTGGCCGAGTACATCGACGGGTTGGCGGTGAGCGACATCACCGAGGAGAAGGTGGATCGGTTGAATGACCTGATGGCGGAGCTGGAGGGGCTTTAACCCGGGTTGACTGCCGAGCCCACGCGGCTCAGGCTTCCCGTGGTTTTTTAATGGATCCTCTTTCACCAGGGAGACAGTCGATGCCCTTCGTAACGGTTGATGGACAAGCGCTTCACTACATAGATCAAGGCACGGGCCCGGCGGTATTGCTGGCCGGGAGCTACCTGTGGGACCAGGCCATGTGGGCACCGCAGATTGCGGCGCTGTCGCAGTACTATCGGGTCATTGCCCTGGACCTCTGGGGCCATGGCGAGTCCGGGCGGATGCCCGAGGGCATGACGTCGCTGGATGACGTGGCGCGTCAGGCACTGGCATTGCTCGATCATCTGGACATCGATCGCGTCACGCTGGTCGGTCTTTCGGTCGGTGGCATGTGGGGCGTTCGCCTGGCACTGTCGGCGCCGCAGCGGCTCAACGGGCTGGTGCTGATGGATACTTACGTTGGTGTCGAACCGGAGCCGACTCGTCAGTATTACTTCTCGCTGTTCAAACAGATCGAAGACAGCGGTGAGATCGCGCCGCAACTGCTCGACATTATTGTGCCGATCTTCTTCCGCCCGGGCATCGATCCGCAGTCGGCGCTGTATCAGGATTTCCGCGCCAGGCTGGCTGCGTTGCCAGTCAACCGGCTGCGTGAAAGCGTCGTGCCGATGGGGCGAATTACGTTTAGTCGTGATGATTTGTTGCCGCGCCTGGCTCAGCTGAACCCTGAAACCACGCTGTTGATGTGCGGCGACCAGGACAAACCTCGGCCGCCATCGGAAACCCAAGAGATGGCCGAGTTGATCGGTTGCCCGTATGTGCTGGTGCCGGAGGCGGGGCATATTTCCAGTCTGGAGAACCCCGAGTTCGTCACTGAGGCCCTGCTGAAGTTTCTGGCCGACAGAAATCCGTGTAGCGCTTGATTAAAAAGATCGTCCGAACGCGGCCCGAGCCTTCGGACGATCTTTTGATCTTTATTTGGGCCCGAGAATCTTCAGCAACTTGTCCGGCGACGGCGCGCCTTGCTGTTGTTGCAACTGGCCCTTTTCATCCATGTAGAAAATCGCCGGGGTGGCGGCCAGTTCCAGGTCTTCCATCAACTTCATGTTCGCCGCCAGTTTCGCCTGAACCGCCGGTGGTACGTCCTTCAAGGCCTTGAGCGAGCTGCCCTTGCCGGATTTCTCGTGTTCTTCCAGGGCTTTCTGCGGGTCCTTGGCGGCCAGCAGCGCGGCGGATTTGCCGGGGCTGTCTTCGCGAATGATGCCGACCATGATGTGCCGCAGCTGCACCTTGCCGGCCTGGACCCACGGCCGTGCCTGTTCCCAGAACATGTTGCAGTACGGGCAGTTCGGGTCGCTGAACAGGTAGACGACCCGTGGTGCGTCCTTATTGCCGTCACCGATCCAGCTGCTTGCTTCCATCTTGCCCCAGACTTCCTTGGCCATCGGCGCGTAGACCAGTTTCTGCAACGGTGCGCTGCTCAGGTCATTGCCGTCGGCGTCGTACAGATTGCCGAGCAGCACATGTTTGCCGTCCGGGGTCAGGTATAGCGTCATGCCGCGGTTCTGGTACTGCGCCGCATAACCGCGCAGGCCGTCGGGCGCGTCGAAGGTGCCGACGATTTTGGCGCCCTTGGCTTCGATCTTCTTGATCGCTTCAGGCAGTTCTTCGGCCTGTACCGACGGCAGGTGCAGCAGGGCGGCACCCAGGGTCAGTGTCAGCAGGTAGCGGAGGCGGAGCATGGCAATTTCCTTGAAGGCGTGGCCGGGGTGGCCGGGTTCGGGGTGTCAAAGTGTTCCAGGGCGCGGGCCAGGCTGGCTTCCGACATCTCACCCAGGTGACTGCCCAACAGATACCCGTCGGGGCTATAGAACAGCGTAGTCGGCAATGCCATGGAACCCACGGCCTGGCTCAATCGACCGCTGCCATCGAACAGCACGTTGGTCAGGCTCAGGCCCTGGGTTTCGAGGAAGGTGGCGACGCTCTGCATGCTTTCGCTCTGGTTGACGAACAGGAAGGTCAGGTCCGGGCGCTGTTGCTGGGCGTTCTCCAGCACCGGCATTTCCCGGCGGCACGGCGGGCACCAGGTGGCCCAGAGGTTGATGACCAACGGGCCGCCCTGGTAGTCGCTGAGTTGCAGGGTCTGGCCAGCGGCATTGCGCAGGGTGATCTGCGGCAGGCGCGTGCCTTGTTCGTAAATACTCAGGGAGAAACTCGCCAGCAGCCAGAACACCAGGCCGCTGGCCACGCCAAAGCCCAACGGCCGACGCAGGCCCGGTTGACGCCAGCCGCGGTACAACGCCGCCAGCAAGAGCACGACCACCCCTGGCCAGGCGAGAAAACCACCGTCGCGCAGGTCGATGATCTGCCACGGGTCGTTGCGATAATGTGCCCAGTAGGCAATCACGAAGCCGACCCGGGCCGCCAACATGCCCAACAGGAACAGGCTGAACAGCACCGATTCCGGGTTCTCGCCGCCACGCTTGGCCACCCGCCAGCCGACAAAGGTCGCCAGCGCCAGGGCACTGATCAGCAGCAGGTGATTAAGCGCGATGGCAAAGGTGCCGAGGGTAAAGGTCAGCATTAACGAGCGTCTCGGGTGGTGGTCCAGCGTTGCAGGAAAGTGCCGGCATCGACCTCGCCGGTGATGCGCTGGCTGCGACGCTCTTCGCCGTCGGTGCCGATCCACAACAGGCTCGGCGGCCCCGGCACTTTATAACGGCCGAGCAGTTCGCGGCTGGCGGCATTGTCGGCGGTGACGTCCAGCCGTAGCAAGCGCACATCGCTCAGCGCATCCAGCACCTGGGGTTTGCCGAAGACCTGTTTTTCCATGACTTTGCACGACACACACCAGTCGGCGTAGTAGTCCAGCAGCACCCATTGGCCCTGGGCCTTGGCGGCGTCGAGCTCACGTTGCAGGGACGCGGGCTCCTTGATCGTAGTGAATGCATCATGAGCGCTCGGCGCGACAACGCCGGTACGGCCGGCGCTGTACACCTGCAATGGCTGATACGGATCGTCACTGCCCCCCGCCGCGCCGATCACCAACAGGCTGCCCCACAGACCCAACAGCAGCGAACTGGCGCCGAACAGGTGGGCAACGCGGCCAAACCCCTGGGACTGCTTCCAGGCGCTGTAGGCGGCGATCAGCAGCAAACCACCGCACAAACCGAGCCACAGCGATTCATCCAGCACCGGACGCAGCATCAGCAAAGCCGTGGCGAGAAACAGGAAACCGAACACACCCTTGAGCAGGTTCATCCAGGCGCCAGGTTTAGGCAGGAAGCGATTGCCGACGGTCACCAGCAGCAACAGCGGCACACCGATGCCGATGCCCAGGGCGAACAGAATCAACCCGCCGTGCAGCGCATTGCCGCTCTGGGCGATATAGAGCAGGGCGCCGGCCAATGGGGCAGTCATGCACGGTCCCACCAACAGACCGGACAAGGCCCCCAGCACACCGGCGCCCATCAGGTTGCCACCGCGCTGGCTGCGTGAAACATGTTCCAGCCGATCCCGTATGGCCACCGGCAATTGCAGTTCAAAAAAACCGAACATCGGCAAGGCCAGCAGCACGAACACCGCCGCAAAGCTGCCCAACAGCCATGGATTCTGCAGCAGCGCTTGAAGGTTCGCCCCGAGCGATGCAGCCAGAACGCCCATCGCCGCATACACCAGTGCCATGCTGATCACATAACTGCCGGCCAGGGCAAAACCGCGTTTGGGCGTGGCGCCACTGCCAACGATCAACCCTGCCAGAATCGGCAGCATCGGCAACGAGCAAGGGGTGAAGGCCAGCAACAGGCCCAGGCCAAAGAACACCAGCAAGCTCCAGCCCAGCGCCCGTTGTTGCAGGTCACTGGCCAGGGCTTGATCCGGTGCTTCGTTGACCACTGCAGTGGCAACGTTGCCGCCCAGGTCCACGACCTGAGTCTGCGGTGGATAACACAAGCCGGCATCGGCACAACCCTGGAAACCTACCTTGATCTGACCGGTGGCACCGGCCGGAATCTTCAGCTCCAGACCTTGACGATAAACCGGTTGTTCTCCGAAGAACTCGTCACTGTGTACTTCGCCTTCGGGTAATACAGGATGCTGCTCCCCGAGCAAGCCATCGAATTTCAGACGCTTCTGATAGAGGTAATAACCGTCGGTAATCTGCCAATAGAGCTGTGTTTCACCTGAATCAAGACGTTCGGAGGTGAAGACGAATGCCTTTTCCACCGGCAGAAAATCAGGTTTGGTTTCGAACGGATTAGTCCCTGCCTGGGCTACACCCGAGATCAAGAGAACGAAAAATAGAAACAGTCGACGCATGGGTAAGCCTTATCCCTGTGCAAGTGAGGTGCACAATGGGTGGCGGCGATTAACCGATGATTAACCGCCGCCGGGCTGTCTACGAAGTCGCTCATGGACAGTCATCAGCTTCAATCCTCAGTTGCGCAACAGCCCTGGCCAGGACTCGTTGTTCACCGAATGCGGACCAGACTCCAGACGGTTTTTCGGGATGTTGTATGTCAGGTATTGATTGTCAGTCAGAAAAATATAGTAATAGTTGTCGGCAAACGTGCGATCTTTCTGCACCCCGGTGATAATTCTGTCTTTGTAGGCGGTCAGGCCTGGCCAAGTGGTCTCTGTGATGGCTTCGAGTCTAATCGTTTGGATGGGCGCCACCACCGTGTTAAAGAGGTTGTCGTCATATTTGTCGTCGGCATAATCGATTTGCGGATTTTGGGGGACCTCATCCCAGTCCAGATAAAGAGAGTTTCCGTCGTTCAAGATAAATCGAAATAATGAACTGCGATTTACCTGCCACCATGTGCCGGTAATGATTCGGTCGAAATAAGGCAACAGCAGCTTCCATTTAGTGTCTTCAACCTTGCGGGTCTGCATCACCGCATCGGTATCCTGATTGTAGGCGCAGACCATCGGCGTAGTGCGCTCGTAATAGAAAAGCCAAAGGATATCGAGGTCAGAAAAGTCCATGGGACGATCAAGCGTTATGCCCGTGGTCGTAAATCCAAACCGCAGGTTTTGCATGTGGTTTTCCAGCGTCCCCCAATTTTCTTTAATCGGCCAGGGGTATCCATCAGAGACCTTGTTATCGGGAATATCAAAGCGGGAATAAGTATCGGTGTCTTTGAAGATGAAGTAGATCTTGTCTTTTCCTGAACGCCAATCGACGGTCACGATATTTTTAAGTGTCGGCATGATCTGATTCCTTTCAGATAATTAAGTATGGTTCGGGTCTTAAATGACTTTCTTCCAGGTAATTATTGGCCTGGAGTGGAGCCGTGCTAGGGTAGCGTGATGTTTTACGCTGTTGTCATGTTTTCAGGATGGAATGTGTTTCGGTTTGAAACGACATGCTCGCAGGCGTCCGGCCATGCATTAACAGCGAACTTCACTTTCAACTTCGTCGATTAGCGGTCGCGACGCCTGTGTGGGAAGCGCTGCTTCTCGTCAGCGGCGAGCCTTGCCATAATTGCGGCTTAATCCTCAGCTGCTTCACTCGCTTTTTTGTCCTGGGGGCTCCCATGCATGTACTGGTTTGCGAAGACGATGAGCTGATCGCCAGCGGTATTGTTGCCGGCCTGACCGCGCAAGGCCTGACCGTCGAGCACGTCGCCACCGCGTCGGCTGCCCGGGCGATGCTCAAGGTGGCTGAGTTCGATGTCATGGTGCTCGACCTTGGCCTTCCCGATGAGGATGGCCTGAAGTTGTTACAGCAGTTGCGTCACAGTGGCCTGGAGATTCCGGTGTTGATTCTCACGGCGCGGGATTCGGTCACCGATCGCGTTGATGGCTTGCAGGCCGGGGCCGACGATTACTTGCTCAAGCCTTTTGACCTGCGCGAACTGGCAGCGCGCCTGCACACCTTGCTGCGACGAGTGGCGGGGCGCAGCGTCAACCTGATCGAGCACGGTCGTTTGACCTACGATCCGAGCAGCCGCGAAACCATGCTGGGCGGCCAGCCCGTGGACCTTTCCCGTCGCGAGCAATCGCTGTTGCAAGCCTTGCTGCACAACCGTGGTCGCGTACTCTCAACCGAGCAACTGAAAGACAGCGTCTACGGTTTCAACGATGAGCTGGAAAGCAACGCCCTTAACGTCCATATCCATCACCTGCGGCGTAAACTCGGCAATGGCATTGTCGAGACGGTGCGTGGCCTGGGCTATCGCCTGGGGCCGGCCGATGGCGGAGAAGAATCGAAGTGATGAGCCTGCGTTTGCGTCTGAGCCTGACCCTCGGCGCCGCATTTGCGCTGATCTGGGCCCTGGCCGCCGCCTGGATGCTCAGCGATCTGCGCAACCAGATGATGTTTTCCCTCGACCAGCGGCTGGTTGCCTCGGCGCGGATGGTCGCCGGGTTACTGGAGCAACTTCCGGCATTGCCGAGCAAGGGCGAGGGTACCCATTTCAGTGCTGAACAACTGAATATCCCCGGCGGCATGGCCTGTCAGGTCAGCTCGTTGCGCGGCGAGATTCTGGCCCGCAGCCACAGCAACCCCGAGCAAGCGCTGGAAGCCGAGAAAATGGGTTTCCACGATCAGATTATCGACGGCGCGCCATGGCGCAGTTTCACCCTGGCACGGGGCGATGTGCGCATCACCACCGCCGACCGGCAGATCGAGCGTGAAGCGCTGAACATGTCCATTCTGCTGGCGGCCTCGGTGCCGGTCGGCGTGGCGCTGCTTGGCTGCCTGTGCCTGTTGTGGCTCGGCATCGGTCAGGGGCTGGCACCGCTCAATCGTATGCGCGATGCGTTGATGCGGCGTAGCGCCGATTCTCTGGAGCCATTGCAGATCCAGCCGTTGCCCAGCGAATTGCAACCGCTGCTGGAAACCCAGAATCAGTTGTTCCAGCGCATCGGCAAGACCATCGAGCGCGAGCGGCGCCTGACCGGTGATGCTGCGCACGAATTGCGTAGCCCGCTGACTGCGATCAAAACCCACTTGCAAGTGGCGCGCATGACCGACGGTGCCGCGCGGGATCAGTCCCTGGCCCGGGCTGAAGAGGGCGCCGACCGCCTGCACCGTACCCTTGAACAATTGCTGCTGCTGGCGCGTGTCGAGGGCAGCTTGTCGTTCGATGATGGCGTGCAGTGCAGCGCTGAGCAGGTGGCGAAACTGGCGATTCAGGATGCCGCCAGCGGCGATCGTCAGCGGATCAAGTTTCAGGTGCCGGCCAGATTCTCCGATGCGCCGCTGCAAATGCCCGCAGTGCTGTCGATTGCTGCATTGCGCAACTTGCTCGACAACGCCCTGCGCCATACGCCGGGCGATAGGGCGGTGGAGCTGAGCCTGGAAACCAATGGCAATCGTGTGCACTTTTTGGTTCGCGACCACGGCCCGGGAATTGCCGAAGACGACTTGCAATACCTGACCCAACGCTTCTGGCGTAACGGCCAGAGCACCGGTTGCGGCCTCGGCCTGGCGATTGTCCAGGCCATCGTCCAGCGCTGCGGTTGCACCCTGCATTTCGACAGCCGGGCGGATGGGTTGCGGGTTGAATTGACGATGCCGTTGCAACCTGTCTAACAGACACCGCTCCCACAGGGTGTCTATGTCGTCGCACACCAAATGTAACGTCTCTCCGTTGGCCTCCCGGTCCTCACGGCGTTATCGTCCTCGGCAGCTTTGACTCAATGGATTGAGGTAACAGCGCCATGACTGCATCGATACACATCTGCAAGGCAACGTCTGCCGACGCCGGCATCATCAGCCGGATCGTCGAGCGCTCCATTCGCGTCGGCTGCGCGCTCGACCACCGCAATGATCCACGAACGGTCGCCACCTGGACCCACAACAAAACCATCGAACACGTGCAGCCCTGGCTGAACGACCCGCGGTTGTACCTGAACATCGCTCTGTTGCAAGACAAACCGGTCGGCGTCGCCATGGCGGCGATCAGCGGCAAGGTTGCGTTTTGTTACGTGCAGCCGGAATGGTTTCGACGCGGCGCCGGACAAGCGCTGGTGCATGATCTGGAGACGTGGTTGATCACTCAGGGTTTGCCCCAGGCACGTCTCAACAGCACGCGCACCGGCGAAGCGTTTTATCTCCACTTGGGTTACCGGGTTTGCGCCGAAGCTTTCACGGTGGCGGGGCTCCACGCCATTCCCATGCACAAGGCGCTGCCGCCACCGTCATAGAAAGCTGATCGAGGGTCTAAATCCTCGAGCCCTTGGTGCGTTTCCAGAACAGGAAAACCTGCAAGTGCGCCCGGTGAACGGAATGCGCACCTGCCCGGTGTGCAGTTTTGGTCACTATCAACAGGGGTCGAGAGATGTCAGTCGCTACCAGCCTTATCGAAGATCAGCCGGCCCGGATTGTCCCGACGCCTGCCGAGACGCTTTATCAGTTCAACGAATCGCCGCTGTTGGCCCGTCAGAGCCAACAGGAATCGAACGCCCGCAGCTACCCGCGACGCATACCCCTGGCACTCAAGCGTGCCAAGGGCATTTATGTCGAAGACGTCGAAGGCCGCTGTTTCATCGATTGCCTGGCCGGTGCCGGAACCCTGGCCCTGGGGCACAACCATCCGGTGGTGATCGAAGCGATCCAGCAAGTGCTGAGCGATGAACTGCCGCTGCACACCCTCGACCTGACCACGCCGGTCAAGGACCGGTTTGTCCAGGACCTGTTCGGTCTGCTGCCGCCGGCATTGGCCGCTGAAGCGAAGATTCAGTTCTGTGGCCCCACCGGCACCGATGCCGTGGAAGCCGCGCTGAAACTGGTGCGCACCGCCACCGGGCGCAGTACCGTCTTGTCGTTCCAGGGCGGTTACCACGGCATGAGTCAGGGCGCACTGAGCCTGATGGGCAGTCTGGGACCGAAAAAGCCGTTGGGTGCCTTGCTCGGCAATGGCGTGCAGTTCATGCCGTATCCCTACGATTACCGTTGCCCGTTCGGGCTCGGTGGCGTGCAGGGAGTGCAGGTCAACCTGAATTACCTGGAGAACCTGCTAAACGATCCAGAGGCTGGCGTGCTATTGCCGGCTGCGGTGATCGTCGAAGTGGTGCAGGGCGAGGGCGGGGTGATTCCGGCCGATCTCGACTGGCTGCGCGGTTTGCGGCGCATCACCGAGCAGGCCGGCGTGGCGCTGATCGTCGATGAGATTCAGAGCGGCTTTGCCCGCACCGGCAGGATGTTCGCCTTCGAGCACGCCGGAATCATTCCGGACGTGGTGGTGATGTCCAAGGCCATCGGCGGCAGCCTGCCGCTGGCGGTGGTGGTCTATCGCGACTGGCTCGACACCTGGCTGCCGGGCGCCCATGCCGGAACCTTCCGCGGCAATCAGATGGCCATGGCCGCAGGCTCTGCGGTGATGCGCTACCTGACCGAACACAAGGTTTGCGAGCACGCCGCCACCATGGGCGAGCGCTTGAGCGAACACCTGCACATCCTGCAGCGGGACTTCCCGCAGCTGGGCGACATTCGCGGACGTGGCTTGATGCTGGGTGTCGAATTGGTCGACCCAGCTGGTGCGCCGGACGCTCAAGGCCATCCACCGGTATTCGGTCGTCTGGCGTCGTTGGTGCAGCGCGAATGCCTCAAGCGTGGGTTAATCCTCGAGCTGGGCGGGCGTCATGGCGGTGTCGTGCGTTTCCTGCCGCCGTTGGTGATCACCGCCGCCGAAATCGATCGGGTGGCCGACATTTTCGGCAGGGCCATGGCCGCAGCCGTCGCCAGCCTCTAAATTTTTCAGCGCCTTTAACGTTCCTTCTAGATAACGGCTGCGCACGGTGTGCAGCCCACCCTATAGCGATGGAGAGACAGCATGACGTCAGTATTCGACCGCGAGGACATCCTCTTTCAGGTCGTGGTCAACCACGAAGAGCAATACTCGATCTGGCCCGACTACAAAGCCGTGCCACAAGGCTGGCGCACCGTGGGCAAGAGCGGCCTGAAAAAGGAATGCCTGGCCTACATCGAAGAGGTCTGGACTGACATGCGTCCACTGAGCCTGCGCCAGAAAATGGAAGAGCAGGCGGCCGTGGCTCACTGAGTCGCCGCGCAAAAAGAAACCCGCTGAACTGGTGACAGTCAGCGGGTTTTTTAACATCAAAAGATCGCAGCTTTCGGCAGCTCCTGCATGGGAATCGCGTACAACCGTGAAACATCGGCTGGACACAAATTCTGTAGGAGCTGCCGAAGGCTGCGATCTTTTGATCTTAGGTGGCAGGTTTACCGCTCAACTCGGTGATCACCAAATCCACATTATCCTCCAACTCGGCCACTGGATCCGCCGCATCGACACTCAACACCACCAACCGACTGCCTGCCTGCGAGATCGCCGCTTTCACCGCCTCCGACGGCTGTCGATGATGCAACACCACCGCCACGTCATGGTCCTTGAGCGTCGCACTCAACTGCTTGAGCGCTTCAGGCGTCCACTCGGCATCCGGCCGTGCATCGAGGCCGATCAGCTCCAGGTTGAGGCCGCCGATCAGGTAGCCGAAATGATCGCTCAGGCTCATCACGCTCAGGTTATCGGCACTGGCCAGCCGCGCTTCGCTGTCGGCACTGAGCTTGAGCAGGCGCTGCTTGAGCGCTGCCAGATTGGCCTCGATGGTCGGTTTGGCCGCCGGCGCGAGGCGCACCAGGTCCGCCGCCATCACGTCTGCCATGCGCCCCATGTTGTTGCTGGAAAGCCACGGCTGGCTGTTCAAACCGTCGACCTTGCTGCCGGGCTGCACGGCGATGCCGGGAAGGGCGCCGTCCACCGGGCGGGCGGCGTCGACTTCGACGATACGAATATTGCTGCGCCGGGATATCGGGTACAGCGGATCATCCGCCCACAGGGAACGCAGACCAATCACGGCATCGGCGTCGGTCGCCAGCTTGGCCAGCGCCGGAGCGCCACGACCGGTGAAATAGGCGGTCTGTCGGCTGCCGGGCAGATTGTCTGGAGCGGCCCGTTCCAGTTTGATTTCGGTGCCTTTGAGCAACACTTCGCCCAGACCATAGGTGATCGGCAAGGACGCCAGCACGTGCAGCGGTTTGGCGCTGTCCGCCGCAGCGCAAGTATTGGCCAGACCGCACAGGGGCAATGTGAAGGTCAATGCCAGGGTCAGTTGACGCAGAGAAAAACACATTTATCCGAGGTTCCCTTTCAGACTTGGGACGATGCCGCGAGCGATCGCGGCCAGAGCGAAGGCGATACCGGCCACCAGAATGATCGCGGCACCGGACGGGATGGGCAGGTCAAAGACAATCGGCGCGAGAATTCCGCACAAGGTGCTCACCGTGGCAATCAGCACCGAACACCAGAAAAAACCCTTCAACGACTGGCTGAGCAACCGCGCGGCCGCCGCTGGAATCACCAGCAGGGCGCCGACCAGAATCGCGCCGATGACTTTCACCGCTGCCACCGTGATCAGCGTCACCAGGATCACGAACAGGTAGTCCAGGGTTTTCACCGCCACACCGCGTACCGCCGCCAGTTGCGGGTTGAAACTGGCGAGCATGATGCGGTTGTACAGCGGCAGGGCCAGTGCCATGACCAGCGAGCCGACGATGGCCAGTACCAGCAGGTCGTTGCCGTTGACCGTCAGTACCGAGCCGAACAGCACGTTTTCCAGAATGTGTACGTTGATCTTGCCCGCCAGAATCAACAGCAGGCTCGCGCCCAGCGCCAACGATACCGACAGAAACACGCCGATCAACGTATCCGGTGCCAGACCCGTGCGGTTGCGCAGGTAGTTCAGCAAGATCCCGAACAGCAGGCAGTAACCGAACAGGCTGCCATAAGGCCCGGTGTAAGGTTCGCCGAGCAGAATGCCGATGGCCACGCCAGTCAACGCCGCGTGACCCACCGCTTCGGAAAAAAACGCGAAACGCTTGACCACCACCAGCGTGCCCAAGCCGCCCAGCACCGGGCCGATCAGCAATCCGGCGAGCAGGGCGTTGACCACAAATCCATAGGCCAGCGCTTCCGGCAGGTAACCCGACGAGGCCCAACCCTGGACCATCAAACGAAAGGCTTCGTAACTCATCAGGCAGCGCTCCGGGGATGGGTCGAGAACAGGGTCAGCAGTCGCTCCGGGGTCAGCGCCTGTTTCGGCGTGGCATCGAACAACACCCGGCGATTGAGTCCGGTGACTCGGTCTGCCAGACGTGCGACGGCTTCAAGATCATGCTCGACCCACAGCACGGTGATGCCGCTCTGGCGCCAATCGCCCAGCAGCCGTTCGAATACTTGGATACCGGCCTCATCAAGCGCCGACATCGGTTCATCGAGCACCAGCAACTGTGGCGCCGGAATCAGCCCTTGCGCCAGCAAAACCCGCTGGCGCTCGCCACCGGACAGCGCGCCCATGCGCCGATTACGTTTGTCCTGCATGCCGACCCGTTCCAGCGCCTCGCCAATGGCTGTTGCGTAATGCTTGCTCAAACCGAGAAACGCCGGGCGCCGCTGACACATGGCCGCCATGAAGTCGTCGACGGTCATTGGCAAACCGCGATCAAACTCCAGCGCTTGCGGCACGTAGCCGATCGTCCCTGGTTCGCCGGGCCATTGCAGGCTCAAACGGCCCTGATGCGGCATCTGCCCGAGCAGGGTCTTGATCAGCGAACTCTTGCCGCCACCGTTGGGGCCGACCAGGGCATGCACGCTGCCGGGTCGGACCTGAAAAGTCACGTTGTCGAGGATTGTCGTGCGACCCAGTGTCAGGCTGACTTCGGCGAAATCCAGCGTCGGGCCGGCGCTTTGTACGGTCAGGGTTTCTTGAGCGGTCATGCGCCTGACTCCTGAATCGCCCGAACCACGGTGTTGAGGTTGCCGGTCATTTCCTTTTCGTACTTGTCGGCGGTGTATTCGCCATAGGAAATGTGCGACAGCGGATACAGCTTCACCCCGGACTCGCGCTGGATGGTTTCGACGTAAGTGGAGGGGAAATCCATCTCCGAGAAGATCACTTTCACGTCCAGTTCCCGCAGTTGATCGATGGTTTTTTTCAGCTGGCTGGGGCTGGGTTCGATGCCGTGGGCCGGCTCGACCACAGCGGTGACTTCCAGGCCGAACTCACGCAGCAAATAGTCGTAGGCGGCATGGACCGTGGCCACGCGCAGCTCGGCGTTCGGCGCCTGGGTCAGTTTGGCCAGGGCATCGGCGCGCATCTGTCGCAGGCGCTTACCGTAGGCGCGGGCATTCTGGGTGTAGGTTTTAGCGTTGGCCGGGTCGAGCTTGCCCAACTCGCGGGCAATGTTGTTGACCTGGGCAATCGAAGCGCTGATCGACAAGAACGTGTGCGGGTTGACCACTTTACCGGCACCGCGAGCGGCGACACCGGTGGCGGCTAGCAGCGGCACGTTTTCGTTGGCTTCGATTACTTTGATATTCGGGGTTTCGCTGGCGGCGATCATGCGGTCGGCGAAGTCGTCATGGCCCACACCGTTGAGCACGATCACGTCGAGCCCGCTGATGCGTTTGATGTCCTCGGCGCGGGGCTCATAGGCGTGCGGGTTGAAACCGGCCGGGATCAACGGCACCACTTCGGCCTTGTCGCCGACGATATTGGCCACGTAGCTGTAATAAGGGTGCAGGGTGATGCCGATGCGCAGGTGCTTGGCCTGGTCGGCACTGGCCAGCGGCGTCAGCAAACAGGCAAGTAGGCCGACCAGCAGCAGGCGCAAAAAACGACGTTGAGATGAACTAGGCATGGGAAAGCGGTCTTCTCTCGGGTGAGGGCGAGGGTTCAGTGCCGATGCTGGCGGGTGACCCCAGCATCGAATTGCGCAACGATCTGCCGCCAGCCGGCGCTTTCGAGCGCGGCGTCAGTCAGATCAGCCGGGGGCGCGAGGGCTTTGGAGCGGTTGAGCCAGACGTCTGGCGCATCGTCGTCAGCGGTCAAACGCATCAGAAACGAGCCGGCCACGGTGGGTGCCTGGCTCTGGCCGAAGTACGCCTTGGCGTCCAGCAATTGCCAGGCATGACCGCCACGGCTGACGGAACTGGCGTCCCGGGCAAACGGCGCGAAACCTTCATCGGCGAGGGTGGCGGGTGTGGGTAGTACTTGTTGTTCCTCGCGCAACAGATGGATTTCATCCAGCGTGACCCGTAGGTCTGCGTAAATACCTTGCTCGGATGCGCTCAGGTCGCGGCGGGCATCCAGTTGATGGCTGCCGACGCTGCTCACCTCACGGGACTCGCCGCGCCAGGCGACCACCGAGCCGGCCACCGCCAGGATCATCAGGCACAACAGCAACACATAGAGGGTTTCATGGCCGGCACCGGCCGGGCGCACCACTTGGGTGGTTGGCGTGGTCATGCTCATGTTCAGGGCGCCTCGATGTCGGCTTGGTCGATCTCGACCACGTGGCCGGGACCGGCGTCGAACAGCACGTAGAACTCGGCGCCGGGCTTCTTGAACGTCAGGGTCGAATCGGCGCCGAGCTTGCCTGGCACCAGAATGGTTTCGTCGTAGCCGATCACATCCAGGGTCACGCCCGGCGCGCCGCTGCCGTCGGAAAAACCGCCCGTGCAACGGATCTGTTCGGCGTCGATGGCCTTGCATTCGCACATCGGGTTGTGGGCCAGGGCGCTGGCGCTGAAGGCGGCGCAGAGCACCAGTAAAACGGGGCGAAAAACGCTGATCATGGTTTGCCTCCTTGTCTGTTCAGCCATGCGACGGTGGCCGGGGATGCCTGGCTCAGGGGGATGGAGGCTTGATGCATGGCACCGTCCCAGCCTTCCATGGTGATCCACAGCTCGGCGTCGTTTTTGGTCTTTTCAGGTACCGGCAGCGCGGCGCCCATGTTGTAGGGCGTGCCGAAGAAAATCACCCCGGCTGCGCGCAGGCTGCGTGGTTTGCCAATGCGCAGGTAAGTCGCCTTGACCTGATCGCGACAGCTGTCGCAGAGCGCAGCATTGAAGAGCTTCAAGTAGCCGGCCGGCCCATCGGATACCGGGGCTGCGTCGCGCAATTCGGCCAGGCGCAGGCTCCAGGGGCCGACCTGAACTTCACCGACTTCACGCTCACCCAGGCCAGTGTCACCGCGAAATAGCGCTGCGTCGGCGAAGTACTTGGGCATGAACCCCAGCGGCACCAGCAACAGCAGCACGTTGATGTGGAAGCGCCATGTGTGCCAGAAGCGGCTTAGCGGCGAGCGCGGTTTTTCTGTTGCGACCTGGCTCATCGGCTGCCCTCCGTGGCTTCGCGGCTCATGGCTGGGGCGGGCTGGGCGGTCATCGCAACCCGTGGACGCTTGTTGCTGCGCTTGAGCGCGTTGGCCGTGGCCAGGGCGGTGCGTTTGGTCCAGATCAACAGGCCGCTGAGGACCATCATGCTCAGGATCAGGCCGAAGAAGAACCAGATCAGTTTGATCCAGATACCGCCGAAATCGCCGGTGTGCAGCGGACGCATGGATTCGGTCACCAGCTCCAGACCCGAACGATCCGACAGCAGGCGCGTGGCGGAAATGTCACCGGTGTAAGGGTTGACCTCGGCGCTCTGGTAGATCAACGGGTACCAACTGCGCCCGCTCACCAAAAGATGGCTATAGGCATTCGCGGGCAGGCTGACAGAGCTGTCTTCCAGACCGGGAATGCGTTCCTTGGCCTCGCGGATCGCGCTTTCCAGGCTGATCATCGGAGCCGGTGCGCCATCGGCGGTGAGCGGCACGCTCTCACGCGGGACGACGGGGGCGACCGGCGCGGTGGAAATCGAAATATGGTTATCGAACAGGATCGCTTCAATCATGAACCAGGTGCTGGTGACGGAAATCACCGCAATGAACCAGATCGACCAGATGCCGCTGAGCCGGTGAAAGTCGCCCCAGAAAATCCGCGCACCATGACGAATGCGCAGGGTCGGTCGCAAGAAGCCTTTCCAGAACCGTTTGTAGACCACAAGCCCCGTCACCAGTGAAGCCAGCATCGGCAAGCCGAGGAACGACACCAGATACCAGCCCCAGCTGTAGCCGTTGGTGAATGGCACCAGCCACCAGCCATGCAGCGCGCGAGTGAAGGCCTGGAAGTTGAAGGGTGGAGCGGTGCCCTGAATCGCCCCGCTGTAGGGGTTCACATAGACCGTCACCGAGCGTCCGTCCGGGTAGCTGACCTTCACATCCAGGGCAAAATGCGACTCGTCGGGACGGTTGATACTTTCGACCAGCGTTTGGGGCTCAGCCTTTTTGATGGCGGCGATGATCTGGTCATAGCTGAGCAGCGGCGCGTCGTCCGAAGGCGGGCTGGCGCGCATTTGCGGGTTGGCCAGCCAGACGATTTCCTGACTGACCACCGCCAATGTGCCGGTCACACAGACGATCAATACAAAGAACCAGATGGGCAGGGCCAGCCAGCTATGGACCAGAAACCAGAGTTTTGAGCGGGATTTCTTCGACATGATTAAAGGTCTTGTTTCGATGAGAGGACCTCTGCTGCGGGCTTCCCAGCGTTGAGGTCCATGAAAGGCCCGGTCGTGGCTTTTGCCTACGCGACCGGCTGCATCTAAATAAGACGTATGAGCATCGGAAATCCCGAAAGGGGATATGAAAGTAAATGTTTCGTGTTTCTGCGCTGTGTGGGAACAGCCAATATTGATGTTAAATGAGATGACCCCATCGCGAGCCTGCTCGCGATGGGGCCTGATCACATACCGAAGCTATCAACCCTGCTTGAACATCTCCTTCGCCCGCTGTTCGATCTGTTCCTGCGTCAGATCCTCCTTGCGCGTGGCCAGAAACCACACATGCCCATAGGGATCCTTCAAGGTCCCCGTGCGGTCGCCATAAAACTGATCCTTGACCTCGGACACCACCGTGGCACCGGCATCGATGGCCTGTTTATAGGACTTGTCCACATCGTTCACATACAAATGCAGGCCCACGGACGGCGATTTGTCCGGGTTGCTCAAGGGCCCCTGGTCACAGGGTGTGCCCAGCATGATCGGGCTATCGCCGATACGCAGTTCGGCGTGCCCGATGCCGCCGTCGGGCATGGCCAGGCGCATGACTTCGGTGGCGCCAAAGGCTTTCTTGTAGAAGTCGATGGCTTCGGCAGCTTTCTGAATGCCCAGATAAGGGGTGATGCTGTGATAACCCTCTGGAATAGGTTTGACGCTCATGACGGTTCTCCCTTTATTGTTGTGGAGTTAAGGTGTTCCTTCGCCGTTTTCCGGTCGGATAACTATAGGTCAGCCCCTTCGCTACAACCGAGTGCCCGACGAGTAGCCGCAGTCACGACAACACGCTGCACTGTAATTTTGGTGCATCAGCGGTAAGAACCTGGATCGACAGGTTCTCTGTGGCGCTACGCTTGTTCACTGCCAGTTCACCAATTCCCGATACCCACTATCGAGAGCATTGATTTCTGCCCGTTGGGGCGCGTCGGTAGCCTGTGTTCATTGCCCCGAACCCAGCTATCCGGACGCTCGAAATGAAAACTCTACTCGCCACTTTCCTGTTGCTCGCCGTTTCCGTCCTCGCCGGATGCGCCAGTCATGTTTCACCGGAACTACGCCCCTACACCGCTGAAGAAACCCGGGAACTGGCGCTGGAAGCCTTGAATCGTCGGGGCTTGTCCTTCGAGGAGTACCACGCGAAGAAAGCCGAATTGCTCGGCCAGCCGACCAAATCGATCAGTTTTGACAAGCAGGGCGAGATGAACGCCGAGCGCACAGTACAGCTGCGCGGTCGCCAAAGCTGAGCGACAACTGTACTGCTCGAACTTTCACGCAACTGTCCATGGGTTTCCCTCTAGGCGTGCGATAGGGTCAACACCTGACTGACTCTGATGGACTGCCCCCCATGCTCTCGCTCGACCTGCTGCTGGGCTTTGCCCTGTTCGCCCTTGTCACCTCGATCACCCCCGGCCCGAACAACACCATGTTGCTGGCCTCGGGCGTGAATTTCGGCTTTAGCCGCACCATCCCTCACATGCTGGGCATTACCTGCGGCTTCTTCGTGTTGGTGGTGGCCGTCGGTTTCGGCCTGGGCACTGTGTTTCAAACCTATCCATTGCTTTACACCGTGTTGCGTTATCTCGGCGCGGCGTATTTGCTGTACCTGGCCTGGAAGATTGCGCATTCCGGGCCGGTCGCCGAGGGTGAGCAGGGCGAGGGCAAGCCGATCAGCTATTTGGGCGCGGCGGCGTTTCAATGGGTCAACCCCAAGGCCTGGATCATGGCCATCGGTGCCATCAGCACCTACACGCCAATGCAGGGCTATTTCACCAATGTGATTGTGATTGCCGCGGTCTTCGCTCTGATCAACCTGCCGAGCGTCGGTGTGTGGGCTGGTTGTGGCACGCTGTTGCGCAATGTGCTGCGCGATCGCCGCTGGCTACGCCTGTTCAACTGGGGCATGGCCTTGTTGCTGGTGGCTTCCATGTATCCGTTGTTGCTTGAAAGTTTTAGCTGACGCATTGCTTCAACCGGTTACCCGATGCCTGTTAAGCTCGACTTCAGGAGCGTTCCTACGCACTTTTAAATGAAGTTGTTCTTCTTTAACGGCCTCCGATCAGGTATTGCTATCGTTCTGCAAATTCGGCACCGCTCATAAGGCGGCGCTTTGATATTTCCAGTGACGAGCTTCCTGATCCCGGAACACGCTCTGCGAGTCTTCTATGAATAAACGTCCGTTGTATTTCGACTACGCCGCCACCACGCCGGTGGATGAGCGGGTCATCAAGGTGATGGTTGAGTGTCTGGGCTTCACGGGTAACTTCGGCAATCCAGCGTCCAGCTCCCATGCCTTCGGTCAACAGGCCCGGCAATCGGTCGAGCACGCACGGCGCCAGGTCGCCGAACTGGTGGGCGCCCAGGCCGAGCAGATCGTCTGGACCTCCGGAGCCACCGAATCCAACAACCTGGCACTCAAGGGCGTTACCCAGGCCCGCGGTGTGTCCGGCGGCCATATCATCACCAGCCAGATTGAACACAAGGCAATTCTCGACACCGCCAAACAATTGCAGGATGCCGGCATTGCCGTGACGTATCTGGTGCCCGATGCCGAAGGCCTGATAACTCCGCAAGCAGTCAGCGAGGCGATGCGTGAAGACACCTTTCTGGTGTCGCTGATGCTGGTCAATAACGAACTGGGCACCGTCAACGACATCCCGGCCATCGGCCAGGTGGTGCGTGATCGCGATGCGTTGTTCCACGTTGACGCGGCTCAGGGCGCGGGCAAAGTAGCGATCGACCTGGCCCGGTGGCCGGTGGATTTGATGTCATTTTCGGCGCACAAGGTCTATGGCCCCAAAGGCATCGGCGCGCTGTACGTCGGGCCTCGCGCGCAACAGCGCCTGCAAGCGCAGATCCACGGCGGCGGTCATGAGGGCGGGTTGCGTTCCGGTACTCTGGCGACGCACCAGATCGCAGCCATGGGCGCCGCTTTCGCCCTGGCGGCCGCTTTGTTCGATGAAGAAAAAGCCACCATCGTGCGCCTGCGTGAACGCTTGCTCGATCAGCTGCTGAGCATTCCCGGTATTCGCGTCAATGGCAGTCCGACCCAGCGCATTCCCCATACCTTGAGCCTGACTTTCAACGAAGGCGAGTTCAATTCCGCGGCGTTGAGCACCTCGATTGCATTTTCCGCGACGTCGGCCTGCAACTCCGCCAGTAATGCACCATCCCATGTGCTGCTGGCGTTGGGGCATGACGCACGCTCGGCCAGTCGCACCATTCGTTTGAGCCTGGGGCGTTTCACCACCGAGCAGGATATCGACCAGGCTGCGCATCTGATCAAAACGGCCGCCGCCAGTGCTCCGGCATTCTGGGCGACAGGTCCTTAAGCGCCGACTCTGATCGGCACCCAACAATAATGATGAAGTGGTTAGCAGGAGACACGATGAGTACGCAGCCTTCGATCAATGGATTGGTACCCCGGCGCCTGGCGCAAACCCGCGAGCTGATGAGCCGGGAGGGCATTCATGCTCTGCTGGTGCCGTCGGCCGACCCGCACCTGTCGGAATACCTGCCGGGCTATTGGCAGGGGCGGCAGTGGCTGTCGGGTTTCCATGGCTCGGTCGGCACGCTGATCGTCACGCCGGATTTCGCCGGCGTCTGGGCCGACAGCCGCTATTGGGAACAAGCGAGCAAGGAACTCAAGGGCAGCGGTATCGAGCTGGTCAAGCTGCAACCGGGTCAACCCGGCCCGCTTGATTGGCTGGCCGAGCAAACGCCTGAAGGCGGTGTCGTTGCAGTCGATGGCGCGGTGATGGCCGTGGCGTCGGCGCGTACCCTGAGCTGCAAACTCCAAGAACGCGGCGCACGTCTGCGCACTGACATCGATTTGCTGAGCGAAGTCTGGAGTGATCGCCCGAGCTTGCCGAACGAGCCGATTTATCAACATTTACCGCCTCAGGCGACCGTCAGCCGTGGCGAAAAACTCGCCCAGCTGCGTGACGTGTTGAAAGAGCGCGGTGTCGACTGGCATTTCATCGCCACCCTCGATGACATCGCCTGGCTGTTCAACTTGCGTGGCGGCGATGTGTCGTTCAACCCGGTGTTTGTGTCCTTCGCGCTCATTAGCCAGCAACAGGCCACCTTGTTCGTCGCCCTGAGTAAAGTCAGCGCCGAGCTGCGTGCCATCCTTGAACAGGACGGCGTGACCCTGCGCGATTACAGCGAAGTGGCCACCGCCTTGCGCGCCATACCAAGCGGCGCGAGCCTGCAAGTCGATCCGGCGCGGGTCACGGCGGGTCTGCTGGATAACTTGAACAGTGATGTGAAACTGGTCGAAGGCCTGAACCCGACCACCCTGGCCAAGTCACAAAAAAGCCTGGCCGATGCCGAGCACATCCGTCGGGCCATGGAGCAGGATGGCGCGGCACTGTGCGAATTCTTCGCCTGGCTGGAGGCGGCATGGGGGCGTGAGCGCATCACCGAGCTGACCATCGACGAACACCTGACCGCGGCCCGCACCCGGCGTCCGGATTATGTGTCACTGAGCTTCAACACCATTGCTGCGTTTAACGCCAACGGTGCGATGCCGCATTACCACGCCACCGAAGAAGAGCACGCGGTCATCGAGGGTGACGGCCTGTTGCTGATCGACTCCGGCGGCCAATACCTGGGCGGCACTACCGACATTACGCGGATGGTGCCGGTGGGGACGCCGACTGACGAGCAGAAGCGCGATTGCACTCGCGTACTCAAAGGCGTGATTGCGCTCTCCCGCGCGCAGTTCCCGCGGGGCATTCTGTCGCCGTTGCTGGACGCCATTGCCCGAGCACCGATCTGGGCCGAAAGTGTCGACTACGGTCATGGCACCGGTCACGGCGTCGGCTACTTCCTCAACGTTCACGAAGGCCCGCAAGTCATCGCCTATCAGGCGGCAGCCGCGCCGCAAACTGCAATGCAGCCAGGGATGATCACTTCCATCGAACCGGGCACCTACCGTCCGGGCCGCTGGGGCGTGCGGATCGAGAACCTGGTGTTGAACCGCGAGGCGGGCAAGAGCGAGTTCGGTGAATTCCTGAAGTTCGAAACCCTGACCCTGTGCCCGATCGACACCCGCTGCCTGGAACCGTCGTTGCTGACCGAAGACGAAAAGCAGTGGTTCAACGGCTACCATGCCGAAGTGCGCGAGCGCCTGAGCCCGTTGCTCGATGGCGCGGCCCTTGAGTGGTTGAACACCCGGACCGCGGCTATTTGATCGGCTTGAATTCAGGCGCTGTTTCCAGCGCCTGAGTTATGTCCGGCTATTGCGCACGCAGGGCTTCAAGGACGAAGTCCAGCCGATCCTGGCCAAAGAACAGCTGATCCCCGACAAACATGCTCGGTGCGCCGAATACACCGCGTTGTACCGCTTCCTCGGTGTTCTGCTTGAGGGCGGCTTTGACGTTCTCATCGGTGGTCAGTGCCAGCACTTCATTCGGATCGAAACCGTTTTGCGTCAGCACGGCGGCAACGGTCGCGGGATCATCGAGGCTGCGCCCTTCCACCCACAGGGCGTGAAACAGGCAATCGATAAACGCCTGAAAGCGTTCGGGATGACGTAATTGCATACCCGTGACCGCGCGCATCAACATCAGGGTATTGATGGGGAAGTGCGGGTTGAACTTCAGCGGCACACCGTAACGCTTGGCATAGCGGTCCAGATCCTGAAACATGTAGCGACCCTTGGCCGGAATGGTCACCGGGGAGGCGTTGCCGGTGGCTTTGAAGACGCCGCCCAGCAGCATCGGTTTGTAGATTAGCTGACTATCGGTCTGCGCGCAGATTTTCGGCAGTTGGGTGTAGGCCAGGTAGGTGGCGGGGCTGCCGAGGTCGAAAAAGAACTCCACGGTTTTGCTCATGGTCGATGTGCTCTTCTTTTTGTCGTAGGGGAAGGCTTACCAGCGTTCGTTCCAGGGGCGCAGATCCAGCTCGAACGTCCAGGCGTCCCGTGGCTGGCTGTGTAAGTACCAATAGTTTTCGGCGATGTGCTCGGGATTGAGGATGCCGTCCTGATCCTTGGTCGCGTATTTTTCCGGAAATCTGTCGCGGATAAAGTCGGTGTCGATGGCACCATCGACCACCACATGAGCGACGTGGATGTTCATCGGCCCCAGTTCGCGGGCCATGCTTTGGGCCAGGGCGCGAATCCCGTGCTTGGCGCCAGCGAAGGCTGCAAACCCTGCGGCACCGCGCAAGCCGGCGGTGGCCCCGGTGAACAGGATCGTGCCCCGTTGGCGGGTGACCATGCGTTTGGCCACTTCGCGAGCATTGAGAAACCCTGAGAAACAGGCCATTTCCCAGATCTTGAAATACTTGCGAGCGGTTTCTTCGAGAATACTGCACGGCACATTGGCGCCGATATTGAAGACGAACGCTTCGATGGGGCCGATCTCGGTTTCGATCTGCTCGATGAGCGCAATCACGTCCTCTTCTTTGCGCGCATCGCAGGCAAAGCCATGAGCCTCGCCGCCGCTGATCGTGATGGCATCTACCAGTGGCTGAAGTTTGTCTGCGCTGCGACGTGTGACGCAGGCGACGTAGCCTTCCCGGGCAAAACGCTTGGCGATGGCGCCGCCGGTGGCATCGCCTGCGCCGACGACCAATACGATTTTCTTGTTATTGATAGCGGTGGTCATGGATGTCGCCCTTTGCTGAACAGTCAGTGACTGACGAACGTTAGCAGCATCCCGGGCGAGGCGCCTATCGGGCTAAGCAAGCCGACAGGCGTGGAAGGTTATTTGCAGATGACGATCATACTGCGGCTGGTATAGCCGGCCGGGTTAAGGCCAAACGGATAATCCCCGGGTTCTTCGACCGCATCCCCTGACTTGGCAATCACCTTGTAACCCTTGGGCGCACACGAGTTGGCAGCGCTGGTGTAGCACTGGTCCCAGGAGGACGACAGCCCGGAACAGTTGATATGCAGCCCTTTCTTGCCGTGTTTGATCTGGGTTTTCGAGGTCGCCGCGCAGCCCGCAACTGCAAGCACGGCGATCAGTATCAAAATTCGTTTCATTGCTGTCCTTATTGAGGCTCCGGATCTTTGTGCCCGGGTCTGCCTGCATTCGCTTTTGCTTGAAGCGTTCTGATATCCCTATCTGAAAAAGTCCATGTCTGACACTGAGTTACGTGACCTAAACATGGCCTAATTGAGCGGCAAATACCAGACCTTCGTCAAATCTCGTATCAATCCGCCGCAACTGCGGGCTTGGCGGTGCTCCCCATGGTCATTGTTGCGCCGATGGACGCCAGAATGATGCACAGGATTGCCATCCACTGTGACAGGGAAAGGTATTCATGGAGGAACAACAGGCCGGACAGCGCACCGAACGCGGGTTCGATGCTCATCAATGTGCCGAAGGTCCGGGCCGGCATCCGTGTGAGGGCGACCATCTCCAGGGTGTAGGGCAGGGCAGTGGACAGAATCGCGACCCCGATGGCCACGGGAATCAGCGAGGGGGTCAGCAGTGCAGCACCAGCATGGACGATACCGATGGGGGCTACGAACAGTGCAGCAATCATCACGCCCAATGCGGCGGTCTGCACGCCATTGTCGGCACCGGCCTTCTGGCCGAACAGAATGTACAACGCCCAGCAGACACCGGCGCCAAGGGCATAGCCTGCGCCAACCAGATCAATACCGGCACTCGTGGCGCCAGTCGGAATCAACAGCAGTAAACCCACGGCTGCCAGAGCGATCCACAGAAAGTCGATCGCCCGACGTGAGGCATAAATAGCGACCGCTAATGGGCCAGTGAACTCCAGGGCTACCGCGATACCCAGAGGGACAGTGTTCAAGGACATATAGAAGAGGAAGTTCATGCCGCCCAGCGCCATCCCATAGACAATTACCGTGCGCAGGGACTTTGCGGTGAGCTTCGCGCGCCATGGGCGTAATAGCAGCAGCATGATCACGCTGGCGAAGATCAGCCGCAGGGTGGTGGTCCCTTGAGCGCCGATAACCGGGAACATGCTTTTGGCCAGGGAGGCTCCGGACTGGATCGATGCCATGGCTATCAAGAGCAGGCCTACCGAGAACAGGGTCGAGGCAAGGCTGCGGGGGTGGTCATTCATTGCGTGGCATCGTCCGAGGTGAGAAACGAGAGTAGTGTGTTATGTGTTGGGCAATATACTGCGCATTCGTTACGGTTGCGTCTATATATAAGCAGGGATTTTGAACATCCTGATAGAAAAGCGTAATCAGGGGTTGACGGCAGATTCTGGACGTCTATAATTCGCCCCACTTCCGGCGCAGTCGAAACGGAAAACTCCTTGGTAAACA